>NZ_KV833267.1:0-1443 GCF_001837615.1 Corynebacterium sp. HMSC070H05
GTGGAAAGTTTTTTCGGTGTGGGATGAGCTCGCGGCCTATCAGCTTGTTGGTGGGGTAATGGCCTACCAAGGCGTCGACGGGTAGCCGGCCTGAGAGGGTGTACGGCCACATTGGGACTGAGATACGGCCCAGACTCCTACGGGAGGCAGCAGTGGGGAATATTGCACAATGGGCGCAAGCCTGATGCAGCGACGCCGCGTGGGGGATGACGGCCTTCGGGTTGTAAACTCCTTTCGCTAGGGACGAAGCGTTATGTGACGGTACCTAGAGAAGAAGCACCGGCTAACTACGTGCCAGCAGCCGCGGTAATACGTAGGGTGCGAGCGTTGTCCGGAATTACTGGGCGTAAAGAGCTCGTAGGTGGTTTGTCGCGTCGTTTGTGTAAGCCCGCAGCTTAACTGCGGGACTGCAGGCGATACGGGCATAACTTGAGTGCTGTAGGGGAGACTGGAATTCCTGGTGTAGCGGTGGAATGCGCAGATATCAGGAGGAACACCGATGGCGAAGGCAGGTCTCTGGGCAGTAACTGACGCTGAGGAGCGAAAGCATGGGGAGCGAACAGGATTAGATACCCTGGTAGTCCATGCCGTAAACGGTGGGCGCTAGGTGTGAGTCCCTTCCACGGGGTTCGTGCCGTAGCTAACGCATTAAGCGCCCCGCCTGGGGAGTACGGCCGCAAGGCTAAAACTCAAAGGAATTGACGGGGGCCCGCACAAGCGGCGGAGCATGTGGATTAATTCGATGCAACGCGAAGAACCTTACCTGGGCTTGACATACACCAGACCGGGCCAGAGATGGTCTTTCCCTTTGTGGTTGGTGTACAGGTGGTGCATGGTTGTCGTCAGCTCGTGTCGTGAGATGTTGGGTTAAGTCCCGCAACGAGCGCAACCCTTGTCTTATGTTGCCAGCACGTGATGGTGGGGACTCATGAGAGACTGCCGGGGTTAACTCGGAGGAAGGTGGGGATGACGTCAAATCATCATGCCCCTTATGTCCAGGGCTTCACACATGCTACAATGGTCGGTACAACGCGTTTGCGAGCCTGTGAGGGTGTGCTAATCGCTGAAAGCCGGCCTTAGTTCGGATTGGGGTCTGCAACTCGACCCCATGAAGTCGGAGTCGCTAGTAATCGCAGATCAGCAACGCTGCGGTGAATACGTTCCCGGGCCTTGTACACACCGCCCGTCACGTCATGAAAGTTGGTAACACCCGAAGCCAGTGGCCTGTCATGGGAGCTGTCGAAGGTGGGATCGGCGATTGGGACGAAGTCGTAACAAGGTAGCCGTACCGGAAGGTGCGGCTGGATCACCTCCTTTCTAAGGAGCTTTTATTTTTCGCCCACAGTTGTGGGTGTGGTGGTTGAGTGCCCGAGTGTGGTACTGCCACCTGTTTGTTTTAAAAATGTCCGGGTGGAGACACACCCAACCATGATCATCATGCTT
>NZ_KV833268.1:0-1664 GCF_001837615.1 Corynebacterium sp. HMSC070H05
TGCCGTTTCCGTGTAGTTGGTAGGGGCAATCCGCGTAGTTGGTAGGGGTTTTCCGGATAGGTGGTAGGGGTCTTCTTTTTCGGTCATTTTTGTAGGTGACGTCGGCGCAATCTGTGCCGGTGTGTCACCACTTTCTGACCGCAAGGAGGGCCTTTTATGGCCAACTTCAAAGACATTATGGCGATGTGTTTGACCGGAGCGAGTTATGCAGCCATCTCTGCTGCCTTGGAGTGCTCCAACAGGGATATCGCCAAAGTCAAAGCAGTGATTGCTGACCACGCAATCACGCAGTCTTCGTTCGCTCAGCTGGATCCAGAGTTCTTCGATACGCACTTTAGCGATCAGCGAACGAGTCGGCGTTTGCGCTATGACCGACCTGACTTCGAAAAACTCGCGAAGAAGCTGGCGAACAACAAGCACCTCACGCGCCATAAGCTGTGGATGGACTATGTCGCTTCCCCGTGCGCCGCAGGTGAATCGAAGTACCAGTACTCCCAGTTCTGTGAACACCTGCGTGACTACATCCGGGCTACCGGCATGACCTCGATTATCGAGCATGAACCAGGCCAAGAGCTCTACGTCGACTGGGCGGGCGACAAAGTCCGCATCATCGACCAAGCCACCGGTGAGGTAGGGATGAAAGCTTGCCTATTTGTGGCTGTCTGTCCCTACTCTTCTTTGTTATTTGTGGTTGCTACGGCGAATGAGAAGATGGACGCCTGGATTGACTGCCACGTCAAAGCCCTAAACTACCTCGGGAAACGCCCCGGCATCATCGTTCCTGATAACGCGCCGACTGCAACGTATCGCCCGGCGAAGAACAAACCCGCACGACGCATCCAACAGCGCTATGCGGACTTTGCTGACTACTATGACATCTTGCTTGTACCAGCACGTCCGGGAAAACCCCGCGATAAAGCCGCAGTTGAGCGTGCCGTCCAACTTGTCTATACGCGTATCCTTGGCTATTTCGATGGGGTTGAGTTCTATAGCCTTGAAGAGCTCAACGAAGCGATCGCTGAGCGCCTCGAAGACATCAACACAACCATGCCCAATGCGCATGGGTTTACTCGTCGTGAGCTGTTTGACATCGATGAAGCACCCATGATGCGCAACCTTCCTGACACCCCATTTACGGAAGTGTCCTGGCGCAGCGTCAAAGTCGATCGCAATTGGCACATCTGTTGTGACTACCAGTACTACTCCGTGCCGTTTCAATACATCGGCAAGACTTTGCGCGCACGGCTGACCAACAGCCTGGTCAGCATCTTCAACGGCGATAGCCTCGTGGCCGAACACCCGCGTATGCACGGGTTTAAGTACCGCTATTGCACAGACCCTGCGCATACCCCAGACAAAGAGATTACTGGGGTCAAACCGCTAACTCGCGATGAGCTCTACGCCAGAGCATCGTCGTTTGGGCCCGCAACCAGCAAGGTCATCGCCATGATCCTTGAGCACAACGCCCAAGCCCTGCCACGCGGTTTACGCACAGCCCGCAACGTGTTGGTCAAGCTCGGGAACAAGCACAACAAAACCACACTTGAACCAGCGTGCCAGCAAATCATCGACCACAACCTCGCGCCGAATCTGCAGGTCATCTCCCGCATCCAGGCCGACATCGCCCGCAACGGTAACGCCGAAGCCAACACCCCAACACCACA
>NZ_KV833269.1:0-352 GCF_001837615.1 Corynebacterium sp. HMSC070H05
GGGTCGAGTTCCGACGCGAAAAAAGCCGAGGCAGCCTTCAGCAGCTCGTTAGTGTCGCGTAGCTCTTGATTTTCACGGCGTAGCCTCGCGTTTTCGGCGGCCAAGTCTTCAGGCACAGGTTCTGGGATGTTTCCCGCACGGCGGGCCTGCTGGGTCCATTGGCGAGCCGTGTGCCATGAAACCCCCAGCTTTGGGGCTACTGCCTGGCATGCGGCTTGCATCGACATATTTTCCGCCAAGATGCGATCTTCCACGAGACGGACCACGCGGTCCTTGGCATCCTGGTCAAATTTTCTTGGCATATTCCAGATTTTCCCATCTACTCAAACGGAACAAAACCTGGGACACTTCA
>NZ_KV833270.1:0-478 GCF_001837615.1 Corynebacterium sp. HMSC070H05
TCCTGCAGCATCTGTGCCGATGGGCCAAGGTTGCGCTTGTCAGCGAAATCACAAGCGTCAACGTAATTGTCGTCGCAGCCAAGGCTGCGGTATTCGGATGCCATCCAGTTCAGTTGCAAAAACAGATCCGGACGATTCACATCAGCCCCATAACCGGGAAGGGGAACTGCAGTGCCGTCAGACAAGATGACACCGTGTTGTTCCCATACGTCGGGAAGACCATCCCCGTCAGAATCAACCAGGTCGAGCCCAGCGCCGAAATCAACCGGGGCGATCAATGCTTGCTCATCGCAAGCGTCGCACGCATTGGCGGGGGTGATACCGGCAATGGCCATGGTGGCAGTCAGTGCTGCTGCGATGGTGTTGCGGATGGCGTTGCGCATTGGTGGTGCTCCTTGGTGATTTCTTGTTTCGCTGATCAGGACCTGTTCTTCCTGACATCCATAAGGTTATGCAGTTTGTATGCGCAGGTAAAACG
>NZ_KV833271.1:0-1323 GCF_001837615.1 Corynebacterium sp. HMSC070H05
CTAGACGTGTTATGTCCATGAACATTTTGGACATGGAGTCCAGCCACTTATTGGACACGGAGTCCAGGAGCTTTTTGGACTTTGGCTAGTGTTTCGGTTTGCGTCTTTTTGGCCGGGGTTTGGATAGGTTGGGGCGCAGCTGGGGTGGTTGGCGGTGTTTCATGCCTTCGACGTGGTTGATGTTGATTACTCCGCCGGCTGGGCGGTGTTTGAGCTTGATCGGTAGCGGCACACTGAAGAGGAATTCTCCGTCGTGTGCGGTGAAGAATTCAGCGACGTTATCGGCAGTAACGTGGCTGAGCAGTTTGCGGCTTTTGAATCTCAATCCGACATACAGCGGGTATCCGAGGATGTGAACTGCCCCGTGGCGGCTGATGGTCAGTTCCAAGGGGATATCAAAGCGCTGCTTTTTGACTGCTTCATACGGGTCTATGCTGGTCGTATCCGTATGCGATGCACCTGGCGTGGTGATTGCACGATCGGTGTTGACCCTGGGTGAAGTGGCAGCTTCCCCGGGGTCGTTTGTGTATGCAGGCTTCGGCTTTGCATGGGGGTTGTTGGCGAGGTTGTAGTCGACAACGCGCTGCCAGACCGCTTCAGGATCAAGCGGAGTTGTAGGTGATTCAGCCTGCGGGAACGTTTCCCAGGCTTGTTCGGGCGTGATGTGCATCTTGCCGACGAGCAGGCTTTGATGTCGCCGATGTTTGTTGTAGACCTCGCGGTAGGCCGCAAGCGCTTTTTGCAGTTCGTCGAATGTTTCCGGTGTGCGTGCGTCGAGAAACTGCACCAACGTGCGGTGGGAGCGTTCGTCTTTGCCTTGCGTAGTTGGGGCGAAGCCAGCAATTGCCAGCACACCTTGCTTCGCCAACCAAACTTCTGTGGCTGATAGACGACCGCGGTGGTAGGTGGCAAACGCTTCACTGTTGTCCGACAAGATTTCCTGCGGTTTGCGGTATCGGTCGAATGCTTCTTTCAAGGTGATGCGAGCATCCTCGCCGTTTTCAGGCCGGGGAAACGCTTTTGTGCCAACATCGAATCTGCTGGCGTCATCAATAACTTGATAGATCGTGACCTGGGTATGTTCGACGTCGAATAGCCGGTAGACCACAGCATCGATCTGCCACAGTTCACACACAAAGTCGCGGGCAAACCGCTTATACGAACTGCGTGGGCGCTTGCGGGCATTCGCGTCAACTACTCCAGCGTCGTGCAGCCAATTCGCGATGGTCGATCGAGATGGAGTGCGCTCCGGGCCGATTGTGTCGAACAGGTGGTAGAAGATCGACAACGGGCCGTAGTCTAGCCCCTGCTCTTGCAACGTGA
>NZ_KV833272.1:0-222 GCF_001837615.1 Corynebacterium sp. HMSC070H05
GAGTATGACTCGGTGATGAACTACCTGTACCAGTTTGGCAAGTTCAACTACTCGGAAAAGCCATACCTGCTTGAAACCCCCAACGGCAACGCAGTTGTCCCCGCCGACTGGGACGTGCTGAAGATCAATACTCCGCGTATTGCTGCTGACAACCTGGAAATCGGTAACTTCAGTGCCATGGCAGGTGCCATCATCGACAACAAACCAGAAGCCCCGCCAAGG
>NZ_KV833273.1:0-206256 GCF_001837615.1 Corynebacterium sp. HMSC070H05
TCCGGACACACATTTTGTCGCTTAACCCTCGCCGACAACAGCAACATTGGTGCACACCCACCAGACCGCAATACAGAGTCAGAAACATTGCGTGCCTGACTATGCCACTGCATAGTTGGCGTACACCCACTAGTCCGCAATGCGGAGCACGGAGTCGATGCCAGCGGCGGCGCTCTTGGAAAAGTAGCCCAGCCGATACAAGGAAATAGTTGGTGTCTACCCACTTGTCCGCAATGCGGAGCGAAGCGACTTCACGCCACCGAAGACTCGACTAAAGCCACCAGCACACAGTCGTAAATGCAAAATGAAGCTTCACGGCCGCAGCGTTTTACACTCTGCCCAAGTCAGCGAAAGATATGACGTCGGGTTTTGCATACAGCACAGCCAGGAGAGGGACGTAACCGCAATGCGGAGAACGAATCCTTGATAGCCCATTACGGAGTCGAATGCTCGCCAAGTCCGCTCGGCTGAGGGGGATCAGCATAACTGTGTTGAGCATCCCTATAATGGCTTGGATACGAATTGGAGGGATTCCATGGCAGAGGCCGGCAACGGAGATAACCAGGGACGTCAACGTTCTTATGGTGGTGGCGGAGACCGTCGCGGTAGGAATAACCGCGGGCAGTCTCGTGGTCGTCGTGAATTTGGCGACGGAGAGCGCGGACGTCGCGAGGATCGCTACGGTGGAGCACGCGGCGACAATAAACGCGGCGGTCACGGTGGTGGCCGCGGCCGTGGCAAGCCCCACGGTAAGGGCGGCCACCCGGGCCACGGCGGGCAGGACAACCGTGTCCGCCACGATCGCTCGAACCCATATCGTGAGGGATACCGCGAGGAACGGATGGCGCAGAAGGAGCGCGAACCTGACTTGCCGTCGGGCCTGGATATTAACGACCTTGACCCGTCTGTGCTGCAGGACCTCAAGGTGCTTTCCAAGGACAATGCGGAACGCGTTGCACAGCACATGCTGATGGCTACTGATCTCCTGGAAGACGATCCGAAGCTCGCACTTGAGCACGCCCGCGCCGCGAAGAACCGTGCTGGTCGTGTCGGCGTTGTCCGTGAGACTGCTGGCGTAGTTGCATATCGCGCTGGTGAGTGGAAGGAAGCGCTTTCAGAACTTCGTGCGGCGCGGCGGATGTCTGGTGGCCCGGGGCTGCTAGCTGTGATGGCTGATGCGGAGCGTGGCTTGGGCCGACCTCAGAAGGCGCTTGAACTTGGTCGTAGCCCTGAAGCTAATGAATTGGACGAAGCGGGGAAGATCGAATTGGCGATTGTGCTTGCCGGCGCACGCCATGATCTCGGTCAGCACGATTCTGCACTTGCGACGCTGCAGCGCATGAATCCTTCTTTGGATTCGCAGGGATTTGAGCAAGTGCGTCTTTCCTACGCATATGCTGATGCCCTTCTTGCGACTGGCCAGCGTGGTGAGGCCAAGACGTGGTTTGAACACGCTGCGAAGATTGATACGGATGGTTTCACGGATGCGGCGGAGCGCGCCGCAGAATTGGACTAGACAATGGCGCTGAAGGATAACTACGACGCTCTCCTGCTTGACCTCGACGGCACTGTGTGGAATGGCGGAGTGGCGATTCCAAACGCTGTAGAGGCCATTACGGCGTCGGGGATTCCGGCTATGTATGTGACGAACAATGCGTCGCGTAGCGCAGCGGATGTGGCTGCGATGCTGGGCAAGATTGGCCTCGATACGAAGACCGAAGACGTGATCACTTCAGCACAGGCTGCGTTGTCGATGGCTGAGGCGCACCTCGTCCCCGGAGATCCTGTTCTTGTGGTTGGCGCGCCGTCGTTTAAGCAGCTTGTCGACGATGCGGGTTACGTCGTCGTCGATAGTGCAGATGCGAATCCGAAGGCGGTGCTGCACGGCCACAACCCGGGGACCGGTTGGGTGCAGTTGTCGGAAGCTGCGTTGGCAATTCAGCGGGGCGCAATCTATCTTGCGTCAAACCTGGATACGTCTTTGCCAATGGAGCGTGGGTTGATGATCGGCAATGGTTCGATGGTTGCTGCGGTGACATCGGCGACAGGTGTGACTCCGGAAAGCGCGGGCAAGCCGGGGCCGGCGATGTTCATTCAGGCCGCTGAACGCATGAATGCGAAGCGTCCGCTTGCCGTGGGAGACAGGCTAGATACTGATATTGCAGGTGGCGTTGCGGCGGGGATTCCGTCGCTGCACGTGCTTACCGGTGTTTCTGGCCCGTTGGCGCTCATGGAGGCGCCCAAGGAGCAGCGACCGACGTTTATCGCGGAGGATATGCGCGGACTCAACGAGGACCCAGAGGTTTTGCGTCCGGGACCGCAGGGCGGTTTCGCTGCACGTATCGACGGCAACGACATCATTTTGAGCTACGGCAAGGATGGTGCGACACCGATTCAGGCCCTGCGCACGGTTTTGGAGGTCGCGTGGCATATGGAGACTCCACCGGAGTTTGTGCGGCCCAACTCAGAGGCTGCTGAAGCTGCTACAGCTCAGTGGTGGTGACATGAAGCCACCCATGCCCAGGGATCCGCGGGCGCCGCATACGACGCCTGAGGAGGTCACGTCACAGTTTGAAGCGATTCTCGCGGAAGATACTGAATCGCTTGCCGATGAGGTTGACGCACTGACGCGCGCGCATGCGGTACTGGGGCATGCGTTGCAAGAAAGGAACAGCTAATGCCACCCAAACGGAGGCGTTTGGATGCAGAGCTTGTGCGCCGCAAGATTGCACGTTCGCGCGAGCAGGCTCAAACGTGGATCAAGGAGGGCCGTGTCGAGGTCGGTGGGTTTGTGGCGTCGAAGCCGGCGACAGTGGTAGAGCCAGAGGCGTCGATACGCGTCAATGTCGAGGACATTGATGACTGGGCGTCTCGTGGCGCGCACAAGTTACTTGGAGCGTTGGAAGCCTTCGGGCCACGTGGCCTGAGCGTCGAAGGGCGTAGGGCGCTGGATGCTGGCGCGTCGACAGGTGGGTTTACAGACGTGTTGCTCAGAAACGGCGCACGTGAGGTTGTTGCCGTGGACGTTGGCTACGGTCAGCTCGTGTGGCGCTTGCAGAACGATCCGCGGGTGCGGGTGCTCGATCGGACGAATATCCGAAACCTGACGCCGGACATGATGGGTGGACTCGCGGACCTGATGGTCGGCGACCTGTCTTTCATCTCGTTGAAGCTGGTGTTGCCGGCACTGGTGGAATGTCTTGAGGATGGCGCTGACTTGTTGCCGATGGTCAAGCCTCAATTTGAGGTTGGCAAGGACCGTTTAGGCTCTGGTGGCGTTGTCCGTTCACAGGAGTTGCGCGAAGAAGTCACTGTGGATGTCGCCCAGTTCGCACAGGGGCTGGGGCTCAGCGTGCGTGGGGTGGCTGCGTCGCCTCTGCCAGGGCCGAGCGGTAACGTGGAGTACTTCCTGTGGCTTGTAAAGGATGGAGGCGAGGCAATGCTTGACGACGATTCCCTCGCCGCCGCAGTCCAAAAGGCCGTGAAGGAGGGGCCGCAATGACGGCTGAGCGTGAGATCTTGTTGGTTCCGCACTTGTTCCGCGAGTCGAATATCGCGTCCGCAGCGAGGGCTGCGGAGATGCTCCAGGAAGCCGGCATTACGGTGCGGTTGCTTGAACAGGAACAGATGGATGCGATTGAGACGCATCCGGTGCTCAGTGGGCTGACACGTGCCGCTGCTGACGACAATGCGGCGCTTGGCTGCGAGCTGGTGCTGGTGCTCGGCGGAGATGGAACATTTCTGCGCGCCGCAGAGCATGCCCGGGCGCAGGATATTCCGGTGTTGGGAGTCAACCTCGGACATGTCGGGTTCCTCGCAGAAGGTGACGCGGAGAGTCTTGAGGAGTCGGTGAGGCAGGTCGTCGATAAGACGTACCGCGTTGTCGACAGAATGACCATCGACGTGGCAGTCATCGACCAAGAGGGGCAGGTCGTCGGGACGGATTGGGCGCTGAATGAATGCAGCGTGGAGAATCTGGATCGTACACGGGTGCTTGATGCCACGTTGGAGGTTGATTTTCGGCCTGTGTCGTCGTTTGGCTGCGATGGCGTACTGGTGGCCACGCCGACCGGATCCACAGCCTATGCGTTTTCTGCTGGCGGTCCGGTGATGTGGCCAGAACTCGATGCGTTGCTGGTGGTGCCGAATAACGCACATGCGTTGTTTGCAAAGCCACTTGTTGTCTCGCCGCGCTCGACGGTTGCTGTGGAGTCAGAACACACGACGTCGAGTGCCATGGCGGTAATGGATGGGTTCCGTCGCATCCCGGTGCCTCCTGGTTCGAGGGTTGAAGTAAGTAGGGGGTCGCGTCCGGTGCGGTGGGTACGCTTGGACGACAAACCGTTCACCGACAGGCTGGTGGATAAGTTCCGGCTGCCGGTGTCCGGCTGGCGCGGCCCGCGGACGGGTCGTGGTGTACGCGGCGTTGATGCGTAAGGAGGCAGAGTGCTCGCAGAGATCGCGATTTCGAACTTGGGCGTGATCCGTCATGCCTCGGCGGAGCTTGCTCCTGGGTTGACGGTGCTCACCGGTGAAACCGGTGCAGGTAAGACCATGGTTGTAACTGGCTTGCGGCTGCTGACAGGAGGCCGCGCTGATGCCTCCCGAGTTCGAACCGGGGCGCAGGAAGCTGTGGTGGAAGGCGCGCTCAGCATCGCAGATCTGCCGGAATCGACATTGTCCGCCGTGCATGCGATTGCAGAGGGCGCTGGTGCAGGGCCTGATGAAAACGGCGAATACGTCGTCTCACGTGCTGTGAAAGCGACGGGGCGATCGAGCGCTCACCTAGGAGGCCGAAAGGTTCCGGCCGCGACACTGGGTGATCTTGCTGGGCATCTGCTCACGATTCATGGCCAGAACGACCAGTTGAGGCTTCTCGCGCCGGAACAGCAGCTGGCGGCGTTGGACCGGTTCGAACCGGCGATCGCTCAGAAGCTCTCCTCCTATCGCGATGTTTATGTCCAGTGGCGCGAGGCATCGAAAGATCTGAGGGACCGCACCGAGAAACGCCTTGAGTTGGCACAGGAGATGGACCGGCTGCGGTTTGCAATCGAGGAAATCGACGCAGTTGCACCCGTAGACGGCGAAGATGCCGATCTCGTTGCAACCATTAACCGTCTTCAGGATGTTGATGCGCTGCGTGAGGCCGCCCAGACCGCGCTGGTGGCAATTGATGGTGCTGAAGCCGTCGGCGGCTACAGCGCAGAGGCGGAAGAAGCTGCATCAGACCTTGTTGGCAGGGCGCAGGCGGCGTTGGTAGGAGCTAGTGACGAGGAGTTACGGGAGCTTGGTGTGCGCCTCGGGGAGGTCGCCGGTGTGCTTGCGGATGTGTCTGCGGAACTCGGTAGTTTCACCGCAGATCTTCCGACCGACCCGGATGAGCTAGAGCGCCTTCTGCAGCGCCAACAGGAACTCAAGGGGCTCACACGAAAATATGCTCCGGACATCGCGGGTGTGTTGGCGTGGCGAGAGAAGGCCGGGAAACGGCTGAGCAAGATTGATACGTCAGAAGAAGCTATCGACGAGCTGAAGCGCCGCGTTGCTGATCTTGAAGCCGAACTAAAAAAGCGAGCGGCAGCGTTGACCAAGGCACGCAACAAGGCTGCCAAAAACCTCGGGGAGGCGGTGACGGAAGAGCTTCACGGGCTTGCCATGCCGAAGGCGCAGCTGCGCGTCGAGCTGGCGGAGGCCAAGTTTGGCCGCGATGGTGCGGACGCTGTGGAGATCACGCTCGCACCGAACAGCGCGTTGGAGCCAAAGCCGTTGGCCACGAGCGCATCTGGTGGTGAGCTCTCACGAGTCATGCTGGCACTTGAGGTGATCCTTTCGGAGTCGTCGGCGGGCGGCACGCTGGTCTTTGATGAGGTGGACGCTGGTGTCGGTGGACGTGCTGCGGTGGAGATTGGGCGCCGTTTGGCGAGGTTGGCGTTGAGGCATCAGGTCATCGTCGTTACGCACCTGCCCCAGGTTGCGGCGTATGCGAACACGCACCTGCATGTGTCAAAGGACGTGGGCGACGAGGCGGTGACGTCGGGTGTGGGCAATCTGACTGACGAGCAGCGGATTGAGGAGCTCGCGCGCATGATGGCGGGCCTTGATGATTCGGATACAGGGCGTGCCCACGCGGCAGAATTGTTCAAGCGTGCGCAGCGCGAAGTGGAGGAAATGCGGGCGTAGCCCGCGCGCCTCCACAGTTCTGGCAGGTCAACGTTGCACAATGGTCGCTATGACTGTTGGAACTGGGGAAGCGCCCGCGCAGGAATTGCGCGGTACGCTGCGCGACTGCACACCGCGGGGCAAAGGCCTTGCTCGCCTGCATGAAGGCGATATTGCGATTGTGGATGCGCCGGACATGCAGCGTCGTTTAGCAGAGCAGCTCATTGCCCGCCGTCCTGCTGCGGTGATCAATCTTGCGCCGTACAGCACTGGATCCTTACCGACGTTCGGTCCGCATTTGCTTCTCGACGCCAACGTTCCGATCTTCGAAGTGGCCGACGCCGCTGTTCGCGAGAAGATCCGCGACGGCAAGAAGGTCACGGTCACGCCAGAGGGGACGATCACCGTCGGAAGGAAAGACGTCGGTGTTGCACAGCGTGTCACACGTGAGCAGGTGGACAACTCCTTCGCTGAGGCACAGCAAGGTCTCGTGGAGAACATGGAAGCCTATTTCGGCAACACCATCGAGTTCATCCACTCGGAAGCGCCGTTGCTTATCGACGGTGTCGGCGCACCCGAACTTGGCGACGCGATGGCGGACCGCAAGGTCGTTGTTGTCTCTCCAGGGGATGACACGCGGCGCCGTCTGACAGGCATCCGCAACTTTATGCGGGAGTACACCCCGGTCATCATTGGTGTGGGAAGCGCCGCGAACACGCTGGCAGAGATGGGTTATGCCGCTGATTTCATTGTCGGTGACCCCGCGGATGTCGCGTCGGAGAACTTGCGTTCTGAAGCACGGGTGATTCTGCCGGCTGACCCAGACGGTTATGCGCCTGGCTTGGAGCGTATCCAAGACTTGGGTGTGGGTGCGATGACGTTCCCAACAGCGACTGATTCGCCGACAGACCTCGCGATCTTGCTTGCTGCGTTCCATGATGCGGAGACGATTGTCACCGTAGGCGAGCCGGTGGAGTTGGACGGGATGCTCACGGACCCGGCGAATGCCGATCCGGCTGCGTTGCTTGCTCGCTTGAAGGCCGGCCGCAAGGTTGTTGATTCTACGGTTATTGAGAATCTTTACGCAGTCGAATCCACCAGCGGTGTCGCATGGGCCTGGGCGTTACTCGGCCTGCTGGTCGCTGCTGCCGCCGTCATTCTCGTCGTTGGGCTTGGCGGAAATGGGACGTTCGCCGACAACCTGGTCAATACCTGGGACACAGTTGCCAACACGGTGCGCGGCTGGATTCCGGCAGGGGAAGGGGAGTAAACCGTGGGAAAGCAAAAAGGGACGGGTGGGCTTGTCACTGCTGGTCTGTGTTGGGGGTTAGCTCTCGGCGTGGTGTTGGGGGCCTCGGTACTCGCGCCGGCTATTCCTGGCGGCCCGGATCTGTTCAATGGTGCGTTTCTCAGCGACATCGACCGGAACGCGAATGGTGATGGAGCCGAGGAGCCGACAAAGGAAAGCAGCGAAGCGCAGCAGCGGCTTGATGCTGCCGATGCTCTTCTGGGCAGTGAGTCGGTGTCCATCGTCTCTGGAGCGCTCAAAGAGGTGCCGGTCGCTATCGTGCGTACGCATACGGCCGCCGATATCGATGTTGATTCCGTGCGGTGGCTGCTCAACGCGGCGGGCGCTTCCGATGCTGGTGAGTTGAAACTGACAGAGAAGTTTACGTCGCAAAACTCTGCCGACGAGTTGTCCACGGTGATTGCGTCGACGTTGCCGTCCGGTGCGCAGTTGAGCGTGGAGAACCGTTCACCGGGCACCCATGCGGGTGAGTCGTTGGCGTCGATTATGTTGATCGACCCTGAGACGAAGGAAGCGCCAGCACAGGCTTCGGATCGCAAAATCGTAATTGACACGCTGCAACAATCCGGTTTCGTCGAGACGAAAGGTGAGATCGTGCCCGCGGAGGCTGTCGTGATTGTGGATGGCGCCTCCGGTGACGCCGGCGGAGACTTCGGTGCGAAGCTGGTGCAGGACCTTGCGGAAGCACTTGGCCATGCAGGCAAAACCGTGCTGACTAGTCAAGACATCGCGCCAAAGGAACTGCGCGGCGTGACAACGGTAGGCAACGTGAGCTACGAGTCCGGCAGGATTTCTTCAGTGCTGGCGGTGGCAGAGTGAGCCACGAATTTACCGTCGAGTCCTCCGAGGTACTGATCGACGCCCCAATCATCGCTGTGCGCCGCGACAGTGTGGTCATGCCGGGTGGCAAGCCAGTTAACCGTGAGATCGTCGAGCATTTCGGCGCAGTGGCAGTAGTTGCACTTGACGACGACGGGCGCATCGCGCTCGTCGAGCAGTACCGGCACAGCGTAGGCAAGCGGCTGCTTGAACTGCCTGCGGGGCTTCTGGACATGTACGAAGAAGACGAGTTGGTATGCGCGAAGCGCGAACTGGTTGAGGAAGCCGGTCTCGAGGCTGAGCAGTGGGGCGTGCTGGTGGATTTGGTGACGTCTCCGGGGTTTGCGGAAGAGGCGGTGCGGGTATTTGTCGCAAAGCAACTGCGCGAGGTGGAACGCCCGGACGCCGAGGACGAAGAAGCCGACATGGACTTTCGGTGGGTGCCACTGAGCGAGGCCGCACAAATGGTGCTTCGAGGCGAGATTGTGAACTCAATCGCCGTGGGCGGCATTTTGGCTGCTTGCCGTGTCGCAGAGGGTAAAGCGCAGTCACGTGATGTGTCGGAGCCATTCGAGTTGCGCCCGCAATCGCTGCCGAAGCGGCGAGCCGAGCGTGGCATCGTGCCGGATATGAAGCGCATCTAGATGGCGGTAAAAGCCGACGAACTAGCTGCGCGCTGGTTGCAGCATCTCGCTGTTGAGCGGGGAGTCTCCCCTCACACGTTGAGTAACTACACCCGCGACGTCAACCGGTACACACGATGGTTGGCAGCCGCCGGGAAAAGCGACTTGGCAACAGTCAGTGCCACCGATGTAGAGGCGTACGTTGCTGACTTGCGCCGCGGGGTGGACGGCGCACGCCCCCTCGCGGCATCTTCGGCTGCGCGTGCGCTGACTGTCGCCCGAGGCTTGCACCGTTTTGGCGTAGAAGAAGGCGTATTGCCGGCAGATACCGCTGCCGAAGTTTCCCCACCGTCAGCTGGCGAGAAGCTACCCGACACTTTGAGCATTGGGGAGGTGGCGACGCTTCTCGATGCCTGCCCGACCGAACAGCCCCTCGGCCTACGCGACAAGGCGCTGTTGGAAACGCTGTATGCCACAGGTGCGCGAGTTTCTGAGGTGCTTGATCTGAGCGTCGATGATGCGACAGCCGCAATAGATACTGAAGGCATTCTGACCGTGACTGGCAAGGGAAGTAAGCAGCGCCTCGTCCCGCTCGGCCGGCATGCACAAGATGCGATCGAGGCGTATCTCGTGCGAGGCAGACCCGTATTCGCCACCGGGAAGTCACACGCGTTGTTCTTGAATAGGCGCGGTGGAGCCTTAACTCGCCAGAGCGCCTGGACTGTAATCAAGCAGGCTGCGGAGCGTGCGGGGATAGACAAAGAGATCTCCCCGCACACGCTCCGGCACTCGTTTGCCACGCATCTGCTGGAAGGTGGCGCAGATGTGCGCTCCGTGCAGGAATTGTTGGGGCACGCTTCAGTGACGACTACGCAGATTTACACACATGTCACAGCAGATAGCCTGCGCGAGGTTTGGCGTAGTTCGCATCCACGTGCGTAAGCTTTTGCGCTTATGAGTGAGTACACATTTGCACGAGCACGTCGCGCAACACTTGCGGTGCCGGCAGCCCTGCTGCTTGCCGTGGGGCTTGGCGGAGGTGTGGGAGCACACCCTGCCTCGGCGCAGATCCCGGGCGGGCTAAGCCCGGATGCAATGGCGAACATGATTCCCTCGGAGATCACCGTGCCTGCGGGGCAGACGACGACGGTTGATGTGGGCGTGCCGGTGGATGTGAATTACTCCGCAGGCGGCTGGGTGGTCACATCCAATGGCACGTCGGTGTCGGTGACCGCTCCAGCGGAAGAGGGCGCGACCGCAGCAGTGCCTGCGAGCGCCGGCGGTTACACGGCGACAGTTAACCTCGTCGCTGTGGGCGGCGGACAGGCAACTGATGCAGACGAAATTGCGGGCGGTGGCGCTGGAGAAAACACCGAGCACCACGGTGGTGGAGGCCACGCCGAAGACAACGGTGGTGGCGCAAACGGCGGTGGCGACGCAAACGGTGAAGCCTCGAACGGCGGATCCGGTGCGGGTGCAGGCAGTGGCAGCGGCGCCGTCAATCGCCCTGAGCGTAAGCCAGCGGAAAAGGCGGACACCGCGGATGCGAAGCGGCTCGATTTCGAGGGAGAGATCCACGGCAACGAGATCGTGGTCAAGGTGCCGTTGAGTAAGGCGCGCGATTTGATGAAGTATGCCAACTACGACTCGTCGAATGCGAAGCTGCGTTACCTCGATGTCAACGGCAACATCATCGAAGGGGTCAAGCGTGACGTGAACGTCGCAGGGCGCACGTTGACGCTGACGTACCCGGAAGGCGAGACGCCTGACAACCCGTTCATTATGGAGGTCGTGGAGAACGGCGCGGCGACGTTTGTCGCGGTGATTACGTCGACGAATGCTCCGGTTGAGCAGGCTGCCGAAACGGATGAAGAAAACCCGTATGCGGGAGCAGACAACAAAGGTCAAGGCGATAGCGTTGACTCGGGTTCGTCGGTAGGTGATCTTGTCCCGCTCATCATTGGTGGTGGTGCGCTTATCGCGGCACTTGCGCTGCTGATTATCTTCCTTCGGAAGCGAAGCCGTGGGCAGGTCTAATCACAGCGTTGTAAGATGACTGCAGTCAAGGGTTTAGACGTGATCGAGGGAAGGATCGGCCATGGCGGACGAGGCGCTGTTTGACGCGGCTGACCAGAAGACGTTTTTGACGGGTCGGCCGTGGCGTGAGTTTGCCAAGCCGAAGGAGCTTGAGCGGCACGGTCCCGCAACCATCATCTCGATGGTGAACCAAAAGGGCGGCGTGGGTAAGACCACGTCCACTATCAATCTCGGTGCATGCTTGGCAGAGCAAGGGCGCAAGGTGCTACTGGTAGACCTCGACCCGCAGGGTGCACTCTCCGCTGGCCTTGGTGTGTCCTATGAGGAGGATCAGGTCACGGTCTACGACTTGCTGTTTGACAACACTGCCAGCATTCACGCGGCGATCAAGCGCTCAAACGTGTCCGGGCTTGATCTGGTACCCGCGAATATTGACCTGTCTGCGGCTGAAATCCAACTGGTCAACGAAGTCGGCCGCGAGCACACGCTAGCTCGTGCGCTGCGCCCGGTGCGCGGGGAGTACGACTTCATCATCCTGGACTGTGGCCCGTCGCTCGGTTTGCTCACTGTGAATGCGTTGGCGTGCTCGCAGGGCGTGATCATCCCCATGGAGTGTGAGTACTTCTCGCTCCGTGGTCTCGCGCTGCTCACCGATACCGTGGAAAAGGTGCGCGACCGCATCAACTTCGACCTGGACATCGTGGGCATCCTTGTCACTATGTTTGATCGTCGCACGACCCACGCCCGTGAGGTCATGGATCGTGTAGTTGAGGTGTTCGGCGACCGCGTCTTCGACACCGTGATTACCCGTACCGTGCGTTTCCCGGAGACATCGGTCGCGGGTGAGCCGATTATTACGTGGGCTCCCAACTCGCAAGGTGCGGAACAGTACCGCAATCTGGCCCTTGAGGTGTTGGAGCGCACTAGCTAGTGGCCCAGGCACCTGAGCAGTACCCCCAGCCGGAGATCACGGGCTTTACCCTCGCGCTGAATAACTTCGAGGGGCCGTTTGATCTGCTGCTCAGCTTGATTCAGGCGAAGAAACTCGACGTGACCGAGGTTGCGCTCGCCGAGGTGACCGACGAGTTCATTGCGTATACCCGTGCGTTGGGGCAGACGGAGTCGCTTGACGAGGTCACTGAGTTCCTCGTGGTCGCGGCCACCTTGTTGGACATGAAGACTGCGCGGCTGTTGCCACGTGGTGATCATGACCTGGAGGAAGACTACGACCTTCTGGAGGCCCGGGACCTCCTGTTCGCACGTCTTCTGCAGTACCGTGCATATCAGCAGGTTGCTGACCAGTTTGCTACGTGGCAAGCATCTGCTAATCGACGACACCCGCGTGCCGTATCCATGGAGCCCCGGTTCGTGGACCTTTTGCCTCCGGTGGAACTCGGCCATACAGCGGCGAGTTTCGCGGAACTGGCAGCCAGCGTATTTCGCCCGAAACCACCGGAGGAAGTACGCACCGACCACCTGCACGCCGTTGCTGTGTCCGTGCCTGAGCAGGCGGGCAAGATCCTGGACACACTCAAGCTCGCCGGCTCAGGTACCTGGATGACGTTCGCCGCACTGACACGCGATTGCACGAGGTCCATGGAGGTGGTCGGCCGGTTCCTCGCCCTGCTGGAGTTGTACAAGGCCCGAGCGGTGGAAACAGAGCAGCCCGAAGCGCTTGGCCAACTTGACGTGTCCTGGACCGGGCTTGAGGTCGATCCGGCGGTCGTTGCGGCGTCGAACTGGAACTAGGCGCCGATTCAGTACCGGCAGCTACACTTCGGCGGTATGGAAGACATGCCGATGGTTGCGCAGTTGCGTTCGCGGATTGAGTCGGTGCTGTTGGTCGTCGATACGCCGGTGTCCGTGGAGGACCTCGCGGGTGCGCTCGGAGCAACGACTGCGGAAGTGTCGGATCACCTTCGCGCGTGGTCGCGAGAACTCGACACCCGTGGCAGTGGCATTGATTTGCGTGAGACCGCAGAAGGCTGGCGGCTGTATACCCGGCCCGAAAATGCCGATGCGGTCGAGGCGTTCTTGCTCGACGGCACGCAGAAGAAACTCTCGCGCGCGGCAATGGAGACGCTCGCAGTGGTTGCTTACCGCCAGCCGGTGACGCGCTCGCAGGTTGCCGGAGTGCGCGGGGTCAATGTTGATGGCGTCATGCGCACCCTTGCGCTGCGCGGCTTGATTGCGGAGGTTGATCCTGAGCAAGAATCTGGCGCACACCGCTATGTGACGACGGAGCTGTTCCTCGAACTTCTGGGCATTGACTCGCTTGAGCGCCTTCCTGACCTTGCGCCACTGCTTCCGGACATCGATGCAATCGAAGATGCCTGGTAGGATCGGCCCAAAAACCGCATACGACTGAAAAGGAATTGAGGAAACATGACTCCTCCCGCTCGCCGAGACGGCACACCGGACAAGCCCGAGAAGGACGAAACGTTCTACATCTCGTACGCGAAGCCGGCAAAGAAGCAGAATGTCCGTTTGGACAAGCGACGCGCAAATGCCGCGAAGAATGAGCCCCACCCGCTGGATGACAACTGGTGGGACGACAACCCGCAGGATAAGACCCGCAAAACTGAGGGGATCCGCCTGCAGAAGGTGTTGGCGCAGGCAGGTGTGGCGTCTCGTCGTCACGCAGAGGCCATGATCGACCAGGGCCGCATTGAGGTCAACGGCAAGATCGTCAACGTGCAAGGCATGCGTGTTAACCCGAACGTGGACATCATTCGCGTGGACGGGGAGCGCATCAACGTCAACGAGGAGCACGAATACTTCGTGTTTAACAAGCCGCGTGGCGTGCACTCGACGATGAAGGATGAGCTTGACCGCACCTCGGTCGGCTCCTACCTTTCGGAGCGCACCGCCGCGGGTCAGCGTCTGTTCCACGTGGGACGCCTCGACGCCAACACGGAGGGCCTGTTGCTGTTGACCAACGACGGTGAACTGGCGAATCGTCTGATGCACCCGAAGTACGAGGTGTCGAAGACCTACATGGCCACTGTCCTGGGTGAGGCGAACAATGCGCTGGTCAAGCAGCTCAAGGAGGGCATTGAGCTTGACGACGGCCCCGCGAAGGCCGACTACGCCCAGATCGTGGATGTCCACAATGGGCAGTCGATCATCCGAGTGGAGCTCCACGAAGGCCGTAAGCACATTGTGCGCCGCATGCTGAAGGAAGCTGGCTTCCCGGTGCAACGACTGGTTCGCACCAAGTTCCACACGGTCCAGCTCGGCGAGATGAAGCCAGGCATGATGCGTGCGCTCAATTCCTCCGAGCTTGCGTCGCTGTACAAGGCGGTGGGGATGTAATGGCAGACCAGAAGATTTCCAACTTGGCTGACGGCGGGCTGATTCTCGCAGTGGACGGCCCGTCCGGCACCGGTAAATCTACGATGTGTCGCGCGTTAGCGAAGAAGCTCGACGCGAAGTATGTGGATACGGGTGCGATGTACCGCGTTGCCACCCTGGCCGTCTTGCGCGCTGGTGTCGACCCGGTTGATACGGATGCGGTGATCGAAGCGACCGCTGATCTGCCGCTTGAGGTATCCGACGATCCGGATTCCACCGCAGTGTTGTTTGCAGGTGAGGATGTTGCCCGCGAGATCCGAGGACCGGAAGTCACCCAGCACGTTTCTGCGGTCTCTGCGATCCCGCAGGTCCGCGTGAACCTTGTGGAACTGCAGCGCAAGTTGGCCCGCGAGGCCGGCCGCGCGATCGTGGAGGGCCGCGATATCGGCACTGTCGTGTTGCCGGATGCTCCGGCAAAGGTCTACATGACGGCAAGCGCTGAAGTACGTGCGAAGCGTCGCTTCGATCAGGATGTAGCCGCTGGCCGTGACGTGGACTTTGATGCAGTGTTGGCGGATGTGAAGCGGCGCGACGAGGCGGACTCGTCACGCAAGACCAGCCCGCTGCGTCCCGCTGACGACGCCGAGATCGTGGATACGTCTGAAATGACCCCGGATGAGGTGCTCGCTGCGCTGACTGCCGTGGTGGAAAGGAGCGCACGATGAGCGACAAGAAGAACATTGAAGACGGTCTCGAGCCGGAGACTCAATTCATCCAACCCGGCATCGATGCCTCTGGCTACGACGACCTTGAAGCCTATGAGGTCGATGCGGACGACGCTGAGTACTACGACGACCTCGAGGACTTCGATGAGTCGGAGTTCAGCGAGGCCGACTTCGGCGCCGATACCGATGCTGGCGACGAGACCGACGACTACACCGACGAAGAATGGGCCGAAATCGAAGCCGAATACGGCATCATCCGCCCGGACGTGGTCAAGGAAGCGTTGCCGACGGTGTCTATCGTGGGCCGCCCGAATGTGGGTAAGTCTTCGCTGGTAAACCGGTTCTTGGGTCGTCGTGAAGCAGTTGTGGAGGACCATCCCGGCGTGACCCGCGACCGTGTGAGCTACATGGCGGAGTGGAACGGACGTCGTTTCTGGGTGCAGGACACCGGTGGCTGGGACCCGGACGCAAAGGGCATCCACGCCTCGATCGCGCGCCAGTCCGAGGCAGCCATGGAGACCTCGGACGTCATCGTCATGGTTGTCGACGCAAAGACCACCGTGACCGAGACAGACATGGTGATGGCCCGCAACCTGCAGCGCGCTGAGGTGCCTGTCATCCTCGTTGCAAACAAGTTTGAGTCCGACAGTCAGTGGGGCGAGGTCGCCGAGTTCTATTCGCTGGGTCTTGGCGATCCGTGGCCGGTCTCTGCGCTGCACGGCCGCGGCGGTGCCGACGTGCTCGATGAGATCCTGCGCAACTTCCCCGAGGTTCCGCGTGCTGCCGCGTCGGTCACTCAGGGCCCGCGACGTGTTGCACTTGTGGGCCGCCCGAACGTGGGCAAGTCCAGCCTGCTGAACAAGCTGACCAAGTCCAATCGCTCTGTCGTGGACAACGTCGCCGGCACCACCGTCGACCCGGTCGACGAGTTGGTGCAGTTGGACGAGGACCTTTGGACGTTCATCGATACCGCCGGCCTGCGGAAGAAAGTTAAGAACGCCCAGGGCCACGAGTACTACGCATCACTGCGCACTCGCGGCACGATCGAGGCCGCTGAAGTGTGTGTGGTGCTCATCGACGCCTCCCAGGAGATCTCCGAGCAGGACCAGCGCGTGATCTCGATGGTGCTCGAAGCCGGTAAGGCCATGGTGATCTGCTTTAACAAGTGGGATCTGATGGACGAGGATCGTCGTTACGAGTTCGACCGCGAATTCGACCTGACCATGGGCCAGTTGAAGTGGGTAACCAAGCTCAACATTTCCGCGGACACCGGTCGTGGTCTGCACCGCCTGGAGCCAGCGATGAAGGAAGCGCTGGAGAACTGGGACAAGCGCATCTCTACCGGCCAGCTCAACAACTGGCTGCGTGAGGCGATTGCCGCGAACCCGCCTCCGATGAAGAACAACCGTCTGCCCAAGCTGCTCTTTGCCACCATGGCGACGACGCGCCCGCCGACAATCATTCTGTTCACCACGGGCTTCCTCGATGGCGGTTACCGCCGCTACCTTGAGCGCAAGTTCCGCGAGCAGTTCGGCTACCACGGCACTCCGGTGCGCATCGCGGTGCGTGTGCGTGAGCGTCGCGGAAAGAAGTAGGCAGGACTATGGACTCGACGGTCTATTCCGCGCCCTCAGATCCGAAGGGGCCGTTGCCCCTGATTGTTGCGCTGCACGGTCGTGGCGATAATGGGCGGAACTTCCTCGGCGGTACCGGCCTCGTGCAGGCCAACGCAGTGGTCGTTGCGCCGACGGGTGCCGGTCTGGCGTGGGCTCCTGCGCCGTATGCGCTGAACACGATTGAGCAGGACAAGGCGCGTATCGACGACATCATCGCCCAAACCAGCGAACACTTCGACATCGACCCCGAACGCATTTACGCCGTTGGTTTCTCCAATGGTGGCGGTCTCGCGGTCTACTTGTCGACGCTCAGCGATACCTTCGCGGGTGTTGCCTCTGTGTCTGCGGCTGTGCGCTGCACCGAGGCGCAGATCGAGGCAGCCGAGCCGGTGGACTACCTCAACATCCACGGCACCCACGACGACGTAGTGCCATATAACGGCGAGGTCCGGCCGGGATACGGCAGCCCCGCTGAGGACGGCATTCTCGGCGCTCCCGAAGTGGTTGCCGCGTTTGAGCGTCGCAATGGCGACAAGGCTCGTACCCTGCACCACCGAGTGGAGGGCATGGGCCACGAGTGGCCTACCGGACCGTGGGCTGCGCATCGTGGCATCGACGTGACCGAGGAGATCTTCCACTTCTTCGGGATTGAGAAGCGGACCGACTTGTTTTAGCAGCCCGCCCTATCGCCGGTACACAAACGCGTCCGTGCGGTAGGGCAGCGGGATGATTTGTCCCTCATCGAACCCGAGGCGCTCGTAGAGGTACCACGTCAGATTCGCCTCCATCTTTGCCCGGGTGCGCTCGGAGGCTTTCAGCCAGTACGAGCGTGTTGCCATGAGCTCGAAGCAGTGTTCCACCGGGATCTGGTCGACCCACTCGGTGCGAACCTCGCGCTCGAGTTGCCACGGGGCGTGCACGGTGGGGTAGAAGCCTTCGCGCTGCACATCACCCGAGTGCATGATGCGGCTGAGCCGCAGCACCCAAGGGTGATGTACCGCGAGCGTATTCCAACACAAAACGAGAGATCCGCCATCGCGAATGACGCGGTCTGCCTCAGCGCTGGCCTCTGCCGGGTCTACCCAGTGCCAGGTCTGTGCGCACGCGAACGCATCGACGGCATTGTCCGCGAGCCCCGTCGCTTCCGCCGTCGCCCGCCACACAGGCACCTCCGGCAACTGGTGATGGAGTACCCGCGTCATGTCGGGGGAGGGGTCGCATGCATAGACGGTGCGGTGGTCGTCGATAAGCAACTGCGTTAATTTCCCAGTGCCGGCGCCGACGTCGCACACGACATCGGCGCCGTCGAACAACTCGGCAACCTCACGAGGATACGACGGACGCGCATCGTGGTAGCGATCCGCATCGCGCACAAACGCACTCGCCGCGGTGTGTTGGTGAGCGCGGTCACGAAAGGTCGGCTGCGACTTCTTGCTCGGACCTGGCTGTGTTCCGCTTATTGGCATGATGCACTAATCTACCTGTCGTGTTTTATCCGGAGCAGCAGACGTAATGGGCAAAGTTTCAACCGTCACTGCGGCGGCGTTGTCCACAGTCCTGCTCGTACTCACCGGCTGCTCCGGAGGGGACGGAAGCGTCAAGGAACCCGGGGTAACAACCAAAGCACTGCCCGCTGCGGACGACGTGCGCGAGGTCGAACCATGGGGGCCACCAGGCAGCGAACATCGCAACATCACCGCAGGTGGGTTGAAGCGCGACTACATCGTCTCTACCCCTGCGGGAGCGCGTCAGCGTGACCGTCTGCCAGTGATCTTCGTGTTCCACGGCTATAAGGAAGACGCCGAAAAGATCCGGAAAAACTCCGGGCTCGATGCCGCAGACGCCATTGTGGCGTACCTCGACGGCAAAGATTCTGCCTGGGCGCCTGCACCGTACGCCTCGACTTCTGGGCAACAAGACCTTGCGTTTGTGGACGCCGTCCTCGCCGCGCTCGAAGGCGAATTTTCGGTCGACCACTCCCGTATTTTTGCGGCGGGGTTCTCAAACGGTGGGGGCTTCGCCGCGTTTGTGGGTTGCCAACGACCACAGGCATTCACAGGCATTGCCACGGTTGCAGGCGCCTATTATCAACGCGTTTCTGCAGGCTGTTCCCAGATACCGATGATGCACGTCGATTTCCACAGCACGGGCGACAATGTCATTGCCTACAACGGCGGGCAACGCCACGCCACGGCATACAACTCGGTGGAGGAAATGCT
Organism: Corynebacterium sp. HMSC070H05; assembly: GCF_001837615.1. Lineage (NCBI taxonomy): Bacteria > Bacillati > Actinomycetota > Actinomycetes > Mycobacteriales > Corynebacteriaceae > Corynebacterium > Corynebacterium sp. HMSC070H05. Next base: position 18,799 of record NZ_KV833273.1, read on the forward strand.
CAACGAGACCGCGTCGCGCAACCACTGCGACGCCCGCCACGAAGACATTGAGGTAGCCCCTGGCGTTATCCGCGAGGCGTGGACAGGTTGCGACGCCGAACTTGCCCACTACCGCATCGAAAATGGCCCTCACGTGTGGCCAGGCGGCGCCGGCGACTCATCTGGGACGGTGCCGAAAGGCTTCGCCACCGACGCCATGCTGAAGTTCTTCCGGCTCGGCCGGGCGACGCAGCAGTAGCGCACTGCTTGACGACGAGCACCCGAACAGGCGCGGTTACGCACTTTTCAGTGCCACGCGTTGGGCAATTCCGGCACACTGGAACGCATGATTTATAGCTTCGAGGGCAAAACCCCCAAGATTCATCCATCGGCGTACATCTCTGATGAGGCGACGATTATCGGCGATGTTGAGATAGGCGAGGATGCCAACATCTGGCCCGGCGTGGTCATCCGTGGCGATGTGGGCGCAATCCGTATCGGTGCACGTGTGAACGTGCAAGACGGCTCAGTCCTGCATGTGGATACGGATGGGGAGACAGTGCTCGAAGAGGACGTGACAATCGGCCACCTTGCGATGATCCACGGTTGCCACATCGAGCCAGGCTGCCTGATCGGGATGAATGCAACGGTGCTGTCACGCTCGCGCATCGGCAAGGGCAGCATCATCGCCGGCGGGGCAGTGGTACTGGAGGGGCAGCAGTTGCCGGAGTTCTCTCTTGCAGCAGGTGTGCCGGCAAAGGTCAAGCGCGCACTCGAGTCGGACACCTTTGAGGCGCGGTTGAGGCACGCGGCGTATTACGTGGAGCTGGGCCGGCGGGCAGCGACAGGTCTCATGGCGGTGGACCGGGCGTCGCTTGCGTAAAACTTCACACTAGAACTGCTGTGAAAGTCACATAAACAGGATTAACGTGACGGGCATGACATTCAATAACGTAACAGTACTTGGTGCAGGTGTCCTGGGCGCGCAGATCGCTTTTTGCTCTGCTTTCGCGGGCAAGAAGGTAGTGTCCTACGACATTAACGAGGAGGCCCTCGCGGCCGGCAAACAGCGTTTCGACGCCATCGGTGAGCAAATGAAGGCGGAGCTCGAGTCCGCTAACGACGAAACCATCGCGGCGGCGCACGAAAACCTCACCCAGACCTCGGACCTTAAGGAAGCGCTAGCGAACGCGGACCTGGTCATCGAGGCGATCCCGGAGAACCTCGAGCTCAAGCGCAAGGTGTGGGCCGAAGTGGGGCAGTACGCCCCGGCGACCACCGTCTTTGCCACCAACACGTCGACGCTCATGCCGAGCAAGTTCGCGGACGCGACGGGTGCGCCGGAGCGCTTCTTGGCACTGCACTTTGCCAACCACATCTGGATTCAGAACACCGCCGAGATCATGCCTCACGAGGGCACTGACCCGAAGTATGTGGACCAACTCGTGGAGTTTGCGGAGCAGATCAACATGGTACCGGTCCCGCTCAAGCGCGAGCAGCCCGGCTACGTGCTGAACACCCTGCTGGTGCCGCTGCTCAGTGCCGGCATGTACCTGCTGCACCACGACATCGCTGACCCCGTCGACATCGACCGCGACTGGTGCAACTCCACCGGCTCCCCGCGCGGGCCGATTGAGATCATGGACCTCGTCGGCGTGCGCACCTTGGTCGCCGTGATCGAGTCCAACGAGAATGCCCCGCAGTGGCAGAAGGATTTCGTTGAGACGACACTGAAGCCGATGGTCGCAGAAGGTAGGACCGGCCTGGAGGCTGGGCAGGGCTTCTACACCTACGACGCGAACGGCAAGATCGTGTCTTAACCTACAGTCGCAAATACCCCTGGGGCCTGGCGTTTATCGCAGCGGCCCCAGGGGTGTTTTGTCGGACTGACAGGATTTGAACCTGCGACCCCCACACCCCCAGTGTGGTGCGCTACCAAACTGCGCCACAGCCCGATCCGTTACTGCTCAGCGCGAGGCTGAAACCGTAACTCGCCCGATATTACAACACTGTCATACGCGCCCAAAACTGGCTGGTCACCGAACTACGCCGTCGACGTAAACCCAGGCGCCGTCGCGCCGTTCGAAGGTGGAGCGCTCGCGGAGGGAACCGCCGGGGTAGTGGGCTTCGAAGGTCACGACACCCTCGGCGTCGAAGGGGCCGCCGCCTTCAGTTTCCAGGACGATCAGGCGGGTAAACGGCTCGCCTTCAGGATTCACGTCGAGGCCGGCGGGCAACTTTTCCGGTGCCCAGGTGCGGGCGATGTAGTCACCGTCGCCGATGACAAAGGCGGTGTAGCGCGACCGCATGAGGGTCTCAGCGGTCGGGGCTTTCGCAGTACCGGAAATGTAGCGGCCGCAGCAGGCTTCATATGGCATGCCAAGCCCACATCGGCAAAGCCCGCGTACTTCGCTCCACAAGTCACCGGTGCCAGCAGTACCTTCAGCGTTTTCAGCGCCTGTCATTACTTGCCCAACCGTTCTGCGCGGTGCAGTTGGTTCTGGCGACGACGGCGCTCAAGCGAGGCGGTCTCCGCAGTTGTTTCGATCTCGCTCTTGGCCACGTAGCCGTCGACAGTGGACGCGGCACCGGCGGCGCGCAGGGTTTCCACCTGGTCGTCGGTCAGGTCGCCGTAGAGGGTGATCAGGCGGGTGAAGGTGCCGTCGCCGTTGTGGTTGACTTCCACGCGGACGTCGTCAAGCGACATGCCCTTGGCTGCCTCGCGCACTGCCTGGGAGCAGGACACGGCGAGCGCGGACATGTACAGGCCTGTGGAGGTGACACCCTGGCCCTTGCCTCCGGTGTTCTTCGAGCGGTCCGTGGTGATGGCGCGGTTAGAGGTGCGCACCACGTCGCCGTACTTCGTGCCGCGGGCAGAGTAGGACACCGCGTTGTCGTCGGTGGTCTTCGCTGGCACAAACAGTGGCTGGAGGTATTGCACGGCCCAGGACCCGATGATGTCTGCAGCGCGTTGTGCAGTGCCTTCGCGGGTGAGTAGGTGGTCTGCCTTGTCCAGCGTCATAAGCGACTTGGGGTAGCGGGCCTTGGTGAAAATATTCTGGGCGTTGTCGATACCGACGGTGACGTCGATAGGCGAGTGCACGATGAGCAACGGCTTGCGCAACTTCGGCAGATATTCCTCTGGGTTGGTCTCTGCGAGGTCTTCGAGGAATTCGCGCGAGATGATCAGTTCGCGCCCGCCGAGGGTGACAGGGACGGAGCCGTGCATGTCGGCGTCGCCGATGGAATGTGCGTAGTGCAGCACCGAGTGGGCGGGGTCGAACGGCGCGCCCACAGTGGCCACCGCCTTGAGCATCTTCTTCAGCTCAGGGCGGGTTGCTGCCTTCAGCGCAGCCGCGCCGCCGAGGGAGTGGCCCATCAGCAGCTGCGGGGCCTTGTAGTTCTCCTCCAGCCACTGCGCTGCAGCGACGATGTCGTCGACGTTCTGCGAAAACGACGTGTCTTTGAATTCGCCTTCAGACTGGCCGAGTCCCGGAAAGTCGAACCGAAGCGTGGCAATGCCGTGCTCGGTCAGGCGCTTAGAAATGCGCGATGCGCCCGGCGTGTGGCGGGACCCGGCGAAGCAGTGCGCGAAGATCGCGTATGCCTGGGCCGGCCCGTCCGGTCGGTCGATGGTGCCTGCCATCATTTTCCCCGTTGACGAGGGGACTTTCACGTTCATAGACAGCATGGTTTGGCTTCCCTCCTTAATTTTGACCATCAGCGTAATCGTGTCACCATCAATTTCGCACGTTGGCGCACCCCTTCAGCGGAACGTTGCGCCAAACCGCATTATCCTTAAGCCTTATGGGCAAATTCGACTGGTTCTGGAAAGCCATGGGCTCCACGGCGGAGCGCAACAATAAGAAGTCCAAGGCTGTCGTCGCCGACGCACATGGGCTCATTGAGGAGCTTTCGCTTCTCGACGACACCGCGCTCGCCGAAACCGTCCGCGCCGCCGTCACCGATGGGGAAGTCAAGGACAAGCCGCGTTTCCTCGCTGGGCTGTCCGTGGCTTCGCAGCGCACACTCGGCATGACGCCGTTTAACGTGCAGAACCAAGCGGTGCTTCGCCTGCTGGAAGGCGACGTGATCCAAATGGCCACCGGTGAGGGCAAGACCCTGGTTGGCGCGATGGCTGCCACGGGTTTTGCGCTGCAGGGCAAGCGCGTCCACCTGATCACTGTGAACAACTACCTTGCGGCCCGTGACGCGGAGTGGATGCGCCCGCTCGTGGAATTTTTTGGGTTGTCGGTTGCGGCGGTGACGGAGTCGTCGACACGCGAAGAGCGCATCGCGGCCTACCGCTGTGACGTCATTTATGCCCCGGTGACCGAGATCGGCTTCGATCACCTGCGTGACAACCAGATCACTTCCCGCGATCAGACGGTGCAAGCGCCGGCAGATGTTGCGCTCGTCGATGAGGCGGACAGTGTGCTTGTCGACGAAGCCCTGGTCCCACTCGTCCTCGCCGGCTCCGAAGGCGCCCAACAGGCCACCGGGCAGATCACTGAGGCCGTCTCGCACCTGGTGGAGGAGAAGGACTACACCATCGATTCCGACGGGCGCAACGCGTTTCTTACCGACGAAGGCGCACAGAAGATCGAGCAGTTGCTGGGCATCGACTCGCTGTACTCCGACGAAAACATCGGCACCACACTAGTTCGCGTGAACCTCGCGCTGCATGCGAAGGCCCTGCTGATCCGCGACGTCCACTACATCGTCGAAGACGGCAAGGTCGCGCTTGTGGACGCCTCACGTGGCCGCGTCGCTGAACTCCAACGCTGGCCGGACGGGCTGCAGGCTGCGGTCGAGGCAAAGGAAGGCCTTGACGTGTCCGAAGGTGGACGCATCCTCGATTCGATCACGCTGCAGGCACTCATGCGCCGTTACCCGCTCGTGTGCGGCATGACCGGCACCGCCGTGGAGGCGACCGACCAGCTGCGCAGCTTCTACGGTCTACACGTCTCTGTCATTGACCGTGCTAACGAACTGCAGCGTTTCGACGAAGCAGACCGCATCTACGCCACTATGGCGGATAAGAACGCGGCCATCGTCGAAGAGATTGCGCATATTCACAGCACAGGCCAGCCCGTGCTCGTCGGTACGCATGACGTCGCCGAATCGGAAGCGCTCGCGGAGGCGCTTGAAGCGCGTGGCATCGACGTCAACGTGCTCAACGCAAAAAATGATGCGGAGGAGGCCCGCATCATCGCCGAGGCAGGAGACATCGGCCGTGTCACCGTCTCAACCCAGATGGCAGGCCGCGGTACCGACATCCGTCTCGGTGGAGCTAACGAGAGTGACCAGGCTGAGGTTGCGGCACTCGGCGGGCTAGCGGTAATCGGTACCGCGCGTCACCGCACTGCACGCCTAGACAATCAGCTTCGTGGCCGTGCGGGTCGCCAGGGCGATCCAGGCTTGAGCTTGTTCTTCGTCTCCCTTGACGACGACATCATCACCACCGGAGGGGCCGACGAATCCTTCTCCGCGCAGCCTGAACCGGATGGGCGCCTCACCGGCAATCGAGCCCAGCAGTTCGTTGAGCACTGCCAGCGCGTCACCGAAGGCCAACTGTTGGAGATCCACTCCCAGACGTGGAAGTACAACAAGCTTCTCGCAGACCACCGCGACATTCTCGACGAGCGTCGCGCCACCATTTTGGATACTGACACAGCGTGGCGAGAACTCTCTAAGCGCTCCCCGCAGCGCGCCGCCGAACTGTCGCACCTACCGCAGCCGGCTCTCGACCAAGCAGCGCGCGAAATCATGCTGTTCCATCTCGACGCAGAGTGGTCCGAACACCTCGCGCTGATGGACGATGTCCGTGAATCTATTCACCTTCGCGCTATCGCACGCGAGACCCCGATCGATGAGTACCACCGTATTGCTGTGCGCGAGTTCAAAGACCTCGCCAACCGTGCGGTTGACCAAGCAGTAGAAACCTTTAACACCGTGGATATCGATGAATCCGGGGCGCATCTTGCTGATGCAGGATGGAAGCGTCCAAGCGCCACATGGACCTACATGGTTTCGGATAATCCGCTTGCCGGGTCAGGCAATTCGGTCATTAGTGGCATCGGCAATATTTTCCGTTAAGTCACTAAACACCACCCAATCCCGACTTGGGCGGTACTATTGCAGAAGTTCTCAATCTCGACTCGATAGTCAAGGAGTTAGTCATGAGCGACAACACGCCGCAGAACCAGGTCGAAACCACCTCGGTATTCCGAGCAGACCTGCTCAAGGAGATGGAATCTGGTGCCGCGGCATCTGTGGATTCCGCAGCAGGAACTGAAAACCTCCCCGAAGGTGCGGCGCTGCTCGTCGTCAAGCGTGGCCCGAACGCTGGTGCACGCTTCCTGCTCGACCAGGAGTCGACCACGGCAGGCCGCCACCCAGAGGCGGATATCTTCCTCGATGACGTGACCGTGTCTCGTCGTCACGCCGAGTTCCGCGCCAACGAGGATGGCTACGAGGTTGTCGACGTCGGATCGCTCAACGGCACCTACGTCAACCGCGAGCCGCGAAACACGCAGCAGCTGACCAATGGCGATGAAATCCAGATTGGCAAGTTCCGACTCGTATTCATCACCGCGGAAGCCTAAGCTTTCCGTTCATCCTTAGCCCGACGTCCCACGAGAAGAAGAGCACGATCACGTGAGCGCAATCCGCAAAACCGCACCGCAGCAGACGGCCGCGAAGCAAGCCAAGCCCAACAAACCGGCAAAGACCATGTCGATTGGTGTTGTGCTTGAGCGTTTGCGGACTGAGTTTCCGGACGTGACCGTCTCCAAGATCCGTTTCCTCGAATCCGAGGGACTGATCACACCGCAGCGCACGGCGTCGGGCTACCGCCGTTTTACTGATCAGGACGTGGAGCGCCTGCGCTACATTCTGGTCACCCAACGTGACAACTACCTCCCGCTGAAGGTGATCCGCGAACAGCTCGAGGCCATGGATTCCGGCCAGGTCACCGCGATCCTGACTGCAAACGATGCTGAGCCGATGATCTCTCCGGAGAACTTCCGGGCCCCGGCACCGACGCGCCTGACCGACGTGGATGTTGCGGAACAGGCTCAGGCTTCGCAGTCCACGGTTGAGGAATACATCAAGGTAGGCCTCATCACCCCAGACGCGGCAGGCCTGTTCAATGTCGACGATGTTCGAACTGTCACTACCGCAATGTCCCTGGCTGAGTTCGGCTTGGACTCGCGTCATCTGAAGACGCTGCGTACCGCTGCTGCTCGTCAGGCTGACATGATCGGTCAGGTCACCGAACCGGTTGCAAAGTCCGGCAAGGTCAATGCGCAGCAGCAAGCAGAAGAGATTGGCCAGCAGATGTCCGCTCTGGTGGTCTCGCTGCACGCTTCGCTGGTGAAGAACGAACTGCGCAAGCAGTCCGGCAACTAGTCGTCATGGAAGCAGTCGAGCTGGTCGGGGTGTACCCCGTCGGTCCCGAGCAATACCTTTGCGCATTGCTGCAGCGATCCTCTAACGGCCGCTGCATTCCTGTCTGGGTACCAACGCATGAGGGTGGGGAATTGGCTGCCCGGCTTTCAGGTTGGTCGCCAATCCGCCCCCGCACCATAGATGCCGTTGTGGATCTGATTCGCAACACCGGAAAAACAGTAGAAACCATTGAGCTGTCTTCGTACTTAGAGGGCATGTTTATGGCAACCGTGTCGTTTGCGGACGGCTCTGAACTGGACCTGCGGGCGAGTGACGCGCTTCTGCTTGCGCTTGAATTAGACCACGAACTCAGCGTTGATGACCTCGTAGCAAGCCAGGCATCGATCTACCTTTCGCCGGAAGACGCGCAGCGTTTTCTTGGTGCTGAACTCAAGGTCATTGATCCTCAGGAATCTGTTTCAGCAAGCGGCGACGCCCAGGCTGACGCTGATTTTGAAGAGCTCATGCGCAATCTTGGTGTGGATGACCTCGACACCGGTGATACTCCTGATACTGATGGGGACGATGGGGCAGACGAGGCGAAATAAAGTCTCAGTGTAAAGTTGAGGTTGAGAGTTCGGCGTGTTGCGCGTGAAACTCTTGACCCAGGTCCTATGCTTGGCATTTAATAGTCAGCAGGCCCTCATATAACTTTCATGGGAGTAATTACGTGAGTATCAACGATCTCAACCAGGTAGGCGAGCAGGAGACCACCTCGGCTGCGGTGCAGGAATCGCTTTTCGACGTCGGCCCGTCCGACGAAGTGGGCTACCGCGTACCGATCGCATGCCAGGTCGCAGGCATCACCTACCGTCAGCTGGATTACTGGGCACGCACTGGGCTCGTTCGCCCGTCGATCCGTGGCGCAAAGGGTTCTGGTTCCCAGCGTCTGTACTCCTTCAAGGACATCTTGGTACTCAAGATCGTCAAGGGTCTTTTGGACACCGGCATTTCCCTGCAGAACATTCGCCTCGCGGTGGACAAGCTGCGTGACCGCGGTGTCTCCGACATTGCGGAAATCACCCTGGTCTCCGACGGTGTAACCGTCTACGAGTGCCGCTCCAACGAAGAGATCATCGACCTCCTTGGCGGCGGCCAGGGCGTGTTCGGCATCGCGGTGCCGCAGATTATGAAGGAACTCACCGGCACCATCTCTGCGTTCCCGTCCGAGCGTGTCGAAGAAGAGATCGACGCTCCAAACGTCATTGGTTTCGACGAGCTGGCTGATCGCCGTCGTCGCAAGACTTCCTAAACAGGCCACACAACAACGGCCCGGGCTGGGTACTCCCTCCAGTCCGGGCCTTTGTTGCTTGCCGATGTTAGCCGTCAGAACCCTGCGGCCTGCTTCACCGCATCCGCGATGTTCTCTGCAGTCTTGGCATCGACCTGTTTTTTGGCGATCTGCTCGAGTGCCGCATCCGGATCGCCTTCTCCGACACGTACCACAGTCAGGTCCAGGTTGGTGCCCGCTGCCTGCCGGAAGCCGTCAATAAATGCTGCGTCATCTCCGGCATCAGCGGTGCCGGTGGTAACGAGCACAATTCGCATTGGCGCATTTGCGTTGCCGTATGCAGCAGCCGCAGCCTGGAGTGCTTCGCGGGTCTGGGGGACTCCGCCGACAAGGAAGCGACGCACCGCCACGTTGACCGACTCCGCATCAGGGGAGACGGAGATGTTTTGGCGGAAACCATTCACCACGCCAGGGGTCAGCGGTGAGGAGTAGTTCCACAGACCTACTTCCTTCCCTGCACCGGCAAGTTCAAGCGCGGTGTTGCCAATCGCGTCCTTGGCTGGCTCGATAAACGGCGCCATTGCCTCAGAAGTGTCAAGCAGGAACAACGTGTTGACCGGCTCGATCACCTTTGCAGCCTCAGCTTGATCGCCGAGCTTCTCTCCACCAGAAGGCAGGGCAGCAGCCCAGACCAGATCCGAAATCACCGGCTGATCTTTCTCGGAGCCATCGAACTTCTCGGCTGCGGCACGTGCGAAGTCCTGGCCAGCGCGCGCTTGATCCTCGTTTACTGTGTCGTTCTGGTTCAATGGGATCGCCGCGTAAACAATGTCTGCGCCGACTGAGGTAAATGAAAGACCTTCCGGAACACTGTCCTTCGCAGTCGCCACAAGCTTGCCGTCTGCTCCTGCGAAGTCCGCCAGCTTACCCAGACGCTGATCGGTGAGGGCCTTCACAGCATCATTGTCGTTGCCGGCGACCTTTGCCGCCACCAACGCGGAAGCCTCAGGCTCTTCCTCAACAGGGAACAGCACAGACTCGGTCTTCACGTCCTCCAACTTCACCTGTTCGGTGCCAGCGACTCCTACAGGTTCACTATGGACGGCTTGGGGGTCAGCAACCGCTGCAGTGCGCTCAGCCGACTTCAACGCAGTATGCGTAATCGAGGTATTCGGAGCGATATAGACTGCTGCTTCCTTGATCGAGTCAACATACTGCGGCTTGATGCAGTAGTCCCGGACAACGGGGTTGGCGGCTGCGTAGTCGTCGATAAGTGCACGGCCCACTTTCTCATCGGAAGCGGCGACCGGCAGAACCAGATCACCGGATACGCAATCAGGAGCTGCAGCGCTCGAGTCGGTGCCGTCGCGCTGCCACAAAACCACCGCAAGCACTGCAGCTACAGCGAGAGCGACAAGCAGGGCGATAAGCCAACCCGCTAGCCTGAAATTGTTTTTACCGCTTGCGTGCCTAGCCATTGTGGTCGTAGCCCCTTCAACGTCGAACGATTGAGAAAACCTGCTCCGAGCTTAGCTGTCCAACGCAGCTTCTACGGTCGCGACAAGCCTGGCGCGCAGTGGAGCAGCGGCTTGAGCCAATGCCCGTTGACGCGCAACGTATTCCGCTTTACCTTCAGCGGTTTCTACCGCGACAACATCAAAGCCCAACTCTCGGCAGTCGTATGGCGACGCTTCCATATCCAAGCGCCGAGCCCGTGCCGCAAGCTCAAAGCAATCCAGGAAAAGCTCGCCAGGTACCAGCGGTCCTAACTTCAACGCCCACTTGTACAGATCCATGCTGACATGTACACAGCCAGCCTGGTCGTGATCAGGCTGAGACTCGCGAGTAAGAACAGTCAGATTCAGCGGACGCGCTGCAGGGGTGAAGAAACGAAACGCGTCATAATGTGAGCACTTGATGTGGTGAGACTCAACCACGCCGTTGGTGCCCTCTGCTCCAAGGCGAAGTGGCAAATCGTGACGTGGGTGGCCGGTCTTATACACCATCGCCCACTCGTGCATGCCGAAGCAATCAAAGTGAGCAGGACGCGTATCGACGGCACGCAGCAGCCGGCCAACCATCTCCACATCATTGCGTCGATGCTGGAGGAAAAGGCCTAGATTCAAGGACACGGTTCCGTCAGGTGCTGTGACGTAGTCGCGCCAAGACGCTTGCGGTGTATCCGCAGCCTGCGCGAGAGCGATCCCAACCCCTGGATGCCAGCGCTTCAAATGCGATGGGCGAACGGGGTAGTACTCAAAGAGGAAGTCCCATACTGGGTGGTACTCGCCATGCGCACGCCGAGCCGCACGGGCGTCCGCCCAAGGAGCCGCACGCTGCTCGTGCTCGTGTATGCGTGCGAGATATTCCTCAGGTTGCAGGGTTGTGGTCATACGCACGCTAACTATTCGTTTTCGTGTGTCCAGTCCGACACCGTACCCACGTATTCCTCGATGAGGTCTTCGAGGGCGACGATCCCGACGAGGCGGCCGTTCTCATGCACTGCCGCCATGTGCGCTGAACGTCGGTGCAGCAAAGTAAGAGCGTCGTCCATTGACTCGTGGCCGTCGACTGTGATGAGCGGTCGAATGCGTGAAAGCGGCACGCGTGGATCCTTCTCATCTGTCTCCATCAAGTCCAGAATGTCCTTCACATGCAGGTAGCCCGCCAGGGATCCAGTGCTGATCAGTACCGGGAAGCGTGAAAAACCGGTGTCTTGCACTGCCTGCTCGATGATCGAAAGACGGATGCCGCGCGGGTCGTAGGGGATCGTCTTTACCTCTACAAGCGGGATGAGCACCTCGTTGAGGCTGCGGGAATCCTGACGCAACGCCTTTGCCAAACGGACAGTTTCCTCGGCATCCAGGAGCCCCTCTTTGCGAGACTCCTGAATCATTGTGGCTAACTGCTCCTGGTCGACAGTGGAATCCAACTCGTCGCGCTGTTGGATACCGAACGCAGCTAATGTCTTACGAGCCACCCAGTTAAGTGCTTCCAGCACGGGGCGGGTTAGCTTCATCCAAACCGTCATCGGTCTGGTCAGCCACATTGCGGATTGCTCAGGCCCCGCGATGGCAATACTCTTCGGCACCATCTCGCCGAACAAAATGTGCAGGAAAGAAATGAATGCAAGCGCAATAACGAACGAAATTGGATGCAGAATATCTGCCGGTACACCCAGCGCGAGGAACGGCTCCTCCAGATATTTTGCAATCGCCGGCTCGGCAACCTTGCCCAATATCAGCGAGGCCACAGTAATGCCGAACTGCGCACCAGCCAAGTAGATGGAAAGGTGCTCGGTTGCGTACATCACGTCCTGGGCTTTGGTTTTGCCTTGGGCCTGGAGTGACTCGAGACGGTCGCGGCGCGAGGATACGAGAGCGAACTCGGCTCCAACAAAGAATGCGTTAGCAGCGAGGAGGGCGACAATCAGGACAACAGCGAGCCAGATACTCATCGGTCGGCCTCCTCAGGGGTAATCGGGCGCAGCATCGCTTTATCCACACGGCGGCCGTCCATTGCGGTGACCTGGGCAAGCCATGATCCGGCGCCTGCCGATTGGAACTCCTCCTGCAGCGAACCGAACGTTTCGCGCAGGACGACCTCGTCGCCAACCTTCGGGATGCGACCGAGTGTTGCCATGATCAGACCGCCCAACGTCTCGTAGGGGCCGTCGGGTGCTGTGTAGGCGAGGCGCTCTTCGAGCTCGTCGAGACGCACGAGCCCGGAAACCTCCCATGAGGTGCCGTAACGGACAAAGTCCTTTTCGCTTTCGCGGTCATCGTATTCGTCGTACACCTCGCCAAGAATCTCCTCAACGAGGTCTTCGATGGTAACCAGGCCCATGGTGCCACCGTATTCATCGGCAACAAGCACGACCTGCGAACCAGCAGAGCGCACCCGGTTCAGCACGGAATCGCCGTCCAGCGTGCCCGGGACGATTGGGACACGCCGGGCAAGCGTGGCAAGTTGTGTGGTCGCACGCTCGTCGGGTGGCACGGAGAATGCGTCCTTGATGTGGACGACTCCGAGGGTGTCGTCGAGATCGCCACGCCGCACTGGGAAACGCGAACGCCCAGTTTCGCGAGCAAGTGCGATCAGGTCGACAACAGTATCCTCCGCGTCGAGGGAGTCGATGGTGGAACGGGGCGTCATCACCTCTTCAGCTGTGGTCTCGCCGAAGCGCAGTGATCGGTCGATCACTGCAGCGGTCTCAGCATCCAAACCACCAGCCTCTGCCGACGAACGCACCATGGCGCCAAGCTCCTGAGAAGAGCGGGCCGAGGCAAGCTCGTCGGCAGGCTCGATACCCATTTTGCGCACAATCCAGTTAGCGGAGGTATTGAGAAGGTTGATAAACGGCTTCATCGCCGTGTTAAACCAGTGCACTGGTGGCACGACCACGCGAGCTGTTGCCAGCGGGTCCGTAATAGCCATGTTTTTCGGTACAAGCTCGCCGAAAACCATCGACAAAAACGTTGCGATGACAAGGGCCAAAATAAGTGCGACAGTGGTTGAGGCCGACGCACTAAGTCCGACGGCCTCCAACGCAGGGGTGAAGAACTTACCGAGTACAGGCTCGGCAAGGAAACCTGCCGCCAGCGTCGTCACCGTAATGCCGAGCTGGGCGCCTGAGAGGACGAACGAAAGATTCGCGTGATCACGCGCGATAGCGCGGGCTGTAGCATCCCCGCGTTGTTTAACGTGGGCATCGATTGTGGAGCGCTCGAGCCCCGTCATGGCGAACTCGATTGCGACGAACAACCCGGTAGAGGCTGTCAGCAATACGAACGCCAGAAGAGAAAGTATGGATATGAATATGTCCATGTGTGTTGATCTGCGCCTTAGCGGCCGTTACTCCTTCGTTTGTTCTCTCCACGACGACCCTGCGAGTTGCCGCGTTGCCCACGTGTAGAACGGGAACGTCCAGCGCGGCTCGATCGTTGCGACGACCGACGCCCAGCGCGGGAACCTTGCCCGCCACCACCACGGGGAGCCTGCTTCGGAGCCCCCGGCGGAGGCAGTGGCTTTCCATCTGCGACACGTGCTCCTGTAATCGTAACCAACGACTCCGACATTGGAGCCACTCTGACCTCCGGAGCCTTCACGCCTGCCTTGCGCATCAGTTGCGCGACTTCCTTAGCTTGCTCGTCCATGACGAGCGTGACCACTGTGCCGGACGTGCCAGCACGGGCGGTGCGCCCTGCGCGGTGCAAATACGCCTTGTGCTCGGCTGGCGGATCGACGTGGACGACAAGCGAGACGTCGTCGACATCGATACCGCGTGCGGCAATATCAGTAGCGACGAGCACCGGGGTGGTGCCGTCGCTGAAGCCGTCTAAGGCACGCGTACGCGCCCCTTGGGTTTTATCGCCGTGCAACCCCTGGGCATTGATGCCGACACGTCGCAGCTTCTTCACCTGACGGTCAACACCGTGTTTCGTGCGCATAAACATGATGGTCTTGCCGTCACGTGCGGCGATCTGCATCGCGATCTCATTGCGTTGCTCACGGCCACCGACCAAAAGTCGGAAATGCTCCATGGTGTCCACAGCGGCCTCCACCGGCGCAGTGGAGTGCGTCACTGGGTTGTGCATGTAGCGGTCGATGAGCTTTTGCACGTCGCCATCCAGTGTGGCGGAAAACAGCAAACGCTGGCCGTTTTTGGGAGTGCGGTCGAGCAGCTTGCGAACTTGTGGCAAAAAACCCATGTCGGCCATCTGGTCGGCTTCGTCCAGAGCAGTGACCTCCACCTTATCCAGGAAGAGTTTCTTCTGGTTGATGAGATCCTCGGCGCGGCCTGGGGTAGCCACAAGGAGATCGACTGGGGAGGCCAACACACGAATGTGGTTATTGATGTTCACGCCACCGACAACATCGAGGACGCGTAGGCCGAGGGCGGCAGCGGAGTCGTCGAGACGCTCGCGAATCTGCGTTGCAAGTTCACGCGTCGGCGCAAGCACGAGCGCTCGCGGGTGACCCGGGCGTGATGGGGCTCCAACGAGACGGGCAAGCATAGGCAAACCGAACGTAAACGTTTTGCCCGAGCCTGTTGGACCCCGCCCGAGAACATCACGGCCCGCAAGGGCATCGGGGATAGCCGCCTCTTGGATAGGGAAGGGCTCCGTGATGCCCTGCTTTTTCAGCGTGGCGACGATTTCACGGGGTAGGCCGAGGTCGGCGAATGTAGTCATTCAGATCAGTGTACGCGCGTCGTTGTTTTAGTAGCTCAACTCTTCCCGCTCGCCGGACCAGGTGGTGTGGAACGTGCCTTCCATGTCCACGCGGCGGTAGGTGTGTGCACCAAAGAAGTCGCGCTGTCCCTGGATCAGTGCTGCTGGCAGCCGCTTGGCACGCAGCGAGTCGTAGTAGGACAACGAGGAAGCGAACACCGGCACTGGGAGTCCAAGCTGCGTAGCGACGACAACCACACGGCGCCATGCGTCTACCAGGCCCTTTTGCAGTTCTCCGGTGAAGTACGGATCGAGCAACAACGACGGGAGATTCGGATCGTTTTCGTAGGCCTCGGTAATGCGGTCGAGGAACTTCGCACGAATGATGCAGCCACCGCGCCAAATACGTGCGAGATCGCCCGGTTTGATATCCCAGTTGTGCTCGGCGGACCCAGCGTTAATCTCGTCGAAACCTTGCGCGTAGGCGACCAACTTGGAGGCGTACAGGGCTCGGCGGACATCGTCGATAAACGCAGTCTTCTCCACGCCAAGTGCTTCGAGGGTACTCAACTCGCCCGCCGGAAGTTCGGCTTCCGTCGCAGCCTCGCGCTGGGCAAGTGCCGACGACAGCGCGCGGGCAAACACTGCCTCACCGATAGCTGTGGTCGGTACACCAAGATCCAGTGCCTCCTTGACGGTCCACCGTCCGGTGCCTTTTTGGCCGGCAGCGTCCACGATGACGTCGATAAACGGTTTTCCGGTGCGGGCGTCGACCTGGCGAAGCACCTCCGCGGTGATTTCGATGAGGTAGGAATCCAGATCGCCCTTGTTCCATTCAGTGAAAATGTCGGCGATCTCCGCAGGCTCCAGGCCTGCTGCGTAACGCAGCAGGTGGTACGCCTCGCCGATGACCTGCATGTCGGCGTACTCGATGCCGTTGTGCACCATCTTGACAAAGTGGCCAGCGCCGTCCGGGCCAATGTGGGTCACGCACGGGGTGCCATCGACCTTTGCAGCAATGTCTTCGAGGAGTGGTCCAAGTGTCTCCCAGGATTCGACTGGGCCACCCGGCATAATCGACGGGCCACGCAATGCACCTTCTTCACCGCCGGAAATACCCGCGCCGACAAAATGGCGATTGCGCTTGGCCATCTCACGTTCACGGCGAATCGTGTCGGTGAACAGGGCATTGCCACCGTCGATGATGATGTCACCGTCTTCCATCGCATCAGCGAGCTGTTCGATGACCGCATCAGTTGCTGCACCGGCCTGCACCATGATCACTGCCTTGCGGGGGCGCTGCAGAGATGCGACAAAGTCCTCGATGGTCTCGGCGGCGATGAAGTTTCCCTCATGGCCATACTCGTTGATAACCGCCCGCGTCTTCTCTGGTGAGCGGTTGTAAATAGCGACGGTATGGCCCTTCGATGCAAAATTACGGGCAAGGTTTGAGCCCATTACTGCCATACCGACGACACCGATTTGAGCAAGAGGTTCTGAAGCATCTGCAGTCATAGTGCGAATTCTACGTGGCTGAGGACAGATCATCCGTATCATCGACGAGCATGAACCTAGAATTCGATTTTCGCCTGTACAACGAAGTGCTTGACACGCCGTTGAGCGAAGAAGAACTCGCTGTGATCAACAGCCTCAACGTTGATTTCGCCCAACGACTCGGGCTAGTGCTGGATTACTGCTCAAAAGACCGGATGGATGCACACCTCGTTGCAACTGAGGAGCATCTGCAGCCAACCGGCATCGTCAACGGCGGTGTCTACTGTGCAATCGGTGAAACCATGGGGTCAATTGCGGCGGTGGCAGCTAGCGCACAGCCTGCAGTGGGGATGAGCAACTCCACCGACCTTCTGGGCAGCGTGCGCGCGGGGCAGCGTATCGACGCCACCGCGGAGCCGGTCCACATCGGTGCCCGCACCCACCTGTGGCGCGTGAACATGTACTGCGAGGAGAAGTTGGTCGCTGTGACCAACCTCAAACTGATGATCCTGAGCAAATAGTGGCTGATTAAAGCCAGTGGTTCTTGCGGAACCACCACCACATCACCGAGATAGCAATGAACATTGCGAGAAGTGCAGCGGGGTAGCCGTAACGCCAGCCAAGCTCTGGCATGACTTCGAAGTTCATGCCGTAGATTCCGGCAACCAACGTCGGCACCGCCGCCATGCCCACAACGGCCGAAATCGTACGCATGTCAGAGTTCTGCTGCATCGTAATCTTCGCTACCGACGCGTCCAGCAGGGACGTGAGACGTTCGTCGAAGCCTGAAAGACGGTCGCTGACGATCGTGGAGTTATCTTGGACGTCGCGGAAGTAGGTACGCAGAGCCTTACGCATAAAGTCCTTGTTGTTCGTCAACCCGTTGCGAAGCGCTGGCGACAGTGGGTCGATCGCGTGACGCATCTCCAAAATCTCACGCTTGTAGGTGTAGATCTTGTCAATGTTGATCGTGCGACGTGGCGTAAACACTTCGTTTTCCAGCTCGTCGACGTCGCTTTCGAGGAAATCCGCGACCTTCAGGTAGTTGTCTACCAGATAGTCAGATACCGCCCACGCCACAGCAGAAGGCCCGAGCAGCGCTAGCTCTTCTTCGTCCTCGAGCTTGTTGGTGAGGTCAGGGAGACGGACATTATGGCGAATCGTGATGGCAAACTTCTCGCCGATAATCATCTGTACTTCGCCGGTGGAAATGATTTCACGGGCGTCCGACACCTCTTCGTCGTCACGATACGACACTGAACGCACAACCAGGAACAACTGCTCGTCGTGGCGTTCAACCTTCGGTCGCTGATGTGCTGCGACAACATCGTCCACAACCAGGTCCTCAATATCGAAGACCTCGGCGATGCGTTCCATTTGCTCCGTTGTGGGCTCTTTCAGAGACAGCCATACGAAAGCGTTGTCGTAGCGTTCTGCCACCTCAAGTGCGTGAGTCATGCGCACATTTCCCGGCTGGCGTTTGCCGTCGACAAAAACGCGGCAAAAGTCGATCTGACGCTCGACAGGCACCGGGATTTGGTTCACAGACGGGGGCTGCACCTTCTTAGGACGCTGTCCTGGAATTGAAATACGTGGCGGCATAGCTTTAGCCCCCTTTCACGCTTGTGGGGCTTGCCGTATGAGAGGTCGCCCTGTAATGAATAGGCACGCAAAAGGCGCGCACGAATACCGAAAGTGATATTACGCGTGCGCGCCTTAATGTCTAACGGGGGTGATACCCCGGGTTAAAACACCGTCAAACCACGCGAGCGGAAGATTGATCGCACATGCTCAACGGACTCTGCGGACGGGGGAGTGACGTCCTGCAACTCGTAGTCGAGGCCAATCTTGTCCCACTTGTCGGCACCCATGTTGTGGAAAGGAAGCACTTCCACACGCTCCACGGTGCCTTTCCAGCGTGCAACGATATCGGCAACCTTTTGCACATTTTCCTCGGCGTCAGTCAAGCCGGGGACAACGACAAAGCGAATCCAAACTGGTTTGCCTTTCTCATGCAGTCGGTCACCGAAATCGATTGTCGGCTGCAGCTGGCGCGCGGTGACATTTTCGTACGTGTCCGGATCGCCGGACTTAACGTCGAGGAGGAACAAATCAATATTGTCCAGGTCCTCGTCGGTCAAGCGTGCACCAAGGTAACCAGAAGTGTCGATTGTGGTGTGCACACCAGCGTCATGCACTGCCTTGAGCAGTCGTCGTGTAAACGCGATCTGAAACAGCGGTTCGCCGCCTGAAAGGGTCAGCCCGCCACCGGAAGCGTTAAAGACAGGCTTGTATCGCAGTACGCGGCGCACGACGTCGTCGATACGCTCGAGTGTGCCTTCCTTCATTTCCATCGTGTCCGGATTGTGGCAGTACTTGCACCGCAGTGGGCAGCCCGACAAGAAAATCGTCATACGGGTGCCCGGTCCGTCGACGGCAGTGACCAGTTCCCAAGAGTGGATGAGGCCGATCTCGCCAGTACGGCGAGCCTCAAACAACTCTGGGCGAGTGATCTCAAGGTCGTCGGTGGAAAGTCCGCCTAAACCGGCAGCGACGCCGCGCACGCGCTCGCCTGCTTCAGGCGATAGCGTGACGACGCCGCTCGTTCCGTCTTGGGCCATAAACTACGCGCCCTGGTGGAAGGTACGAGAGATGACGTCGCGCTGCTGCTCCTTGGTCAGCTTCACGAAGTTCACGGCGTAGCCAGAGACACGAACAGTGAGGTTCGGGTAGTTCTCTGGGTGCTCCATTGCATCCTCAAGCGTGGACTCGTCAAGCACGTTGATGTTGGCGTGGTACAGGCCAGAGTCCATGTTGTTTGCGGAACGGGAAGCCTTCATGGAAGCGAGGCGCTCGTCGAAAGTAGGGGTGGTCATGTTGTCGTCTCCTTCGGAGTGAATAGGTGAGTGGGAAAGTCTGATTAGGCGGGGTTAATGACCGCGTCGGCGTTGTCCATGATGAAGCCGGCGTCGAGAACACCAACCAGGTTGGTGATCTGCTCTTCCTTGTTACGGCCCAGACCCGACGGGGTGATCGTGTTGGTCAGCGAAATGCCGTCCAATGCGTCGTTGTAGTCGAGCTTGCCCACGGACAGCATCGAAGCGACCATGCCGTGATTGTCTGCACCGTTCTCCGGGTTAGCGCCTGGTGCGAACGGGGTGCCGGCCTTGTGACCGGACGGGAAGGAACCGGTTGCCTTGCCGTAGACGACATTCGAGGTAATCGTCAACACCGACTGGGTCGGAATAGCGTCGCGGTACATCGGGATCGCCTTGATCTTCTGCATCACGGTGTGAACAACGGTTGCAGCGATGTCGTCGGCGCGGTCGTCATCGTTGCCGTAGAACGGGAAATCGCCTTCCGTGATGTAGTCGACGATCAAACCGGTCTCATCACGAACCGGGGTGACCTTCGCGTACTTAATCGCGGACAGGGAGTCAGCGACGATGGACAGACCAGCAATGCCGCAGCCCATGGTGCGAACGATGTCAGAGTCGTGCAGCGCCATTTCGATGGACTCGTAGGCGTAGCGGTCGTGGCAGTAGTGGATGATGTTCAGAGCCTCGACGTAGGTACCGATAACCCAGTCGAGCATCTCCTCGTACTTCTGCCAGACCTCGTCGAAGTCGAGTGGGCCATCGCCCTCGATCGGCTTGTGGTCACCGTCAGTAATCTGCTTGCCGGTAACTTCGTCACGACCACCGTTCATGGCGTAGAGCAGTGCCTTCGCAGCGTTAACGCGTGCGCCGAAGAACTGCATCTGCTTGCCAACCTGCATCGGAGAGACACAGCACGCAATAGCGGCGTCGTCGCCCCACTGGTCACGGATCTGCTTGTCAGACTCGTATTGCAACGAAGAGGTCTCGATGGAGATCGCGGCGCAGAACTCCTTGTAGCCCTCCGGCAGCGCCGGATCCCAGAAGATGGTGATGTTCGGCTCCGGAGCAGGACCCAGGTTGCGCAGCGTCTGCAGCAGACGGAACGCGGTCTTGGTGACCTGGTGGCGGCCGTCCTCAGAGAAACCAGCGTCGGTCCAGGTTGCCCAGTACGGGTCACCAGAGAAGATCTGGTCGTAGTCCTCTGTACGGAGGAAGCGCACGATGCGCAGCTTGATGACGAGCGCGTCGATGATCTCCTGCGCCTCAACCTCGGTCAAGGTGCCGTTGGCTAGGTCACGCTCGAAGTATGCGTCCAAGAACGGGGAGAGGCGACCAATGGACATTGCGGCGCCGTCCTGGCTCTTTACGGAGGCAAGGTAGCCGAAGTAGGTCCACTGCACGGCTTCCTTGGCGTTGGTTGCCGGGCCGGAGATGTCGAAGCCGTAGTCTTCAGCCATCTTCTTGAGCTTCTTGAGCGCCTTGATCTGCTCGGCGTGTTCCTCGCGGTAGCGGGCCCAGTGCTCGGAGAAGCCCTTCTCCAAAGACGCATCCTTGGCCAGCTGCTTTTGCTCGATGAGGTAGTCAACGCCGTATAGCGCCACACGACGGTAATCACCGATGATGCGTCCACGGCCGTAGGCGTCCGGCAGGCCCGTGACGATGTGGGACGAGCGTGCTGCGCGGATACGAGGGGTGTAGATGTCGAAGACGGCATCGTTGTGGGTCTTGCGGTAGTGGGTGAAGATCTTCTTCACCTCCGGGTTGACCTCTTTGCCGGCCTCCTTGATGGCCTGCTCAACCATGCGCCAGCCACCGTTAGGCATCATGGCACGCTTGGTCGGGGTATCAGTCTGCAGACCGACGATCACGTCATCATCCTCGGAGATGTATCCGGGCTTGAAGGCGTCGATATCGGCCGGAGTGTCAGTGTCAACGTCATAGACGCGACGCTCGCGCTCAACGGCGAGGTAATTCTTATCCAGGTAGTCCCAGAGGCGCAGTGTCTTGTCGGTTGCGCCTTCGAGGAAGGATGCGTCCCCGTCGTACGGGGTGTAATTGCGCTGAACAAAGTCGCGGACATCGATGTGCTCGGTCCACGGTCCTGGCGTGAAACCTTCCCACGCCTTGTTCTGGATTTGCGGCTCTGTAGAAACAGTCACAGTTGCACGATCTTTCACATAGATAACTAGTGGTCTTCATGCGGCTGCGCTTACCCATTCCCAAACACAGTCTCTTTAAAGCGCTTGCCGCTTACCTATGAGTATAAAGAAGTTCTCCGACTATAGGTAATACGTTTGGCGTGGTGTTGGTCACACAAAGTCTTCGGGGGTGGAGAGTAGCAAAAACCCCGGTCCTGCGCTCGTTGAGAGCGAAGAACCGGGGAAGTTGGAGCGCTATGAACGCTTACTTTTCGCCGTTTTCCAGGTGGATGTTCTCCAGCTGGCCTTCGGTGACAGCCAGGTTGTGGCGGGTGCGGGAGAACGCGTTAATCGTCCACTCGTTGGCAGCCACAATGCGGTTACGGCGGCCGGTGAGGAAGGACATGTGGACGCCAAGCCACATCAGCCAGCCGATGAAGCCGGTGATCTCGACCTTGCCCATCTTCACCACAGCATTGAAGCGGTTGATGATCGCCATGGAGCCCTTGTCGAAGTACTCGAACGGAGCGCGATCCTCCGGAGCGATATCGTGCTCGACTTGGTTCTTGATGACCTTGCCGACATAAGCGCCGGACTGGATTGCAACCTGGGCCACACCTGGCAGACGGTCGCGATTCATCATGTCGCCAACGATGAAGACGTTGGGCTCGTCGCCGACGGAAAGGTCCGCGTTAACAGCAACCTTGCCGGCACGGTCCGCTTCAACACCGATCTGGTCTGCGATCTGCTTGCCCAGCGGGGAAGCCGCAACACCAGCGGACCAGATCTTGGTCGGAGTCTGGATCGTGGTTTCCTGTTCGGTCTTCATGTCCTTGTAGGTGACAGAGTCCGCATCAACGTTGGTCACCATGGCGTTGAGGATCACGGTGACGCCGGCCTTTTCAAGCTCACGCTGTGCCTTTTTGCCCAGGCGCTTGCCAAATGGAGGCAGCACCTGCGGTGCGCCATCAAGCAGGTAAATCTTCGACTGCTCGGTGCTGAAGGAGTATCGGCCCGAGGTGAAGGCACGGTGCGCCATCTCCGCAACCTGGCCAGCAAGCTCGACGCCGGTCGGGCCAGCACCAACGATGACGAAGGTCAGAGCGCGATCGCGCTCTTCTGCGGTTTCCGCAAGTTCTGCACGCTCGAATGCTGCAATGAGGCGTGCGCGGATCTCAAACGCGTGGTCCAGGGTCTTCAGGCCCGGCGCGAACTCGGCGAAGTGGTCGTTGCCAAAGTAGGACTGGCCAGCACCAGCGGCGACGATGAGGGAGTCGTAGCCGAAGGTGTACTCCTTGCCGCTTTCAACAGAGGTGACGGTCTTGCCCTTGACGTCGATGGTCTCAACAGTGCCACGAACGACGCGGACGTTCTGCTGGTTAGCAAACATCTGACGGATGTCACCGGTGATCTCGCCCGAGGACATCAGGCCGGTTGCCACCTGGTAGAGCAGTGGCGGGAAAAGGTGGTGGTTGGTGCTGTTGATCAGGGTCACATCGACATCAGCATCCGCAAGTTCCTTGGCTGCGTTGACGCCACCGAAGCCAGCGCCGATGATGACAACATGATGGCGGTTTCCGTCTGGGCGAATGACCGTAGAGGCCATAAATATCTCTCCTCGGTTGAATTTTTATATGTGCAACGCCTATATAGTACGCGCCGCATTTTATCTGAGCCGTGGCGTACCGCAGAAGCAGGTTCTTGGCCACTAGCATTTGTGAAATGGCCGATATCTCCCGCGCACGCAAAAGTTCCATCGACGCCGCGGCCTGGCCGGCTGTTGCTGCGGTACCCAGGGCCCGTGGAGGAGCGCTGCGCACGAAGATCGCTGAGGCGACATTTGCTCGTGCCTGTGCGAAAGCAGAACTTGCTCTAGAAGGAGACGATGCAGCGCTCACCGTGGAATCCGCGGACATGTTTGAGCGTATCGCTGCGCGTGGGTGGACTGGCCTTGCTGAAAGTTATATGGCAGGCGAGTGGGTGACCTCGACGTCCGAAGGGCTTGTAGATGCACTCCAGGCGCTGATCGGTGCGGGGTACAGGCCGTCACCAGCACGCGTGTCTGCTCCGAAGCACGGTCGCACACCCCTTGGGGTGATCGGGGAGCTACCTCCGGATCTGGTGCAGCATTTTGATGGTGGCACCGCAACGCATGCACAGGGACACTTTGGCACGGGTGTGCCGACGACTCAGCGCACGCGGATGAAGTCCCACACTCCGGGGGCAGGGCGAGGAAACGAGCCAGGGCACCACTTCGTCGACGTCACCGAAATCGGCGCTCCACTTGACGCTCATCGCGATGACCTAGCTGATGCGCAACGCAGGAGCATTTCGATGCTTCTCGACGCCGCCGCTGCCGGGCCCAGCACACATTTGCTTGAGATGCCGTGCAGTGGAGGAGCGGTGGCTGCGGAAGCACTTGATCGACGCTGCACCCTGGATGTGGTTACCTTTGACGCCCGCGTGAGAAAAAGTCATGAAGAACAGTTGATCCTCAGTGGCGCTGAAGGTGCTGCACGCATTGACGTGTTGGATTCCCCAGCCGAAATCGAAGCGTTGGCACGGCAGCGTCGCGGGGTGTACGACGCAGTAGTGAGCATGCAGGCGTTTGAGAACATGCCGCACCCGGAGCAGGTCGCGTATCTCGCATCTGCGGAACAGATGCTCGCACAGGGCGGCAAGGTAGTGCTGCAAACAATTGTCCGCACGAACAACTATTCCCGGAGTGCAGCGACAGCGTTGGCCTCAACCGCCGGTTATGCGTGGCCACGGATGAACGTTGTGAGTTGCGATGACGTTGCCCGGATCGTCGATAAGCACACTGCATTGCGCGTGACTGCGGTGACAACCGCACCTGAACACCTCGCAGCATCGCTGAGGCTGCAGCGAATGGCCTTCGACGCCCACTTACGCGACGCCGCAGCGGATGGCTACGACGTTGTATTCCGCAGAATGTGGACTTGGCAGCTAGCCCTGCGCGAAGCCCTTGCACGATTGGAAATGCTGGACCTCGCGCAGGTCACGATGGTGCAGCGCCACCGCGGAGGCCGTCGCTAGGCTAACGTGACCTCCGGTCGGGATGCACGCTCGACCAGTACTGCAATCGACTCAAATGGCTTTCCGGCCACCATCTGTAGGCCCATCTCGCAGGTGCGGTTTGCTGACACGAAGCGTGCATAATTGCCACGATTGAGCCCCTCGCGTTCCTCGCGAGTCGCCGACTCAACCAGCTCAGGGTGCAACATCACACGATCGCCAGCTGTGCCACAGCAGGCCGCCCCAGCGGGCACTTCCGCATCGCCACACGCAGCTGCGACACGCATGAGCGCTTCCGTGGTACCAAGGTGCTGACCGGAGCATGGCGGGTGGACAGCAATACGCCCCTGGTCCTGAGTGATGGGCAGGTGCTCCATGATCTCTTCGTCGAGCCACTGCACCAGGTCAAGAACGCGAATCGCCTCGAAACGTTCAAGATCAGCAGGGGAGAGTACCTCCGGCATGGAATCCACCACGGTATGGGTGCACGAGGCTGCATCGATGATCACAGGCAGTGCGCCTTGCTCTGACCACTGCCACATGCGCTCCAGCAGGTCGAGTGCCTTCGCACGGTATGCATCGTCGAATCCCTTCGAAGAAAACGGCATGCCACAGCAACCGCCGTCAACGTTTTCCGGGATCCACACAGGTGCTCCGCTTCGTCGGCCGAGTTCAACAACCGCCTGCGGCACAGCAATCTGATCAGCGGAACCAGCAGGTTGGCCGAAGATACGGTTTACACAGGCAGGGAAGTAGACAGCTGCGGCACCGCTGCGCGAGGTTTCCGGCATCTGTGGTGCCTTGTGCGGCATGGGCCCTGGCACAGAGGGGAGGCGCTCGGGCGAGATGAGTGCACGTCCAACCTGGGTGACAGCATTGGCTAGCGCAGGCCCGAGAATATTGACGCCAGATACCGCAGTACGGCCCAACGCCTCGACCGCGCCGTATCCCTTCGCGATCCCAGTTGCGACACGCTTCTCTGCAGGTGTTGCCTGAGCTGCGCGCAGTTGCTTCATTACCTTGCCGGTATCAATGCCAACAGGGCAGGGGATAGCGCAGGTTCCGTCGGCAGCGCACATGTCGATCGCGTCGTACTGGTATTGCTCGCGCAGCGCCCCCAAGACCTCTGAGCCTTCCGGCTGACGCGCCATCTCACGGCGCAGCACAATACGTTGACGTGGAGTCACAGTGACGTGGCGTGACGGGCATACCGGCTCGCAGAAGCCGCACTCGACGCACATATTGATCTCCTGCTCGACCTTGGGAAAGGACTTGAAGCGCTGCAGGTGGATGTCCGACTGGCGAGTCAACTTCACGTCCGGCGCGAGGATGATGTCCGGGTCAAGCATCTCCTTGACCTCCCAGAACAGGTTCCAGATTTCGTCGCCCCATTCATGGCGCACGAACGGCGCCATGTTGATACCGGTACCGTGCTCAGCCTTCATCGAGCCGTCGTACTTGTCGACGACCAACTCAACCAGCTCGTCAAGGAAGCGCGAGTACTTCCCGAGCTCCTCAGGGTTGGAGAAGTCCGGGGTGATAAAGAAGTGCAGGTTCCCGTAGGGTGCGTGTCCCATCACGCCTTCGGGGTAGCCGTAGCGCCGGAGCAACTCCATGAGTTCAGCAGCGCCTTCGCCGACCTGCGCAGGTGGGAAGCACACGTCCTCAGTAATCAGCGCGGCGCCTTGCGGGCGGTTTTGCCCGATCAGGCCAAACAGGCCGTTACGCAGCTGCCACATGGCGTTTTGCTTCTTTGGGTCGGTCTCAAAGTGCAGCGGTGCCAGCAGCTCCGCGCCCTCAAGCACGGCCTCGGCGGCGGCAATGGCCTGCTGAAGCTCGTCTTCGGTGGTGCCACCGACCTCGAGGAGTAGGGCAGCGGTGGACTGGTCAATATCTGCCCATTCAGCAGGAGCAGCACTAAATTGGCCAACTGAACCGCGCATGACATCGGAGACGAGCAGCTCGCAGGCTTCAGCCCCGGCGTCGACAAGCTGTGAAACACAGTTGGCAGCATCAGTGATGTCGGGGACAACCACCCAGGTCACAGCCTTTTTCTTTGGCAACTCGATGGTGCGAATTTCAGCCTCGGTAAACACGCCGAGGATGCCTTCGGAGCCGACGAGCAAGCGCATGAGGATACGGACCGGCTCGTCCTCGTCCAAGAATGCATCGATGCGCAAGCCGTTGGTGTTGCGGATGGAGAACTTTGCGCGCAGGCGAGCGACCAGCGTCTCGTTGGCACGCAATCGATCACGGAAATCAGAGAGTTGTTTGTGCAGTTCAGGGCACTGTTTGCGGAAGGCGTCGTCGCCTTTGCGCGTATCGACGATCTCGCCAGACGTTAATACAAACTCAGCCTGATCGATGGTGTGGAAGGAATCACGCTCAATCTTGCAGCGCATGCCGCCGGCATTGTCAGCGAGGACGCCACCGATACACGCAGATGCGGTCGAGCCGGGATCGGGTCCAAGCATGTAGCCGTGGCGTCGCAGGACCGCTTGAGCGTCGCCAAGCACAACGCCCGGCAACGTACGAAGGCGTTTGCCGCCGTCGAGGACCTCCATGCCGGCGAAGTGGGTCTTCACATCGACGAGGATGTCGTTCGTCATAGCCTGGCCGTTAAGCGACGTCCCGGCGGCGCGGAACGTCAGCGTCCGGCCTGCGCGGCGGGCATAGCGCATCAGAGCGGAAAGGTCTTGCGCGTTACGTGGCTGAACGACCACGGACGGGATGTCGCGGTACGGAGAGGCGTCTGACGCGTAACGCACGAGATCTGAGACGCGTGAGTGAACATTGTCCGAGCCGACGATTGCTGCGAGCGCCGCGACGAGTTCCGGGTCGGAGCCGCCAGTGAATTGCTCACTGACAGCGTCCGGGTAGGAATCGTCGTAAACCGGCTTGGGGATCCTGCGGGGATCGGGAGAGAGGAGCTTTGCCATGGGGACAGATTACGCCGTGGTGTCACCAAATGTTACTTGACATAATGTACATTATCGGACAAATATCCTTTACATAACGTCAGGTGACGTTATATAGGGCTACTTCCGCATATCCAGGCGGACGTTAATTTCGCCGTCCTCGGCGATCTTTGCGGCCACCAGCTCCGGAGTCTTCACTCCGTAGTCCTCGCGGTTGATCGGAATGTCTGCTGCGACGAGCAGCTGATCGCCCGAGCGCGCGACATTGAATGTCTGCGTGATCGTGTTCGTCTCGCCGTGGATCGTCATATCGCCCGTCAGGTCTACGGTGCCCATCGTCCCGTCCTCTGGCACGCTGCTGAGGTCCACTGGCTCGGCGACAACGAACTTTGCCTCCGGAAAATCGTCCGTATGGAAAATCTTGCGGCGGACGCTTTCATCGCGGACATCAGAGTCGGTACGAATGTTTGTCATGTCGACGACAATCTCGCCAGCCTTCAGCGTGCCCGCCTCGATAGTCACGCTACCGCGAACGCCTTGTGTCGAGCCTGACGTAGTCCGGCGATCACCTGGCAGCACCTCGGCGAATGTGAAGCCTGCAGACGTTTGGTTGGGTCCAGGCTTGTTTGTTACCTCCCAGACGCCGTCAATTTCCGTTGTGGCGGATTTCAGGCTGGACTCGTCGATACCCTCAGTTTTGACACCGTGACTAAAAAACAGCGTCCTTCCCAACGGGATGAACGCCACTGCAAGCGCCAGAATGGCAAAGGCTAAAACTGCGATCATAAGCAGCTTC
This sequence comes from Corynebacterium sp. HMSC070H05, assembly GCF_001837615.1. Taxonomy (NCBI): domain Bacteria; kingdom Bacillati; phylum Actinomycetota; class Actinomycetes; order Mycobacteriales; family Corynebacteriaceae; genus Corynebacterium; species Corynebacterium sp. HMSC070H05. The sequence continues at coordinate 46,895 of NZ_KV833273.1, forward strand.
GTATTACGGGAGCTGGTCTTCACGTACCTCACCTCAGTTTTTCGAGTTTCTGGACCAAGCCTACTAATTCGTCACACAACGAATGCAACTCGTCCGCCGTCGCGCCTTCGGCCGCTGCAGTTTGGATATCCTCAGCGGCACAGCGCAACTCGTAAAGTCGATCGCGGATCTCTGCGACGCGCTGACGGCTCAGAATCACAGCGTCAGGGTCCACGGTCGTACCTGCAAGGAGTGTGCGCTGCTCATACGCACGCTGCTTGCACGAAGAACTGCAATATTTCCGCTTGCGGCCACGCCCCTGGTTGATTTCAATCTCTTTACCGCACCACGCGCAAACGTTTGTAGTCTCGTTTATTCTCCGCTTCCTGATCTTCACGGCGGCAAGTCTATTACAGGTGTCAAGCCTGGGTGAGGTCAGGGAACAAAACGAATTAGTGGACCGTTATACTTGAGCGATTGCTGGGCAACCGGGCAATAACGACGACAAGGATGGAGACAACATGGCTGATCGAGTGCTACGCGGTAGCCGCATGGGTGCCGTGAGCTACGAAACTGACCGCGACCATGATCTCGCGCCGCGTCGCATGGCGAAGTACCAAACACCCAATGGTGAGGTGTTTGAGGTTCCGTTCGCCGATGAGGCTGAGATCCCCGAAGAGTGGATATGCAAGAACGGTCAGACCGGCACGCTCATGGAGGGCGAAGGTGTCGAGTCGAAGCCGACGAAGCCGCCGCGTACCCACTGGGACATGCTGCTGGAACGTCGCAGCATTGAGGAGCTTGACGTGCTGCTTGAGGAGCGCTTAGAGCAGCTCCGGAAGCGCCGTCGCACTGCGGCCCGGCTCGCTAAGGAGCAGGCCGCGCAGAAGGAAGGCTAATTCCCTACTTCGAACCGGAATTGAATACGTGAAGGACCTGACGCACGGTTTCCGTCGTCAGGTCTTTTGCCGTCTGGGCACCTTCAGCTACGCGACGGCCAACCCTATCCAGGTTCTTGCCGGAGAGCTCGTACTTGGTCAAGGAAGCAACCTCGTTAGCCAAGTCAGCTACCTGCGACGGAGCCTTGGCCGCACGATTTGGAAGATCTGCAAGCTTTGAGTTGGCGGCAGCGTACTCAATCTGTCGCCAGGTTTCGCTCGCCAGGTTGCCCACGAAGGAAGCCTTTTCCTTCGCTCCCCACTTGGTTACCTCCGCAAACGATGCGGCAGCGAAGCTTGCATCCAGCTTCGACTCGCCAAGCTTGCGGTCTTCAAAAGTGATGGGGACTTCAACAACCCCGAATCCAGCGTCTGCGACCTTGTGGGCAATCTCCACTTGGAAGATGTAGCCCTTGTTGGACAGCGCATCCAGGTCGAGATCTTCCAAGACTTCGCGGCGGAACGCGCGGTAGCCAGCGGTCATGTCCTTGACATCGTCGCCAAGCGCGATCGAGATGTACTCATTGCCCAGCTTGGACAGCAGGTAGCGGCTGCGCGGCCAGTTCTTTACTTCCCCACCGTCGACGTAGCGCGAACCGATTGCCAGATCTGCGCCGTTGGCTACTGCGTCGAGCAAACGCACGAGTTCCTCAGGGGCATGCGAGCCGTCTGCATCCATTTGAACGATGACCTCGTACTCGCGCTCAAGGGCCCATTCGAAGCCGGCACGGTACGCAGCCAGCAGGCCGTCTTTGCCGGTGCGGTGGAGCACGTGAACTTCATCATGAGTAGCTGCGAGCTCGTCAGCCTTTGCTCCGGTGCCGTCAGGCGAGTTGTCATCGACCACAAGGACGTCCACATCCTTGTTGGCATCCAGCACGCGTCCAACGATAAGCGGGATGTTTTCCACTTCGTTGTAGGTCGGGATAATCACCAGGGTTGTATTCGCCACGGTGCTACGTCTCCTCGTTGTCACACTTATTTATTCCTTGGTGCAGCATACCCGTGCGCCCGGGTACGTGCGGAAACGCCTGCCACAGCCATCAGCATGATCCCTGCCGCGACAAGCAACCACTCCAGAATCTTTCCAAATCGCACAGCCGGGGTGACAGAATCGCGCAGCGGCAGCTTTTCGACGAGATGATCTGCCGTGAAGATTTCCGTCTGCTGCGATACTGAGCCGTCGGGATGGACGATGGCGGAGACACCCGAGGTGGCTACAACAACCACTGCGCGATCGGTCTCCAGTGCACGCATGCGGCTCATCGCCAATTGTTGATACGTCATGCCGGTGAACCCAAACGTGGCGTTGTTCGTCGGTGTGCTGAGCAACTGGGCGCCGTTGCGAATCGCCATCCGGTAGGCCTCGTCCTCCGCCACCTCGTAGCAAGTCGCCACACCGACTGCGATGTTGCCGAGGTGCACCACGCCGTTGCCGTCACCAGGTTTGAAGTCGCCAGCCAGGTCAACCATGTCGGAGAACCTCCGGAAAAAGTCACGCATGGGCATGTACTCGCCGAACGGCTGGAGGAACCGCTTGTGGTGGAACTCCCCTGGCCCATCTTTTGGGTCGAAGACGACCATGGTGTTGCGGGAGCCAACGTCGTCTCGTGTGAGTGTGCCAACGAGCAACGGTGCGTCGATGCCGCGCACGGCGACGTCGATAAGCGCTCGTGCTTCCGAGTCGGTGAACGGATTGACGTCAGAGGAATTCTCTGGCCAGAAAACGGCGTCGACATCCATGTTTTGCGCGCGGAGGTCGTCGCGAAGCGCAAGAGTTTCGTTGACGTGGTTGGCCAGCACCGCGCGGCGCTGTGCGTTGAAATCAAGCCCCATGCGCGGGACGTTGCCCTGCACAGCAGCAACCGTCGCCTCCCCCACTGTCGAGGCAGGGGTATTGACCCCGATCTGCGCCACGGCGCCGAGACCGAGGGGCAGTACTGCGGCTACAAGGCCGGCCCAGCGTTGCGTCCCACGCTGCAGGATGGCCACGGTGAGACCTGCCCCTGCCAGCGCCACCGCAATTGAGATCAGCGCCGGACCACCCCAAGGTGCGAGAGCAGCTAGTGGACCATTGATTTGCCCCCACGCCAGGCGTACCCAGCTAAACCCGCCGAAAGGAAACGACGAGCGGCAAAACTCAACCGTAAGGTAGATCAGCGCAAACGCGAGGAAGCCAAAGCGCCAACGCGCGACGATCACACCAAACACACCTATAGCGATGCCGTAGAGCGCGAGGAAGATCGACAAAGCGACATACGGCATTGCGCCGACAAACTCCCCGATCCACGGCAGCAGGTAGAGGTAGCAAAACGCAGCCTGCGTAAAGCCCAGTAGGCCGCCGAAGGCTGCGGAAGGACGATCAGTACCCGGCCAGCGTTGCCATGGCATGAGCGCAAGATAAAACACGGATATGCCGACGATGGCGGAGAACCAGTGTCCGTGCGGTTCGTACGAGAAGAACACCAGCCAGCCAGAGCAGGCCGCGAGTACGAACCGGAGGAAGCGGGTAAGGGCCGTCACCTACTTCTCCCCCGGCTCATTGCCGCTGTTGCGGAACCATTCCTCCAACTCGTCGGCATCAATAACGACGTCGTCAGCATCCGCTCCTTTCTGCGGATAGGGCTGATTGGGATTGGTAAACGAACCGTAGGAGGTGGTGAACTGCGACATCGGGGTGGCCTCGTAGAGGCGCGCGCCGAGGTCTTCCATGCCGCGACGGGCGCGTTTGGTCATCGAACGACGCGCGATTGCTCGTGTCGGACCGAACACTAATAGCAGGCCGATGACCGAGCTCACGAAACCAGGGACGAGACTTAGCGCCCAACCCGCCATCAACAGCGCGGAGTCGCCAGCCAACTTGCCAAGGCTGGTTCGCCCACGAGCCATCTGCGTAAGTTCACTGCGAAGCGACATGCTGGCGGCAAAGCCGCCGAAGATCATCAGTGCGAAAATTGCCAACAGCGCCCATCCGACACCAATCCACTTGGCGACGAGAAAGAACGCGATCGCTTCAACAACGAAGTAGGACAACAGGAGCACAGGCATAGGCCAGAGACTACCCGTTGAGCCGATCGAGCAACCAACCCACGTCAGTTGCAGCGTAGAGAAAATATGGGCCGAAGTGGTTCGTGCCAGTCCTGCCACGGATACGCTTGGCCGTACGTGAGAGGAACTCCACTCCCCAACTCTCTGCCAAGGCTGAGACATCTGAGTGCGGGACAAGGTCGTCGTATGGCGAACTCCACAGACGAATCGGAATACCTAGCGGGCGTTTGGTGCCTAGGCGTGTTGCATCAAGGTGGCTGCTGGTCAACGGGAGGTCGTCGAGAAGCGATGCCATGCTCACTCCGGTCCTCGTCCAAGAGCGAGTATGCGACCACGGGCGATGCAGCACCGCCCCTAAAGCACACGTGCGCGCCCCGTTCGCAATGGCCGCAACACCTCTTGGGCTCAAGTGCGGAGCAATCTCGGCAGCAATTGCGTCGTCGCTGGCCATGAGGCCCGCGACCGCGTAGAGGATCACTACGGAGGCAAGCGCGCCATCGACGTGATGGAGCATGCTGACCATGTCCACTGGCGGAGCTGCGACCACAGCTGCCAGCAGTTGGAGATCGGGTGCGTACTCAGGTTCCTCGAGCCACGCTGCGGCGGCTCCCCCGCCCTGGGAGAAACCCCACAGACCGAGTTTGGCTGTTCCTACGCCGAGGTTGGTGCTGGCGCGCACGGCATCGGCGAGGGAGCGTGCTGCCGCAACGTGGTCGCAATAGAGCTCCACATCGTCCCCGGGGTCGCGTGGGTAGTCGGTGATGACTACGTCGGCGCCGGCTGCAAGGAACAAGTTGATTACGGGTTGTTCATACGCGGCGATCAAGTCTATGGGCTTGATACGTGGTCCGATGCCCACGGTGCAGGAATATGACGGGTCGCAACGCCGTGCAACGCCCTGCGTCGATGGCGCAAACGCGATCGTGGGCCGTTCACCTTTCCCCATCCACGGCGTACGAGAGCGAAACACTGCGCCTGTCGCGGACAAGATCCGGCCTTGAGTATCGCTCGTGGCGTATTCGATTCGCCAGGAGTCTGAGGGGTTCAACAGCCCGCTTGCCCCTACTGGTCGGATCTGTACGGCCTCGAGAAGGGACCCCGGCGTCACGCCCATAAGCCAGGTAGCTCGGCCGAAGTCTGGCCCGGTTCGTTGAGCAGGACGAACTAAGTCAAGGCCGAGCCCGACAAGTGAGCGCACACGAGGAAGGAGCAACGACGCCATGGCTACCTCGGCATGTGACGCCAGATTGGACGTGGAACCAAGCGCATAATCGTGGCCAAAACGGTAAGGCGACGCGGAATCCACACTGTCGTGCTCCGTCCCTTGACTGCGGCCTCAACGACAGCATCTGCAACGACATCCGGGGTCACAGACATGATCGCTGGTTTCATGCCCTCAGTCATTGCACCGATGACAAAGCCCGGGCGCGCCAGTATCAGGTTCAGGCCTGTCCCATGGAGTTTGTCGGAGAGTCCTTGGCAAAACGCGTCGAGGCCTGCCTTGGTCGAGCCATAGACATAATTCGCACGCCGTGCCCGCCAGCCCGCGATGGAAGAAAAGGCGAAGATCTCGCCGCGTGCCATTTCGTCGGCAAGGACGGTGAGCATGTTGACCTGTGCCACGTAGTCCACCGTGGCAATGCGAGCGGCCTCGCGTTCATCGCGCTCTGCTAGTTCCTGATCGCCCAAAATGCCGAAGGCCACGATGGCGGACGTGACCTCCCCCGCCTCGCGGACGATGCGGCGATGCGAGTCGAGGTTGGTAGCGTCAAAATTAACGGCTCGGACAACAGTCGCGCCCGCTGCAAGCAAACGACGTTTCACGTCATCGAGGCCGTCGCTACCACGCGCTGCGAGTATAACTTCACGACCACTGCAGATGCGCACAGCGATCTCGCCGCCGATGTCGCTGCGAGCACCGAGCAGGAGCACTGTTCCGGGGTTATCCACGCGCTGCATCCAGGTCGCGACGAGTGGTGTTGAAGGTCTTCATGCCGGTAGCCGTCAGCGTCACGATGTCTTCGATGCGCATGCCCCACTCACCTGGCTTATAGATGCCCGGCTCGATGGAAAAGGCCATTCCCTCGCGCAAGATGACGTCGCTACCTGCGATGATGAACGGCTGCTCATGGCCCGACAATCCGATACCGTGTCCAAGACGGTGGGTAAACCACTCGCCGTAGCCGGCCTCCTCCAGTACGCCTCGTGCGACGGCGTCGAGCTCCCCTGCGGTAATGCCGGGGCGGGCTGCGTCGCAGGCCGCCTGGAATGCGCGCTGAAGCTCGTCGTACGCCTCCAGGAAGTCTGGCTTCGCCTTGTTCCTACCACCCACGATGTGAGTACGGGTGCAGTCCGATTGGTAGCCAGATGGCAGCACACCGCCCAGGTCTACGACCACGGGGTCGCCCTCCTCGAGCACACGGTCTGAGAAGTCGTGATGCGGGTTCGAGCCGTTGGGACCAGAACCGACGATGACGAACGCCACCGTTTCGTGCTCTTCCAAAATGAGTGCGTTGAGTTCTTCGGCAATTTCTCGTTCGGTGCGACCCGGCTGTAGTAATTCCGCAGCACGCTCGTGAACGCGGTCGATCGCTCTACCTGCGGCCTCAAGCTGTTCGAGCTCAGCGTCATCTTTGATCATGAACAACTCTGCAACCGCGGTAGCAGCCAGATCTGTACGTGGCAGCAGGGCCTGCAGTACGAACACGTGGTCGGCGGTCAAAGAGGAGCCGAGACCGACCGGGCCATCCGGAAGCGAGTCAGCAACGAGGCGGTACGGGTTCTCACCATCGCGCCAGCCGATCACCTCGACGTCGTCCGCGCCGTCGAGCCCCAACGAAAGCAGGTCTGTCATCGGTGCGACGACACGCGCGCCATCGGCCGAGATGACGAGGGCGGTGAGGCGTTCGTGGGAGGACGCCCAGGAGCCGGTGAGGTAGGCAAACTCTGCACCAGTCCCGATCACCAATCCGCTCAAGCCACGTTGCTTTACCAAGTCGGCAGCCATTTGTCGGCGCTTCGCGTACACACTTGCATCAAACGTCATGCTGGCCATGGTAGATCGATACCATCGCTGCTGTGTCTGAATCCCTCGCACGATCAATCGCCCGCATCAGTATGCCTGGACGTAGTTACTGTTCAGGCGCGCTGATCACGCCCGATACGGTGCTCACGTGTGCGCATTTCTTTCGCGGTGTGGATGAATCGAAGGTGCGTGTGCGTATCGACGACACCACGTACCGCCTCAAATCCGCCGCACCGATTCCCGGTACTGATATTGCATTGGCAAGGCTCACCGAACGCTCATCGGCTCCGCTGCTTGAGATTGGGGCTCCTCCGAAGATCGGCGCATCGACGCTGACGGTTGGCTTCGGCGGACGTGCGAAAACTCCTCAGGGAAAGCCAGGCCTCTACCTGGGCAAGCTGCCGTTTTCCGCGTCACGGTCCTTTGCCACGCGTATCCGCCCCGCGGGCTTAGTCTACGCCTCTCCCCCGGCGATCAAAGGAGACTCTGGCGGGCCGGTCTTTGCACACGGCAAGCTGTTCGCAGTGCAGTCGCTCATCATGGATCCGATGAACCGTAACCTGCGAATCGCCACCGTGTCCCTGTTGCCTGCTAGTTACCGATAGCCACCACACCGCGTCGGATCGCATCGACTGCACGGTTGGCGTTGTCGCGGATCTGGTCCGAGTACCCAGTCTTCTTAATCTGCTCAAGCAGGTCAATGACTTGGCGGCACCAGCGCACAAAGTCGCCAGGTGTGAGTTCCGCACCGGATTCTGCCGCAGCTGCAAGGCAATAGCCTAAGGGTGCGCCTGCGGTCCACTGATGCATCGACAGGCTGAAGCCAGCGTCCGGCAGGCGGGTCACGGGGAGCTGGTGGCGTTGCTCATCAGCCACGAGTTCTCCGTATATGCGCATGGTGTCGTTCATAGCGTCAGCCATCGCGTCGGTTGCCGCCTCCGGCGAACCCTGGGTCGCACGGCGGTTCTCAAACACCACCATGGAAGCGACACCGGCGAGTTCCGCTGGATCTAACTCGTCCCAGATACCTCGCTTGAGGCACTGCGCGACCAGAAGGTCTGAGACGTTGTGGATGCGCGACAGACGCTCGCCCTCGTCGGTGACGTGGGGTTCGCCGTCGACAAGTTCGACGTAGTCCATCTCCGTGAGCAGCCCGATGATGCGCTCAAAGGTTCGGCCGAGGGAATCAGTCGACGAGTCGACCCGGCGTTCAAGTGAGGCAAGTTTGCGTTCGTCGCGCACGATGTCTTCGGCCGTTCTGGCAAGAAGCTCGCGGTCGTGGGTTGGCCAGTGATGAACCGGGTGGTTGCGTAGCGCCGCTTGCAGCGCCAGCACCTGCTTGTTCGGACGGGTTCTTGCCTTCTCACGCAGTCGCTTCGGCGCGTTGAAGTGGCCACGGTGCAGCATGTCAGCCACCTTGCGTGCGTGTTTTCGTGGCTGTTGCTGCATATGACGTGGCACCTTGATGCGGCCGACGACCATGGGTGGGTTGCGGAACGAGGCGGCGTCGATACGCGCCGACCAGCCGCGCTCCGTGGTCACCCAGGGACGCGGGTCGTGCTGCTTCGCCGCGGGTTGCACCACAGCGGCCAATTCCGGCTTCCGCTTGCCTGGCAGCGCGATCACCTCGCCGACTTGAAGGCGGGCAAGGATTTTCACCGTCTCCGCGTGACGGTTCTCGATGGCTTCGCGGCGCGCCTTCTTCTCTGCATCGTTGAGGTCTCGACGCAACCTCGAGTACTCCACAAGCTCTGCAGCCGGGTCTTCGGACGGCGGCGCGAACGCGGAGATGTCGCGCTCCAACTTCTCGCGCAACGTCCGCACTTTAGACTGCAGGCGCTCAATGTCACGGACCTCGCCCACCACGGAGCGGTCCGTTTGGAACTGGGCGAAGGACTGCTCGATAAGCCGAATCGAATCGTCGAACCCATTCATGGCCAGCATGTTGATGGCCATGTTGTAGCCAGGCTGAAATTGCGAAATCAGCGGGTATGTGCGGGTCGAGGCCAACCCGGCAACCGCATGGGGGTCCAGCGCCGGTGCCCATTGCACTACGGCGTTGCCAATGTGGTCGATGCCGCGTCGACCTGCACGCCCGGTCAGTTGTGTGTACTGACCGGGCGTGAGATCGACGTGTGCCTCGCCGTTGAACTTAACCATCTTCTCCAGCACCACGGTTCGCGCTGGCATGTTGATGCCCAACGCAAGCGTTTCGGTGGCAAAAACGACCTTGACCAGGCCGCGAACGAAAAGCTGCTCGACGATGTGCTTAAACGCTGGCAGCAGACCCGCGTGGTGGGAGGCAAAGCCTCGCATCCAGGCGGTGCGCAACTGTTTGAAGTTGAGCACTTCAAGGTCCTCGTCGGGGATGCCGTCCACGCCGTCGTCGATAATCTGCTCGATTACGGAGCGTTCCTCCGGAGTTGTCAGTTCCTTGCGGGAGCGCAGGCACTGGAACAGTGCGCCGTCGCAGCCGGCGCGGGAGAAGATGAACACGATAGCGGGCAGCATGTCCTGGCCCTGCAGTACGGAGACGACCTCCGGGCGCCCAACCGGACGCACTTTGTCCTGGCCGCGAGTACGGCCACTGCGGGAACGCGAACGGAACCCACGGCCCTCCTCGAAATCTCGGCGCCCCTCATTCGAGTGGCCGGCCTCGATACGCTCGATAGCGTGCTCGAGGGAGCGGTTCACCCGACCGTCCATGCCAGGTTCAAACAGCGGGAACATCTTGCGCCCCACCATCATGTACTGGCTCAGCGGAATCGGGCGGTGCTCCGAGACGATCACCTCGGTGTCACCGCGGACGGTAGACAGCCATTCGCCGAACTCCTCGGAGTTTGACACCGTAGCTGAAAGACCAATGAGGCTGACCGAGTCGCTCAAGTTGAGGATGATCTCCTCCCACACGGCACCACGGTCCCGATCTGCCAGAAAGTGGATCTCATCCATCACCACATGGGTCAGGCGATCCAACTGTGGTGACTCGGCGTAGAGCATGTTACGAAGCACCTCAGTGGTCATGACGACGATCTCAGCCGAGCCGTTGATGCTGGTGTCCCCGGTGAGCAGACCGACAGCCTCTTCGCCATGCTCGGCAACGAGGTCGTTGTACTTCTGGTTGCTCAGCGCCTTGATCGGCGTGGTGTAGAAACACTTCGTCCCACGGTGCAGGGCGAGGGACACGGCGAACTCGCCAACAATGGTTTTGCCCGAGCCGGTTGGCGCGCAAACCAGCACGCCACGATCTTCCTCGACGGCTTTGCAGGCCTCAATCTGGAAGTCGTCGAGATCGAAAGGCTTCGCTGCGGCGAATTCCTGCAGAAACGGCGTGGAGTTCTCGGGGGAAAGCATGCCCCCTACAGTACGTCCCCAAAGTCGATGTCGTTTTCGAAGCCCCGCTTCTGCGCGGTTTGCGGCGAACTGTTCTGCCGCGTCTCTGGCGCGCGGCGCACAGGTTGTGGTCGTTCGATCGGTGCAGCCTTGATGCTTGTCGACGACCCAATCCGGCTCGCAGCCCCAACCGGCGTCGGTGCTTCGATGGGACCGGATGCTTGTTCGTCGTCGAGGTCCATCCAGTCTGGGCGCTCACGCTTGCGCTTGCGGTCGTTGAAACGGCAGAACTGGAACGCGATCTCCACAAGCAGGTTGATCGAAATCGCCAGTGCCACCATCGAGAACGGATCCTGACCTGGCGTCATCACAGCCGCGAAGATGAAGATCAACACGATGATGAAGCGGCGCTTGTCCTTCACTTGCTCATAGCGCAGCACGCCGACGATGTTGAGCATGATGATGATCAGCGGCACCTCGAAACTCACGCCGAAGATCACGATGAGAGAAAGCAGGAAGTTGTAGTACCGCTCGCCTGTCAGAGCTGCGATCTGAAACTCGGACCCCATCGACATCAGGACGTACAGGCCCTCGTCGAGTACGAAGTACGCCAACAGGGCACCAAGCACGAACAAAAACACAGCCAGGGTGACAAACGTCATCGTGTATCGACGTTCATTCTTGTGCAGACCTGGTGTGATGAAGTTCCAGATCTGTGTCAGCCAGACCGGGGACGCCAGCACCAGGCCGGCAAGCGCGCCAACTTTCAGGCGCAACATAAACATCTCAAACGGGCTCGTAGCCAGCAGGCGACATTCGCCATCACCCGTGAAGGTGGCACGCAACTCCTGCGGAAGGTTGCAGTAAGGACCACGGATGATCTCACCCAACGGCATCAACCGCCAAGGTGCAACCTGGTACCAAATAAAGCCGACAACCGTACCGATAGTGATCGCGATGAGCGACACGATAACGCGGCGCCGAAGCTCCTGAAGGTGCTCAACCAGCGACATCTCGCCGGTCGGGTTTTTCCTTCTTTTTTCCAACTTCGCCATCAGACGCACCTAGGAGCGCGGCTGGTTCTCCGGGCGCTCCCAGAAATCGGCGTCCTGCGCGGCGCTGCGGGTCTCTTGGGCAGTCGCAGATTCAATCTCGTGCAGCTGCTTCGGTTGCTCTTCACCGTTCTCGTTCTTCATCTCCTTGACCTCGGATTTGAAGATGCGGGCGGAGCGGCCCATGGAGCGTGCGAGATCTGGCAGCTTGTTCGCGCCGAACAGCAGGAGCACGACAAAAAGACAGATGAGAATTTCTGCCCAACCGATGCTTGCCATTGCATTCCTTTCAACAACAGACGTGTAAGGGCTCTTAGTCTAACGCCTCGAGCGCAGAATTCACGCGCGCCTCGAGTTCAGCAGCCAGTTTCGCTGGCTCTTGGATGCGTACGCGGTCGGCTTGACCTAGGCAGAACCGGATCAGCCAGTCGCCGCTGCCGTAGTGCATGGTGGCCGGAATCCACCCCGTTTCGGAGTCAATTACGTCACTTTCGATATCGATGTCCCAGTAGTCCGCCAGCCACGTCGCGTCCGGATGAATTAACAGCCGAGCCTTCGCCTGCAGGGCCATCCCGAAGGGATCGGCGCTGTCGAAGTCGGTGTCCGTGGCGGTGGACGGCTCGTCGAGAAGCACTGCTTCCCGGATTCGGTCAAGCCTGAACGTCTTCATCTCGCCGGCATCTGCGGCGCGGAGGTACGTGTTGCCGTCTTCATGGAAGAGGCTCGCCGGCTCGATTGTTCGCTTACTCGTTGTGTCGGAGGTTGCCGAGTAATACGTCACCTCAAGTTGCTTCTTGGCAGAGAGTGCGTCGGCGACAGTGGACGCAACACTCGACGTCGTGGGGTGCTCCGCATCGCCGATGCCACTCGAGGTTGTCGCTGCGCGAATCTTGTCGGCTGCGGAGCGGACCGCGCGTGCGTCGACAAGCCCAGGCATCGTCTCTAACGAATCGAGCAGCACCAGCAGCGCGCTTGCCTCGACTGGGGTGAGGCGGAGCGGCTTGGTCAAACCTTGGTCGTCGATGATCCGCACGCCCTTCCAAGAGTGCTCAAGCTCGATCATCTCCCCCGGCCCGGTGCCAACTCCCGACATGTACAGCAAGTCGAGATCATCGCGCACCTGCTGTGGATCTGCGCCGAGGTCTCGCGCGATTTCCATCACCGTCAGATCCGCGTGGTTGGATGCGTAAGCAACGAGGTTGAGCAAACGCACCACGCGCTCTTGACGCTGCAGATCAGTGCTCATGAGGCTCCTTTCCCGTCACAGAGCGCAGAAGCTTGACGACGTCCTCCCGTACCCCAGCTGGCTCCACCGCAATAACGCTGCCCGCAATGCTGGCAATCGCGCGAACGACCCAATCGCGGTCGACGGAGGTGAGCGTGATGGTGTCGTCGATACGCTCGCCCCGCATCGCGAGTTCTTCACCGGCGCCATTGGTAACGGTGACGGTGGCATCGACCAGGTCACCTCGCAGCGATGCCTCCACAATGTTTTGGAGCTCGCCTTCTTGCTCGTGGAACGGCTCTGAAGCGTTGACACGTTTCACCTGGGAAATTTTCTTCACACGGAAAACGCGCTCGGCGCCGCGGTCGATGTCGTAGCCGACGAAGTAGGCGCGGTTGTTCAGCGACACCACGCCCCACGGGTCCACCACGCGACGCTCAGGATCCTTGCCTGGTGCGCGGACAAAGTCGAAGGACATGCGCTGTTTGTTGCGCACACACGCGACGATGGCGCGCAACGTCTCTGGGCGGAGTTGGAAAATATCGTTGGACACCGACACCAACGTCGGAGCGTCCAGGTTCCGCGTCGCACCGGACGCGGCGAGCTTCGTCCATCCCGAACGCGCGAAACTACCCAGCGAGCCTGGCTGGGAAAGATCAACTGCTAGCCCGACGACGGATGCTTCCTCGGCGGTGAGATCCACCGGGGGCAGCTCGTAGAGGTCTTTATCGACCCACACTTCCCCGTCCACAAAGTGGGCGGGAACCCAGAGTCGGCGCAGTTCTGCGACGTCACGCCGGATGAGATGACCTGCAGCGTCACGGCTGCGACCCCCGTAACCGTCGACGTGGCGCTGCACCCACGCGACGTCCCGCTTTTCGGGTGAGTTGAGCAGTGCAAAGGTGAGGCCGACCTGGCGGATGATCATGTCGGAATCGTCGGCCATGCGCTACTCCCCTTCCCCCGCGTGAGCGTTGACGTAGTCGATGAGGTCATCAGCTTCGGCGCTGGTGTTAGCAAACGGGTCGAGCAACTCAATCGTGCGCGGCTCCGGACGGTTGACCTTCAGGTGCACCCAATCGACGTTGTGTGGCGTCTCTGCCTCACGTACTGCCGCGAGGAACCTCCCGCGGATGGCGGCACGTGTGGTCTCAGGCGGGTTCGCCACAGCCTGTGCGATCGCGTCGTCGGTAATCCAGCGCTTGGCAAGACCTTTGCGCTCCAGCAGGTAGAACAGTCCGCGCTTGCGGTTGATGTCGTGATACGTCAAGTCGATCTGGGCGAGTTTTGGGTGGTCCCAGCCACAACCGAGCTTGGCGCGGAACTGCTCAAGCAGTTTGCGCTTAATCACCCAGTCGATCTCTGTATCTACCTGGGAGAAATCCTGTGTCGCAATCGCATTGAGGGTGCGCTCCCACAGGTCCACGACGCGGGCCATCTCCTCGTTCGGCGTACCCTCGTCTGGGCGTTGCGCCAACCAGCGCTTTGCAGCCTCAAGCGTTGTGCGCTGCACCTCCAGGGCGGACACGGTGCCACCCGCAGCTAGGTCGAGTGGCGTCGATCCGGTCGGGTCGGCTGCGATGTCTCGGATATGCGCAATCGGGTCTGTGAGCTCCATGTCGGGCAGGTCAAAGCCTGCCTCGAGCATCTCGATGACCAGCAGCATCGAGCCAACCTTCAGTGCAAAGGTGGGCTCGGCCATGTTGGAATCGCCGACGATGACGTGCATGCGACGGAAACGGTGCGAATCCCCATGCGGTTCGTCGCGGGTGTTGATGATCGGGCGGGTGCGCGTCGTCGCAGAGGACACACCCTCCCATACCTGGTCGGCGCGCTGCGAGATGACGAATGTGTCGCCTGCGATCTTGCCGGCGCCGCAGATGAGCTGGCGTGTGATTAGAAACGGCAGCAGTTGCTGACCGAAGGACTTCAGCGCGAGTTCGCGGCTGACCAGGTAGTTCTCGTGTGCACCATAGGAGTTGCCACGGGAGTCCACGTTGTTCTTAAACAAATAGGTCGACCCGCCGAGGCCGTCTGCCGCAAGGGCCTTGTCAGCCGTTTCTGCAAGATCCGCATAGATCCACTCGCCCGCCTTATCGTGCGCGAGGAGCTGGGACAGCGAGTCACACTCCGCCGTCGCGTATTCCGGGTGCGATCCGACATCCAGGTAGAGACGCGCAGCGTTGTCCACATACACGTTGGAACTGCGGTGCTGCGCTACTACCGGGCGGAAGAGGTACCTGGCGATCTCTTCCGGGGTGAGCACTTGGCGGGCACCGTCATAGGCAGCCACGCCGAATTCTGTTTCGACGCCCATGATGCGCCGCGGGTACCCAGCCACCATTGCGTTTACTGACCGCCCTTTTGCACGAAGGACTTCACAAACTCCTCCGCGTTGGTGTCCAGCAGCGCGTCGATCTCGTCCAGCAGATCATCCGTACCGGTTGTGTTGATCTGGGCTTGACCGGCGCCTTGCGATGCGTCGAAGTTGTCACCGTTATCTTCACCGCCGCCACCTGCGGCGTGCATCTGTTGCGTAGCCATGGCTATCAGCCTACCTTTACCTATTCGTTTTCAAGCCCAGTCCGGCCAGCAAGTCGGACACCGTGTTGGATTGGGCGATGAGTTCTTCGGTGTCGGCTGCGGTGTGCTCCCCAAGCAGGTCGAGCGGGACCCGGTAGAGCTGCTCGTCGACAGAAAACAGCATGGACTGCCAGCTAGAGGCGACCAGGTTTTCGCCGAACTTTTGGCCGGCAGTGCCGCGGAAGTACGCTCGCGTGTCGCGTGGCGGTTCTGCGGCGGCGCGTTTGATCGTTTCCGCATCAACCATCGTGTGCATCGCACCCTTGCGGACAAGCGCGTGATACAGCGAATGCGACGGGTCAATGTCCGAGTACTGCAGGTCAATCGCCTGCAGCTTCGCCATCGTCGCGCCGCGCTGCTCGAAACGCTGGATCAGCGACCACTTTGCGGTCCAGTCCAGCCGGTCAGCCGTCGAGAGTGGATCGCGCTCCAAGTCGTCGAGAATCTCGCCCCACATTTCGAGCACTTGCTTATCGACGACCCCAAGTCCCTCAAGGCCTGCACACCGCTCACGGATGGTCCGCAGGATGGAGATTGCGGTGCGCGTGGTGTCGTCGACAAGCGAAAGCTCGTGCGTCAGTGCCGGATCGTGGCTAACCGCATGGATCTCCGCGACGGGGTCCTTCAGTCGCAGGTCTGAGAAGTCCACGTCCTGCTCAATGGCGTCGAGCACCAACTTCGTCATACCGAGTTTGAGGAAGTTCGAGTACTGACTCATATTCGCATCGCCCACGATGACGTGGAGGCGACGGAAGTCCTCCTCCGGTGCATGTGGCTCGTCGCGGGTATTCACAATGCCGCGGTTAAGCGTCGTCTCGAGCGAGATCTCCTGCTCGAAGTAGTCTGCGCGCTGCGAGATCTGGAAACCAGGCTTCTCCGATGCCTGGCCGATTCCGACGCGTCCCGCGCCGATGATCACCTGGCGAGTGACGAAGAACGGAATCAACGCCTGCGTGAGCCGCTCAAAATTGGTGTGGCGCGAGTACAGGTAATTCTCGTGACTGCCGTACGAGCGACCCTTGCCATCGACATTGTTCTTGTAGAACTTCAGCGGCGGGCACGGATCGTGATTAGCCAGGACGGAGACTTGCTCTTCCCACAGGTGGCGGATGTCAGCTGCGGCGTCATTAAGAATGTGATCGCCGGCTGCGTCGTAAATCATGGCGTCCATGGCGTTCGAGCACTCCGGGCTGGAGTACTCCGGGTGGCCGTGGTCAACGTAATAACGCGCGCCATTAGCAACAACAACGTTTGCCACCCCGATCGCATTCGCATCCACTACCGGCACACTGCGGTAGCGCTGCAGATCGAACCCACGGGCGTCTTTCAGCGGGGCTTCTTCGGCATAGTCCCATCGCGTACGCGCTTTTGTGCGCAACGCCGCGTACGCCACCACCGCGTGAGTGGAGGTAACTAGCGGGCTGATCAGCGGATTATCGGGGCAAGTGATGCCGTATTCGGTCTCGGTACCCATGTAGCGCAATTGGTTATTACTCATCACTTCAACAGACTACAGGCTGGGGGAAAGTGTGATGATTGTCGCTATTGTCGCACAGTAGTGATCCATGCTATATTCCGTACACCTGTAAGTTTCTGATGGAGGTGCTTCACCTCCGAACTTTTTAGGAGTAACGAACATGCAAGCTTCAAGGCGCCACATCTTCGCCATACTGACAGCAACCGCAATTGGTATGTCATTCCTCTCGCCCATATCAGACGCATCGCCAAGCAGTGGCGTCTCCTTGGAACCTTCTCAGTGGTCCGATTCGCCCACCACATCGATGACTGACGATGTTTCAGAGATTGTTCCGTACGATTTCCGCGAAAGTGGAGCGCCGGGAACCTGCCGTTTGGTTGTCTGGGATGTCGGTTGGGACAAGTCCACAAATTGGCTGGGCATCCAAGGCGGTCGGGAAAACTGCGCGAACAATGCTGAATTTTTCTTAGAGCTGCGCAAGGATATTCCTCGGGCACCGGACCCACTCATTGGTTCTGTCAGGGGCGTAAACAATCAAATAGTTCGAGCTTTTGGGGCATGCAAGGGACCTGGAAGCTACTACGGCCGGGTGGCCAGCAGCACAGGAAACTCGTTGCGTGGAGATAACTCCGGGGCCTGCCGATAAATAGGAAGGAAGCTCCTTGATCCGCACCAATTCCTTAAGCAAGACTTTCAAGTCACGCACTGGCACTACGGAAGCAGTCAAAGACGTGTCTGTAACGTTCCCGCCGGGTCTCTCGGTCCTGATAGGCGGCAACGGCAGTGGAAAGTCTACGTTGATACGTCTCCTGTGCACCATAGAAAAGCCGACACGAGGTGGATTTTCGGTCGATGGAACGGAGATCGCAGGAAGAGCGTTAGTTAACTATCGGCGTCGTATTGGCTATGTACCCCAAGATGTACGTTTCGCCTCGACTATGACATGCCGTGACGCCCTTGCATACGCAGGCTGGGTTGCAGGGCTTGATAGACGCGCCTATTTGCGACGAATCCCGGAAGTATTGGAGATGATCGAGCTCCCAGAGATTGAGAATTCCCGAGTCAGCAACCTGTCTGGAGGACAAACTCGGCGCGTTGGAATTGCAGCTTCCCTGATCCATTCGCCCGATATTCTATTTTTGGATGAACCTACCGCAGGTCTTGACCCGCAGGCGAGGATTGAGGTGCGACATCTCCTAAATCGTCTCAAAGATAGCGCAACAATCATTCTCTCCACGCATCTGCAGGATGATCTCGAGCATGTGGCTGACAACGTGGTTGCGCTCCACAACGGTCGCATCGCGTACGAGGGAGAATGGAATCGGTTAAAAGCTGTTTCGGCAGACAATTTTTCCTCGGTGTCAACCGATCCCCTAGAACGCGCCCTCGCTTACGTGGCATCGAAACATTAATTCAGGACTTCAGCTTATGATCACTAGAAAATTTGGCTCACCAGTGCTCATGGTGCTCGGTGTCCTTCAGGTGGTATTCGGTGTTGGGGTTTCCTTTTGGGTGACCTCTAAACAAATGCAATTTGCGTATCCGCGAACTGCGGATATCGCTGAGGCATTTCGAGATGCAACTGCTTTATCCTGCTTTGGACTAGCAGTCATCGTCTCCTACAACGTGGCAGCGTTAGCTTCTCCTCGCGTGGGAACTGCCAACTCACTTGGCCGATACCCGCTAAAACTGCAGGTTCTATTCTTGACCCTCGCCCCAGCATTAATTACAGCCGCGTCAATATCACTTGGGGCTATTCCTGCTTTTACCGATGCTATCGCTAAAAGTGCAGATGGATCCGTCTGGATTCTGCTGGTAGTCGCTGTCAGCACTGTTTTTCTCTCCACGGTTGCTGCGCTGTCCGCTTTCGTTGCGCTTGCCTTTCGCAAGTTTCATCCCGCTGTCTCGCCATTGATTGCAGTTATTGTCACCTACTTTGTTGTCGCGTTCGGTGCTAACAGTGCCAAAACTTGGGCAGTCGCTCCAATTGTTTTGCAGGCGGTTGATCCGACTGATCTCACTGAGCCTCGAAACCTGGTAGTTGCCTTGGGTGTAAGCGTTTGCCTCGCACTGGTAGCTGGTGGACTTCTTTTGTTGGCTGCTGGTGCTTCGAAAAACATTAGTCTTAGCGGAGTAATTGCTATTACGGCGATTGTCGGTGTTGCAGGTCTGTTGCAGGCAGCTGCAGGTCCCGTCGCGATCGTCGATCGAGACTCTTGCGCATTCTCGTCGGGCGGGTCAGAGATATGTGTGGATTCGGCCGATGAGCCCGGGCTTGAGCAAATGACTCGTGATATCTCCGCCCTCGAAGAATATTTACCGGACGGCGTAAGACCGAGGAAACTCGCCAGCAATTCGGCTTACCGGATCAAGTCCGGGGACCACGGTTACCAAAACTTTACGACCGCCGGCGAGGATCGGCGCCTAGACATCAGTGGGCTTCTTCTCGATGAGCTAGGAATCGGGTCATGTACAGATCCGACGTCCGAAGGAGCCTTTGTGATCGACCGAGTTGGGGTCTATATCACTAAGCGCACTGGTGTTTATTCCAAGAGCGTTGAGAAAAATGGTGCTTTCTACCAAAGCATTTCCGACAGCGGTGAGACGGATCCAGCACCGGAGGACGTGCTATCTTCCCTTGACCACAGCGTGGTTGACAAAAACATAGCGAAGAACTGGAGAGCAATTGTGTCTTGTCAAGCTACATGGGAAATGTTGACGGAGGAGTCCTAGGTCAACCATTGACCATCGTTTAGTTACTCAGAGGTAGCCCGATGCCGATCCGTAGTATTCTCTTGTCCACCCCGTGGCACATCATTTGCCTTTTGGGGGCATTTTGCGGAGTAATGATTCGTTTAGTTCGTGGGATAACGTTTGAGGTCGGAGGTAGTCCCACTGAGACCTTTGGTATTACAGCTGTTGAGCTAGTTTCGCTTCTTTTCGCTTTGACCACGGTTGTGCTTGTAACACCTTCGATGCCTCACATTGATCTGCGGAGACGACGGGCTCAGTGGTTATCAGTATTTAGACAAACCTTTGGTGCGATGGTCGTCGTGATTGTCGCCTATTTCGCCTCGATCCAGAGCAATGTTGCTTATCATCTTGAGCCGGGGACCGATCCCGCCGTCAGCCCGGAGAGCGAACTGATTATCAACAACAGTGTGTTGATATTCGCTGTAGGTGGAATAATGATCACACAATGGGGAAAATCACTGGGGGTGGCTGCCACATTTGTGCTGTGGGCTACATGTAATGCACCGTTGGTATTCTTCACCAACTTCACCCCATGGCCTTTTGCGGTACTTCTAGATGCTGGACCGTGGTTCTCTCCGGAGCACCTATGCACTACAGGGCTAGTACTGATTGCGAGCTTTCTGGTGCAGTTCCGCACTGCCGGTGCTAGTGCTTTCGCAATTCGAAGAGACACATAGATTCGACCGCCCAATTCGAGTGGTTATGAGGAAATAGTCTTCGCCCCCAAGTATCACGCATGACCTGGGGGCGATGTGTTTGACAGGTTCGAGTCGCAGAGAACTTAGGGTCGTACAACTATGGCCATTCTCAACCGGTTAGTCGATGCACGAATAAATGCGTTACCAGCCGCGCTCAGCCAGGCGGTGCGGTGCTGGCAGGTCAGAGACGTTGATGCCCACCATCGCTTCGCCCAGGCCCCGGGACACCTCGGTGACTACTGCGATGTCGTTCCAGTCCTGCGTCGCTTTGACCACAGCCTTTGCGCGGGCCTCAGGGTTGCCGGACTTGAAGATGCCGGAGCCGACAAACACGCCGTCCGCGCCGAGCTCCATCATGAAGGCCGCATCAGCCGGAGTGGACACGCCACCGGCGACAAGCAACGGCACTGGTAACTTGCCGTTCTCGGCAACCCACGCTACAAGGTCGTACGGAGCCTGCAGCTCCTTGGCGGCCACGTAGAGCTCGTCGCGGTTGTTCTCCCAGATCGCCTGCAGGCCAGCGATCTCGCTGGTGATCTTGCGGATGTGCTTGGTGGCCTCCGAGACGTCACCCGTGCCAGCCTCGCCCTTGGACCGGATCATGGAAGCACCTTCGTTGATGCGACGCAGTGCTTCGCCGAGGTTGGTCGCGCCACAGACGAACGGCGTCTTGAAACCGCGCTTGTCAATGTGGTTGACGTAGTCCGCCGGGCTGAGCACCTCGGACTCGTCGATGTAGTCCACGCCCAGGTGCTCGAGGATCTTCGCCTCAACTGCGTGGCCGATGCGGGCCTTGGCCATGACCGGGATATCGACGGTGTTGATAATGCCTTCGATCAGGTCCGGATCCGACATGCGAGCCACACCACCCTGGGCGCGAATATCCGCAGGCACGCGCTCGAGGGCCATCACAGCGACCGCGCCGGCGTCTTCGGCGATCTTCGCCTGCTCTGGGGTGACGACGTCCATAATCACGCCGCCAAGAAACTTCTGGTTCAACTGTTCTACATCAGACATACCGCTCAGTCTGCACGGCTAACTGGTAGATTCCAAGAGCCAGTTATATTTAGATTCTTTGGACCAGTTGATGCTTCTCGACGTCTCACGCGACCACCCCACACCCATTCCCGCTCAAATCGCGGCGGGAATCCGCGACGCCGTCGCCACCGGTGCGCTTGCGCCTAACGACGCAATCCCGTCTACCCGCGCCCTAGCCGAGCAACTCGGGGTATCGCGCGGCAGCGTCGTCACTGCATATGACCAGCTCGAGGGCGAGGGGTACCTCCTCTCCCGGCAAGGCGCGCCGACCCGGGTCCACCCCGAACTAGCGGTTGCGCCGGTGCACGAAAATGACCTGACAACCGGCATCTCGCCCAAGATCCCCCGCACCCGGATCTCGCTGAAGCCCTCCCCCGGCAGCGCCGGGACGATCAAACCCACGGCGTGGCGTAAGGCCTGGCGGGAGGCCGCAGCGGAACCCGGTGGCGGGGTGGATAAATCCGGCGAGCCGGAACTACGCCACGCGGTGGCTGAACACCTCCGTCTTGCACGCAGCATGCACGTTTCTCCGGATCAGATCGTGGTCACCGGCGGCTCACGCGAAGGGCTGATGTGCATCCTCTACGCGCTAGGTGCCGCACTGCGCGTCGGCGTGGAGGACCCCGGACACCCAGGCCTGAGGCGAGTGATCCCGCTCGGCGGCCACGAGGTCGTGGAATGCTCAACCGACCACGAGGGCATTGTGGTCAGCGAACTCCCTGACACTCTGGACGCTCTGCTGGTAACCCCCTCCCACCTCTACCCGTTCGGCGGCGCCATGCCCGCCGCCCGCCGCGTAGAGCTCCTGAAATGGGCGGCTCGCACCGAAACCGTGGTGATCGAAGACGACTTCAATACCGAACTGCGCTACCGCATCTCCCCACAGCCTGCGCTGTCCTCGCTGGCCACACGCGCGGACGTGCTCACCCTCGGCACGTTTTCCACGCTGCTCTCCCGGGAACTCGCGGCCGGCTACGTCGTCGCCTCACCAGCAACCGCAGAAGTGCTGCGCGAGGTACGCAGCGTCCTCGGCATGCCAGTTTCTTCGGTCACCCAGCGTGCCATCGCATACTTGCTTAACGACGGCGTCGCTCGCCGCTCATCTCGCGCCGTGCATCGTGGGCTGGCACAGCGACGCAAAGTACTCAACGAGCGACTGGTTCCGTTAATCAACGGTGCCGAACTCGCGCCCGGCGATGGCGCAGACCTCACGGTGCGTTTTGACACACGAAACGAACGGGATGCGTTTGAACAACGCCTGCTCGAGGCAGGCGTCGAGTCCGGCCATGAATCTGCATTGTGGACAAATGGTGGCGACGGGCTGTTGCTGAGCTTTGCTCACTTGAGCGCGTCTGACTTCGACCATGCCGTTGAGATCGTCGTCCAAACTGTCGGACGCATATGATGAAAGTCATGACTTACTCAGAGTCTCGCAAGGGGGCCGACTTTGTCTCGAGCACGGAATACGAGTCAATGAACGAGACCTCTTTTCTACTTCAATCACCCGCGAATGCCCGCGTACTCAAAGAGCGAATCGACCGATTAGAAAAAGGGTTATCGGTGCAGAATGCACTCATCGAGGAAAATGAATAACTACTACCCGATGACTTCTGCGGCGACGACGCGCTTGCCGTGGCGGCCGGTAATGCGCGCCCACTCGTCCGGGTTCGCAGTGTTTGGCATGTCTTCGCTTTCGTCCTGCTCGTCGCGTACTGCTTCGCGCAGGTGATCAGCGGTGACACCCGCGGTAGACACACCTGAGAGGTGGTCCTTGATCGCAAGCTTCTTCGCGCGATCCACCACGTTGGCAATCAAAGCGCCAGAGACGAAGTCGGAGTAGTGCAAAACCTCGGCGGTGCCGTCGACAAGTTCGAGGCGCACGAAGGGGCGCGGGGCGAACATAGCGGCAGCGGCTGCGTCGATAAGTTCTTTGCGAGGAGCCGCGAGTGGGATCTTCTTAGTGAGGTAGCGCGCGAGGATGTCCTTCGACTCCTCCTTGTTCGGCCGCGACACGCGGACCTTGATGTCGAGGCGACCCGGGCGCAGGATTGCGGGGTCGATGAGTTCCTCGCGGTTCGTCGCGCCGATGACGATAACGTTCGCGGTGTCCTCTACGCCATCGATCTCAGTCAGCAATTGCGGCACCACGGTGGTTTCCATGTCGGAAGAAACACCGGAACCGCGGGTGCGGAAGATCGATTCCATCTCGTCGAAGAAGACGATGACGGGGTTGCCCTCAGAAGCGAGCTCGCGAGCGCGCTCGAAGATAAGGCGAATGCGACGCTCGGTCTCGCCGACGAACTTGTTCAGCAGCTCGGGGCCTTTGACGTTGATGAAGTGCGCCTGTCCCCCGTCGCCAATACGCTGCGACAACGAGTTCGCCACAGCCTTTGCAATCAGCGTCTTGCCGCAACCCGGAGGGCCGTACAGCAACAAGCCCTTCGGCGGGGTGAGGTCGTACGCGGCGTAAAGCTCGGGGTGGGAAAACGGCAGCTCGACGGAGTCCTGGATCGTCTCAATCTGGGAAGACAGCCCGCCGATATCTTCGTAGGTCACATCCGGGACCTCTTCGAGCGAGAGTTGGTTGACCTCGGTTTTCTGGATGCGCTCAAACGCGTAACCAGCGGATGAGTTCACCAGCACCGTATCGCCTGCACGCGTGGTTTTGAGTAGCGGTTCGGCGAGCATGACCAGCGACTCCGCGCCCTGCTGATCGGCGACCACGGCGCGATCTGTGCCGATGCGTTCCACCATTGTGGCAATCTGGCCAGTTGGGGTAAACCCGCAGGCTTCCACTACAACGGTCCCCTCGCCGAGGCGCACAAGCGTGCCCGGTACAAGGGCTTGTGGCTCGACCAGCGGCGAGATTTTCAGACGCATCCGCCGACCGGACGTGTGTACCTCCGCTTCCCCATCGCGAGTACCCGGGGCGAGGTAGATGCCGTAGGTGGACGCGGGCTCGCCGAGCTCCTCGACCTTGACGTAGAGGTCATTGAGCTTGTCGCGGCTGGACTTCAGAAGCTCCGCAAGCCGCTTGTTGCGCGCCCCCAAATCTTGATTCTCGCGCTTGAGGTTGCGCAATTCCGGCCCGAAAGCATCGTCTTCAATGTGTCCAACCATGGATCCGAGCCTACCTATCGTCGATAGGACGCAAGTGCTTATCGACGAGCCTTACGCTGCGGGCGCGGCGGCGTCACACCATCAGCGAGCCTGCGGGTCCAGACAAGAAACGCGGTGTGTGCGTTCATGCGGTGCTCAGGGCGCGTGGCCAGGCCGTCGACCTTCCACTCACGCAGCAGGGTCTCCCAGGCGCGTGGCTCAGTGAAGCACTTCGCCTCGCGGATAGCCTCCATAATGTTCATCAGCTGTGGCACGGTGGCCACGTACGTCATGAACACACCACCTGGGATGAGCACGTTCTTCACGGTGTCGATGAAGTGCCACGGCTCGACCATGTCCAAGATGACGCGGTCTACCTGGCCGTCGAGGTCTTCCGGGGTGACCTCGCCGAAGTCGCCGAGGCGAGGCGTCCACCATTCTGGTTCGCCGCCGAAGTATTCAGCGACGTTGTCTTTGGCGAACGCCAGGTGGTCGTCGCGAATCTCGTAGGAGTACACGTGCCCCTCGGGTCCGACCGCGCGCAGCAGCGACATGGTCAACGCGCCGGAGCCGGCACCCGCCTCCAGCACGCGTGCGCCCATGAAGATGTCACCCTCAACGAGGATCTGGGCCGCATCCTTCGGGTAGATCACCGCGGCGCCGCGGGGCATGGACAGCACGTGATCCACCAGCAGGTGGCGGAAGCAGAGGTAGTCCGAACCCAGCGTGGACTTGACCACCGTGCCCTCGTCGGCACCGATGATGTCGTCGTGACTGACGATGCCCTTGTGGGAGTGGAACTGACCACCCTCCTTGAGCTCGATGGTGAAGTGGCGGCGCTTCGCGTCAGTGAGCTGCACCTTGTCGCCTGGCTGGAACGGTCCCGAATACATGCCGGTAAGTATGCCCTACTGTGCGCCGGTGTAAAAAGCCGACAGTGCGCGCACGAAGTAATCCATGTCGTCCACTCCGCACAGCTCGCGCGCGGAGTGCATGGACAAAAGCGGCACACCCACATCGACCGTCGGAAGGCCCAGACGCGTCGAGGAAATCGGGCCAATCGTCGACCCGCACGGCACAGCGTTATTGCCCACAAAGGTTTGGTGCGGCACGCCGGCAGCGCGGCACGCCAGGATCCACTCGGCCTCCGTGGCGGCATTGGACGCGTAGCGCTGGTTGGCGTTGATCTTCAGCACGGGGCCCTTGTTGATCAGCGGGTGGTGCGTCGGATCGTGCTTGCCCGGATAGTTCGGGTGCACCGCGTGTGCCGCGTCGGCGGAAACCTGGATGGAGTTCGCGATGATTTCAGACGGATCGCCGAATGCCGCCGCAACCTTGGTCAGGACGCGCTCCAGCATTGGGCCGCCGGCTCCGGCGGTGGATGCAGAGCCCACCTCCTCATGGTTAAACGCCGCAAGCACCAGGATGTCCTGGGCGTCGTCCTTGGCTGCGAGCATCGCTTCGAGCGACGCCCACACACTGGTCAGGTTGTCTAGGCGGCCAGCGGCCAGAAGATCACCGATGACCTCGCCGCGCTGTGCGTCTGCGGTGATGAGTTCGTGCGCGACGATCTCGTCTGCAGCAATGCCCGCCGACTCCGCCGCCAACTCGAGCAACGGTCGGTCCACACCCAGAATCGGCTGAGTATGCACCTGGCGGTCGATCTCTGGCATGTCACCCCGGTAGAGGTGGATAGCCAAGTTGGGAACGCGCGCAACCGCACCCGTGTTCACCAGGTGTTCCTTGCGGTCGGTGGTCACTACTCGCCCCGCAAAGGTGAGGTCACGATCAAACCAGCTCGCCAGAATCGGCCCGCCGTAGACCTCGACGGCAACCTGGCGGAAGCCTTCGCGCACCACATCCGGGTCCGGCTTGGCCATCAAGCCAGGTGAGTCCGTGTGCGAGCCGACAACACGGAACCGCGGGTTGGGGTTGTCCGGGACCCACCACGCAATCACGGCGCCATCGCTGATGATGAGGTGGCCGCCGGGGCGTGTGGCGTCGTCGTCAAGCACTGCCCGGCGAGTAAACCCTGCTGCCTCGAGGCTTGTGGCGACGTTTTCCGCCGCGTGATAAGCGGATGGACTCTGGCTGATGAAATCGATGAACGGCTGTGTCATACCCCCACTCTAAGATGTTGGGCACCATGACTCCTAGCAATACGCCACGACCACTCGCCCTGTCCCCCTCCCGCGCGTCCGATTACAAGCGCTGCCCGCTGCAATACAGGTTCCGCGCGATCGACCGCCTGCCGGAACCATCCACGGAAGCGCAGGTGAAAGGCACGCTCGTACACGCCGTGCTGGAAGAGATGTTTTCCTGGCCCCGCGAGGAGCGCACCTACCCCGCCGCCGTGAAGCGGCTCAAGCCGACGTGGGAGCAAATGCGTATCGACGACCCCACCTGCGCCGAACCCGTCGAAGACGACTACCAGCTGCTCGTGGATGCCCGCACGCTCCTGCGTGGCTACTTCACCATGGAAAACCCGCTCGGTTTCGACGCGCACGCACAAGAAATGCCGGTCGATTTCACACTGCCCAACGGGGTTCCTGTGCGCGGCTTCATCGACCGAGTGGACATTGCGCAGACCGGCGAGGTACGTGTTGTCGACTATAAGACCGGCAAGAAGCCACTACCCCGCTACTCCCAGGACGCGCAGTTTCAGATGCGCTTCTACGCGCTGGTCTATTGGCGCCTGTTCGGCGTCGTTCCGACCCAGCTGAAACTGATGTACCTCAAGGTGATGGACTCAATGATCCTCACCCCTTCACGCGAGGAGCTGGAGTACTTCGAGCGCGACCTCGCGGAGTTGTGGTGGAAGATCGAGGCCGACGGCAAAGCTGGCTCGTTCCGCCCGCAGCAGTCGAAGCTTTGCGGGTGGTGCGCCTTCCAGTCGCTGTGTCCAGCGTTTGGTGGCACACCACCCGAGTATCCCGGTTGGCCCGGCTCCCGCGCAGAGGAAGAGCCGGCCCCAGAGAAGGACTAGAACAGTCCGCTGACTACGCCGTTCTCGTCGACGTCGATGTTGTTGGCAGCCGGCTTCTTCGGCAGGCCTGGCATGGTCATCACATCGCCAGTCAGTGCGAGGACAAAACCTGCGCCGGTACGCGGGATGAGGTTACGCACGTGCAGGGTGTGGCCCTCAGGTGCGCCAAGCTCCGTCGGGTCGTCGGAGAAGGAGTACTGCGTCTTGGACACGCAGACCGGCAGGGTGTCAAAGCCGTTGTCCTTCAGCATCTTTAGATCCTTCAGCGCTGCTGCGGAGTACTGCACCTCGCCGGCCCGGTAGATCTCCTTGGCGATGGTCTCGATGGACTTCTCCACGCCCTCAGCCGGGTCATACAGCGGGTGCGATGCGCCCTCGGTGAGGTTTGCCAACAGGGTCTCGGCGAGCTTGGTGGCGCCGGCGCCGCCTTCGGCCCACACGTTGGCGTCGGCAAGCGCGATGCCCTTGGACTCTGCCCAGTTACGCAAGAAGTCGAGCTCGGCTTCGGTGTCGGTGACAAAACGGTTGAGCGCAACCACCGGGGTGACACCGAACTTGCGCACGTTTTCCACGTGGCGCTCCAGGTTCACGATGCCCTCTGCAAGCGCATCGACGTTTTCGGCCTTGAGGTCTTCCTTGGCAATGCCGGCGTGGTGCTTGATCGAGCGGATCGTAGAGACGATCACCGCACCTGCGACATCCAGATCACCGTAGCGTGCCTTGATGTCGAAGAACTTCTCCGCACCGAGGTCAGAACCGAAGCCGGCTTCCGTGAGCACGATGTCGGCGTAATCGAGTGCCGTGCGGGTTGCGATGAGCGTGTTGCAGCCGTGTGCGATGTTGGCAAACGGTCCGCCGTGGATAAACGCCGGAGTGCCGCCGAGCGTCTGCACCAGGTTCGGGTTCACAGCGTCCTTCAGCAGAGCGGCCATCGCGCCCTGTGCTCCGATCTCACCGGCAGTGACCGGCTTGCCGTCGTAGGTCAGACCGATAGTGATCGCTGCGAGGCGACGCTTCAGGTCCTCCAGGTCAGTGGCCAGGCCAAGGATCGCCATGATCTCGGACGCAGCCGTGATGGTGAAGCCGGTTTCTGCCGGAACACCCGAGGTCGGGCCGCCGAGACCGGTGATCACGTTGCGCAGCACGCGGTCATTCACGTCCACACAGCGCTGCCAGGTCACACGACGCGGGTCGATGT
This sequence comes from Corynebacterium sp. HMSC070H05, assembly GCF_001837615.1. Lineage (NCBI taxonomy): Bacteria > Bacillati > Actinomycetota > Actinomycetes > Mycobacteriales > Corynebacteriaceae > Corynebacterium > Corynebacterium sp. HMSC070H05. The sequence goes on from NZ_KV833273.1 coordinate 75,328, forward strand.
TGAGCTCATTGCCCTGATGGATGTGGTTGTCAATCAGCGCAGCCAAGGTGTTGTTGGCGCTGGTGATCGCGTGGAAGTCGCCGGTGAAGTGCAGGTTGATCTGCTCCATCGGGACGACCTGGGAGTAACCACCACCGGCTGCACCACCCTTGACACCCATGACCGGGCCAAGCGAAGGCTCACGAAGCGCCACCATCGCCTTGTGCCCAAGCTTGGCAAGGGCATCGGTCAAACCGATCAGCATGGTGGACTTGCCCTCGCCAGCCGGGGTTGGGGAAACACCGGTCACCAGGACGAGCTTGCCCGGCTTGCCCTTCGGGGTTTTGTTGATGTCCACCTTGGCCATGTACTTGCCGTACGGGATGAGCGCATCCTCATCCACGCCGGCGCGAGCGGCAATGTCGGTGATGGGTTCGAGTTCGTGTGCTTGAGCGATTTCGACGTCAGTCAACGGTTGTGCAGTCATGCATCTCACACTACCGCTGCACCGATGAGGTATCCCAGGATTACGCTGACTAAAATGCAGACCACTCCGGGGACGAGGAATGGGTGGTCAAACACGTACTTGCCAATGCGGGTCGAACCGGTGTCGTCCATCTCCACCGCCGCAAGCAGCGTTGGGTACGTGGGCAGGACGAATAGTGCGGAGACCGCCGGGAAAGCGGCAAGTGCCGTGAGTGGACTCACCCCGATTGCCAACGCGGCGGGGATGAGCGCTTTCGCTGTTGCGGCTTGTGAATACAACAGTGATGCGGCGATAAAGAGCACGACCGCGAGCAGCCAAGGTTTTGAGGTCAGCACGTTACCGGCGATGTTTTGGATGTCGTCGATGTAGTAGTTGATATACGTCGTACCCAGCCACGCCACGCCGAGCACGCAGACACATGCGGACATGCCGGATCGAAAGACTTGGGTGTTCAGAATCTCCGCGGCAGCAGCGCGGGTGCTCATAATGATGACGACAGCGGCACTGAGCATGATGGCCATGATTGCCTCGTTACGTGGCACTGTTGGCTCCGCAATCAGGCCAATCTGATCCGAAATCAGCGTTGCATAGACCATCACAATGACGATCGCAGCCAGAAAGATAGCGACCGAACGCTTCGCACCTGGTGCGGGAACGTAATCATCGTGACCTTGATGCGTTGCGACGAGCCCAGCGGCCTTGCGTTTGCGGTACACGGGGTCGTCGTCAAGCTCACTGCCCATATGATTGGCAACCCACGCCGTCGGGAAAATTGCCAGGAACGTCGCGGGAAGCATCACCGCAAGAATCTGGAGATACCCCACCCCAAGTGGTTCCAGCGCTGACGCCATGAACACAACTGCTGCAGAGATTGGTGAAGCGACGATCGCCATCTGCGAAGCGATCACGGCCGCTGACAGCGGACGCGAAGGACGAACGTTTCCTTCCTTCGCCACCTCTGTGATGACCGGCATCGTGGAAAATGCCGTATGTCCAGTTCCAGCGAAGACTGTCATCAACCACGTCACCATCGGGGCGTAAACCGTAATGCGCTTCGGGTTTCTGCGTAAGAGTCGCTCCGCAAGATCCACAAGGTATTGCATGCCACCGGCGAGCTGCATTGCAGAGATGGCTGCGATAACGCACATGATGATGCCGATGACATCAAACGGAATTGCATCTGCGGTGACCGGCATACCGGTTGCGCCGAGAAGCAGCACCCCCAATCCCCCGGCGAAACCGATCGCGATCGAGCCAATGCGTGCACCCAACACGATTGCCCCAAAAAGAATGAGGGTGTGCAAGGGAACCAACATGGTGTGCGCTCCTTCATTACGGGCTAGTAAGAACTTCCGCCATTATCCCGTATTGATCACACCAAAAGGAAACGGGGCAGGTGTGAGATTGGCTACCACCCTGCCCCGGTTCACCGCTGACACGGAAGGAAATGCGGTTTTAAAACCTAATTAGCGTCGTCCTCATCAACGTAGAGCTTGCCGCGGAATTCCGGGTGCATGAGGTTTTCCTTGCTCAGCAACCGCTTCAAATCCTCTTCCTCAATAAGGCCCTTCTCCAGCACCAGGTCATAGACGCTCTTACCGGTGGAAGCAGCCTCACGGCCAATGATGTCGCCGTTATGGTGACCAATCACCGGGTTGAGATAGGTGACGATGCCGATCGAGTTAGTCACGTAAGCCTCGCACACGTCCTTGTTCGCAGTGATGCCCACAACGCACTTCTCGCGCAGCGTACGTGCCGCATTGGCCAGCAGACGGATCGACTCAAACAAGGACTGAGCAATGACCGGCTCCATGACGTTGAGCTGGAGCTGACCTGCCTCAGCAGCCATGGAGACCGTCACGTCGTTGCCGAAGACCTTGAAGCACACCTGGTTAACAACCTCCGGGATAACCGGGTTGACCTTGGCCGGCATGATCGAGGAACCAGCCTGGCGCTCCGGAAGGTTGATCTCGTTCAGACCAGCGCGAGGACCGGACGACAGCAGACGCAGGTCGTTACACATCTTGGAGAGCTTCATTGCCGCACGCTTGATAGCCCCGTGCATCATGACGTAGTCGCCGGTATCCGAAGTAGCCTCAATCAGATCCGGAGAGGCCTGGATGTCCAGGCCGGTGACCTCGCGAAGTGCCGTGACAACCTGATCTTTGTAGCCGTTCGGAGTGTTAATTCCCGTACCGATTGCGGTTGCGCCAAGGTTGACTTCCAGCAGGGACGTCGCAGCGTTGCTGATGGTGCGCTGCTCTTCATTGAGGTTTGCGCCAAACGCAGTGAATTCCTGACCCAGCGTCATCGGAACCGCGTCCTGCAACTGAGTACGACCCATTTTGATGATGTCGGAAAACTCGTCGCCTTTCGCGCGCAGTGCCTTCTGCAGCTCGTCGAGCTCCTCAAGCAAGCCCTGCACCGCGTAGTACACACCGAGACGCAGACCAGTCGGGTACGCATCGTTGGTGGACTGGGACATATTCACATCATCGTTCGGATTGATGATGTCGTAGGAGCCCTTCTCAGCACCAACGTATTCCAGTGCGAGGTTAGCCACCACCTCGTTCGTGTTCATGTTTGCCGAGGTACCCGCGCCACCCTGGAACAGGTCGATCGGGAACTGATCCATGCAGCGTCCCTCTTCCAGAATCTGGTCGCAGGCCCACGCAATTGCTTCGGCTTTCTCGCGCGGCAACACATGCAGGCGACGGTTCGCAATAGCGGTAGCCTTCTTCACTTGGGCCATGCCACGGATGAACTCCGGCAAATCGTTCAGGGTGCTGGCCGACAACTTGAAGTTGTCTACTGCTCGCTGCGTATGCACTCCGTAGTACACATCAGCGGGGACTTCAGCCTTGCCAAGCAGGTCTTCTTCAATACGAGTGCTCATGGCACACCACTATACGTAGTGAAGCGAAGCCTCTCGACGATTGTGCGTGTGACACCTACGCCCCGCAGGCTGCAGCAAACCAGCGGTACACGTCGTCGGCACTGGCCCCCATAAACAGGTGGGGATCAAACCGATACACACCGGCAGGTACATGATCCGCGAGCCCCAACACTGCACATCCCGCTGCAGCCGCAGCTGACATGCCACTGAACGAGTCCTCGACCACGAGACAGTCTTGCGGAGCGGCGCCGACGCGCTGGGCTGCTTCGAGGTACATGTCGGGGGCAGGTTTCGGGTGGATTACTTCGTCGCCAGTAATGGTGCCGGTGAAGAACGCACGCCCAATCGCATCAATGCACGGATCTGCCAGGACGCGTTCAGTATTCGTCGTCACGAACATGGGCATGTGGTCTTCCTTCAGCGACTGCAGCACTTCAAGAATCCCTGGGTTGCATTCGATACCTGCAGAAAACAGCTCAGCCATCCGACCGAACATCCAATCCTTATATCGCTGTTCGTCGCCGTCAGTCAGTGTGTGCTCCGCCCACTGCGCCACAATGCGAAGCGTGTTCGGGAAACTCCCGCCAATGGTGCGCTCGCGAACCTCTGGGGTCAGCGGCCGACCAAGCAACTCCCCTAACTCGTAGGTCGCCTGTCCCCAGAGCGGCTCTGTGTCTATCAGCGTGCCGTCCATATCCCAGAAGACAGCCGCCGGACGCTGCCTACTCAAATTCCGGCAGCGCTTCTAGCGCCTCATCGGTCGCGCCCGCCGCGGTGCACACCCGAATCACGAGCGTCTCAATATCTGCTTTTTCTTCTGGCTCAAGCACCGCGTCCGCATGACGGACATTGAACGCCTCCAAGCGCTCGTAGAACGGGCCAACTAGCCCCACCAGTTGCTGGTCCTCTGGCTGGGAACCGAGTGCGTCGACCTCGTCGAGGTACTGCTCGAGCATTTTCCGCAACTCAGGCAACACGGACGGGTCGAATGGCTCGTCCCACAACTCCTTGTCTTCCTCAGAAAGGTAGGAGCCTGAGGCGAACATCGTCAGGTCATCGATAAACTCGTCGACCTCAGGCTGGAACTGGGCACGAATCGTGTGTGCTGCTGCGCTCATGACCACCATTGTGCTGGATGAGGCCTAGAGATGCACACCAAGCAGTCCATCAAGTGCTGTTGCAATCACACCGTCGTAGTCGCCCCGTGCTTCATCGACCACACGAAGAGCTGTGGGCGTGTCAAGGTCGTCTGCCAGCGCAGCGCGCAATTTATCGACGACACCGAGCGCCTCGTCTTCAGACACCTCGTTCGCCAGAGCCTCACGCCACCGGTCGAGTCGCTCCTCAGCAGTGTGAAGAATCGCGTCGGAGAAATCACGGTCTTCCCGGTAGTGCTGGGAAAACACCGCCAGCCGGATCGCGGAAGCCTCGTGGCCTTGCTCGGTGAGCTTGTGAACAAAGACGAGGTTACCTAGTGACTTCGACATCTTCACACCATCAAGTGCGATCATGCCCGCGTGCACATAGTGGCCGGCCATCCGGTCCACGTGCAGCGCGGCCTCTGCGTGCGCGGCTGAGAACTCGTGGTGCGGAAACGCCAGGTCCGAACCGCCACCTTGGATCGCGAAACTTGCCCCTAAGCGGTTCGTCGCAATCGCGGAGCACTCCACGTGCCATCCCGGACGACCTGGGCCGAACGGCGAGTCCCAGGCTGGCTCGCCCTCACGGTGACCACGCCAGATCAGCGCGTCAAGCTTGTCGCGCTTGCCTTCACGCTCCGGGTCGCCACCGCGTTCAGCGAAGTACTCCTCCATCGTTGCTCGGTCGAGGTTCGACTCGTAGCCAAACTGCTCGGTTGCATCGATCGAGGCATACACATCGCCCTGGTCAAGTGTGTAAGCCACGCCTTCGTCGAGAAGCTTCTGCACCATCTCGATGACCTCATCGACAGACTCCATCGCGCCGATGTAATCGCGCGGCGGGATGACGGAGAGAATCTCCATGTCACTGCGGAACAGATCGATCTGGCTTGAGCCGAGTTCGCGCCAATCCACACCGTCACGCTCGGCTCGCTCGAACAGAGGGTCATCAACATCGGTGATGTTCTGTACATAGTGCACCTTGTGACCGTTAGCGATCAGCTGACGCTGCACAAGGTCGAATGTGAGATAGGTGGCAGCGTGTCCCAGGTGGGTCGAGTCGTATGGAGTGATACCGCAGACATACAACCCCACTTCGCCCTTCGCATCCGGCGTGGTATCCACAGGTTTCACCTGCTGATCAGCGGTGTCGTAGAGCTTCAGCGGCACCGAAGTGCCGGCAACGTGAGGAACAATTGGGTTCGGCCAAGCTTGCATGCGCCCAACCCTACACAGGCTGCATGACACCAGTGCCAAGCAGAATCATCACAATGACACCGAGTGGGATGCGGTAGGCAGCGAACCAGGCAAACGAGTGGTTAGAAACGAACTTCAGCAACCACGCAATGGAGATGTAACCGACGATAAAGCCAATTCCGGAGCCGACAAGCAGCTGCATTCCGGAGGCAGCCTGTCCCGCTTGCGGGTCAAACGCATCGGGCAAGGAGAACAGACCAGACGCGAGTACCGCGGGGATAGCCAGAAGGAAGCTAAACCGGGTAGCAACCTCGCGGTCGAGGTTGAGGAACAAACCACCCGAGATCGTTCCGCCGGAACGCGACACACCAGGAATCAGCGCTAGGCACTGCCACAGGCCCATGAGAACGGCGTCCTTCATGGTCAGCTCCTCAAACCCACGAGACTTCTTGCCGCGGCGTTCCGCAAGAATGAACACCAGAGAGAACAAAATGAGCACGGTCGCGGTGATCCACAAGTTGCGGAAGTTTTCGCGAATCAGGTCCTTCAGCAACACACCTGCCAACCCGACTGGGATCGTGCCGGCGATGACCATCCAGCCCATGCGGTAATCAAACCCTCGCTTGGCCTTGTCGAACAGTCCAGCGAACCACGCGGTGAGAATCCGCCAAATGTCCTTGGCAAAGTACACAAGTACGGCAAGCTCGGTACCGAGCTGGATCACAGCGGTAAAGCTTGCGCCAGCGTCCTCCCCCCAAAACAACTCTGAGACGATACGGAGGTGACCCGACGAGGACACCGGGAGAAACTCCGTCAAGCCCTGCACGATGGAGAGGACGATCACCTGTAGCCACGACATCATGGCTGCACACCCTACTCCGCACCGCGCTTGATCACTGAACGCAGCAGGCTGATTGCTAGGCTTACGTGCGTGATTGTTCGACGTACTGCTTCCCGTTTTACTGCCGCACTCTGCCTTAGCGCGGTGTTACCGCTCGCGCTGGCAGCATGCAGCGCCACCCCGAACGCAAAAATCGAGGAGGCGGGTGGCGACGCCGCAGCCAACATGGGCAGCGCCGAACCCGCCCAGTCCCCTGCGAGCAACAACCCGGCTGGGCGTGTAGTGCAGTTTGAGGCTGTGCGCGACCTCGACACGACAAACGGTGTTGTCGGGGTGCGCACAGAAAACGCTCTACTGATTGGGTCGATCGACGACATTGCCAACGGCAAGGCTGAAGAGCATCCACTCGACGCGTCGTGCGGGGATGTATCTGCCAGCGATGGGTCGTTCGCAGTGGCGTGTGATGGGGCTGTCAACGTCTTCGGCCAAGTCGCGCAAACTATTAGCACCGACCTTCCGGTGACTTCGGCGACTGTTGTTTCCAGCGGTGAAGTGCTCGCTGCAAGCGATACGGAGCGCAAAGTGTGGGTGTTTAAGGACGGGGAACTGTCGGACACGATCGATGTTGCCCGCGAGACCGACCAGCTGCAGGCGGTTGCTCTTGACGGCCAAGATGACGCGGTAGTTCGCATCAGCAGCTTCGACACCACCATCCAGGACATCGACTGGCAGGGCTCCCGCCAGGGCGGCACGCTGCGTGTTGGCCTCGGCGTGGGCAAGGTTGCCGCAGGCGAGCACGGGCTTGTGCTCGCTGCCGACTCCACCGGCAACCAGATCCACGTCTACACCACCGACGACATCATTCGTCTCCAGCAGAGCGCACCTGTGCCGGAAGGCCCGTGGGACGTCGCGTGGGATTCGTCGCAACGCCTTGCTTGGGTAAGTTCCTTGGCTGAAAACACCGCAACCGGATACGACATCTCCCAGGGTGTGCCGGTTGAGAAGAAGAGTTTCGCCACTGTCGCGAACGCTCAGAGCATCATTTCGCTTGACGACGGCACCGTCGTCCTCGCATCCGCCACCGGCGATGGCATCCAAATCGTCGCACCCGACGAGCAGATTAACTAGGAGACCAACATGAGTCTTTACGACCGCGCCCTGCAACTGATGTTCCGCATCCCGCCGGAGCGCATCCACGGCATCATCAGCGGTGGCCTGCGTGTGCTGGATGCCGCGAGTCCCATCAACCGCGCACTCGAGAAGGTTGTACGCGTCCACGACCCCGTGCTGCGCCAGACAGTGTTCGGCGTTGACTTCCCTGCCCCGCTCGGACTTGCGGCTGGGTTTGATAAAAACGCTGAAGCTATCGACGCCTGGGGCGCCGTTGGCTTCGGCTACGCAGAGATGGGCACGGTGACCCCGAAGCCGCAGCCGGGTAATCCCGCCCCACGCCTGTTCCGCCTTCCCGCGGACAAGGCAATTTTGAACCGTATGGGGTTCAACAACAAGGGTGCACTCGTTGTCGCAGATAACCTGCGCAGCAGGAAGTCCGACGACATCGTCGGGATTAACATCGGCAAGAACAAGACCGCCGAAGACGCTGTCGCCGACTACCGCGCAACCGCTACCGCCCTTGGCCCGCTGGCCGACTATCTCGTGGTCAACGTGTCCTCCCCGAACACGCCGGGTCTTCGCGACCTGCAGGCGGTGGAGGAGCTTCGCCCCATCCTTTCCGTGGTGAAAGAGTCGACCACCACCCCGGTGCTGGTCAAGATCGCGCCAGATCTTTCGGACGAGGACATCGACGCTGTTGCAGACCTCGCTGTCGAACTTGGACTCGACGGCATCGTGGCGACCAACACCACGATCTCCCGCGACGGGCTGCACACCAATGCAGACGAGGTTGCAGCCATGGGTGCGGGTGGCATCTCTGGTGCACCTGTTGCGGCACGCTCACTCGAGGTGCTCAAGCGCCTCTACGACCGCATCGGCGGCCAATTGGCGATCATCAGTGTTGGCGGTATCTCCACACCCCAACAGGCGTGGGAACGCATCACTTCAGGTGCCAATCTGTTGCAGGGCTACACGCCATTCATCTACGGCGGCCCGGGTTGGATCCGGGATATCCACCGGGGCATTGCTGCACAGATTAAGGCCCACGGTCTGAACTCTATTGAGCAGGCCGTGGGCAGTGGGCTTGAGTGGAAAGCGCTCTAGGCCTTCGGTTGCACGCTGCGCCGTAGAATCACGGCGCAGAAGCCCGCGGCGATAGCCCAAGCGACAAGCCACACCGGCGTCGTCGTGAATAATGCGGTGTTCGGCAAAATTACCCCAAGGCCGATCAAGACGATCGCGATGAAAAGGGCGATAACCTGCGTGCGCGAGCCTTGCTGCTCTTTGTTCGTGGTCGCAAACGCACCGACGAGAGCGACAGCCACAAGCACCGTGAGCACCTGAGGGGTGATCACAAACCCCTCATCACCACGGGTAAATCCGACGACTGCATAGAGGACGAGTGCGGCGGCAAGACCTAAAAAGGCGCCGCCGACGCGAAGCTGCACAGGTACCATTCGCCGAATACTACTGGTTCTCGTACCAACCCCAGATGATTGCCCGGCCCAACGAGTGAAAGTTCAGGTTGAACCCGAGCTGCGTTGGGTTCGCGATCTGATCTGCCGGAAATTCCGTGTCCACCGCGTGGACTACGAACAGGTAGCGGTGCGGCCCGTGGCCTGCCGGCGGGTTTGCACCGTAGAACCCTTTAACTCCGGAATCACCGGTGAGCACAACCGCGCCGACGCCCAGGTCCTCCTTGGCGCCTGCGCCAGCAGGCAGCTCGGTAATATCTGCCGGGATGTTGAACGCGGACCAGTGCCAAAAACCCGACGCGGTTGGTGCGTCCGGGTCGAAGCACGTCACTGCGTAGGTCTTCGTCCCCTCAGGCGCACCTTCCCACGCAAGCTGCGGGCTGGTGGCGTTATCGCCGGCAAGTGTGTCGTTGAGACGCTCGCCGTCAACAATGTCATCCGAGGTCACCGTGAACGAAGGCACGTCCGCCAGGGGCGCATACGGGTCGGGGCCGGGGAAACGGTCTGAAACATAGGAAGCAGTCATAGACCCATTCCTACCCGAAAATCAGTGACCCTCGCCACTCCACGCCTCAAAGAGTTGTGCGTATCTCCCGCCGGCAGCAAGAAGCTCGGCATGGGTGCCGTCTTCGATAATGCGTCCTGCTTCCATCACCAGGATGCGATCAGCGGTTGCAGCTTGATCGAGGCGATGCGCGACAACCAACGCCGTCGTTCCTTCAGTAATCCTTGCAGCAGCATCTTCGAGCGTGTTTGTGGCATCACTGCCCGCCTCTGCTGTCGCTTCGTCCAGGATGAGGATCTTCGGACCTGCCAACGCCACACGCGCGAGCGCGACCTGTTGCTTCACCTCGGGTGGGAGGTCATCTGCGCCTGCCCCCACAGCGGTGTCGAGCCCATTGGGGAAGAGTCGGGCAAACTGCGTGCTGTTCGGATCCAACCCGACACTGGCGAGCGCATTGAGCAAAACAGTGTCGTCACTTTCCGGAGCAGCCATAGACAGGTCTTCGCGCAGCGTGCCCGCGAAGATATGCACGTCCTGGGTGAGCAGGGTGACGTTCTTCGCAGTCCAGACGTCGCTGACTTGGGAGGTATCTACCCTACCAACTCGGATGCTCCCCGAAGTCGGCTCCACCAAGCCTGCGATAAGCGCTGCCAGCGTGGATTTGCCCGCGCCAGAAGTGCCGACGAGCGCCGTCGTCGTGCCCGCTGCGAGCGTCACCGAAAGGTCCTCAAGAACGTTAGCTCCGCCGGGGTAGGCAAAGGACACGTGGTTGATCTCAACGTCTTCAGGCGCATCGAGGTCATCGGGTACCACGGTGGCCGCTCGGCCGTCCGCCAGTTTGGCCAAACTCACCGCGCGCCCAACAGACGTGGCGGCGCTTTGGAGCTCTCCGATGAAAAACAGCGCATTAAACACGACGACCTCAGCACGGATCACCATGAACACAGCAGCGCTGGCCTCCCCAGGTGTCACAGCGCCTGTAGACACCAACCAGGCACCCACACCAAGAGTGAGCAGCACCCATGCTGCGAAGGCGAACTGTCCGATGCCCATGAGACGAATGAACCAGGGCACACGATCCATCGTCGCCTCCACCGCACCCCAGGAGGTGCGACGCATGCGCCCAAGCGCCCAACGTTCTAGTCCGAACGCGCGAAGCGTCGGCAGGCCACGCACCGTATCAAGCAGCACTGCGTTTCTACGAGCCTCCGCCACACTCACTGCGTTCGACGCAGCAGGGATTGCACGCACAACGGCTCGCGCGAACGGGTACGTGCAGATACCGACTATGACGAGGATGAGGGCAAAGCGGACGTCGATAAGCAAAAGCCCGAGAAAGGTAATCGGAAACACGAAGGCTGTGGTGAGGACCCTGGATCCGATCGCGGTGATCGTTTGCACCACATCATCGATGTCCTTCGTCATGCGCGTAATCACGTTGCCGGTGCCCAACTCCATCACCCGCGGCACAGGCGCGCGCAAGATAGCGTCGAGGCAACGACGGCGCAGATCGATCGACGCACGGGCGACCTTCTGGCCCACCACATAGTTGCCCAGACCACGGAGGGACAGCTCGATCAGCATGCACAACATTGCCAATGCGATGGCCCAAATAAAAGCACTGCTGCCAGAGCCGAGCCCGGGTATCGAGCCACCGATCAACGGGTCAACGCTGCGCCCAAACAGGTTCGACTGTGTAGTGTTCACAGCAACGATCACAGCCTGGATACTCAACAGCATTACCCACCACCGACGATCCAGTGCGTTCGGCAGTTCCGCAAGGTACGCGAAGGTCTCCTTCACCCCAGCGGGGGCAACGGCATCGACGCGCTCGTATTCACGCTTCATTTACTGCACCTCCAATGCGTTACCTGCAGAGCGCCACGCGGCATTTCCAGTGATCACTATGGTTGTTTTGTCCGCGCGTAGCGTCTTAACCGCCGCAACGACGTCAGCTTGGGTGACAGAGTCCAGCCCTGTTGTTGGGTCGTCCAAAATGAGCACGTCCGGATCCGCTGCGAGTGCGCGTGCAAGTGCCACACGTTGCCGCTGCCCGCCCGACAAATTCAGCCCCGCCTCCCCCAGCGGCGCATCAGGCAATTCACCGTTCTCTCGGACACCTCCGAGGCGACGCAGAATGTCCTGACAATGCGCCGCAGCGAGCGCCTGCTTGACGACGACTGCCGGCAAATCACCGCGCGGATTCACGTTATCCGCGATCGTGCCCTCAAATACGTTGACGGTGTGCGGTGGGAACAGCACCCCCTCACGCTCCGCCCATGCCTCAACGACCGCAAACGATCGCTCATCCGGAGCGAGGATCCACAGCCCTGGACCGGGGATCGCGTTGGCGGTTGGCTGCGGCTCAGACGCCTGTTCGACTGCATGGTGTAACTCCACGATGCGCTTGCCACTGGCAACCGCCCTTCCCCACCCACTAGCTAGGTCACCGAAGGCAAATCCCGCCATATTCAGCGCAGGCGGCACTAGCAGCGCAACCGATGTCATCTGCCCAGGCGTGATCTCTCCGCGAAGCGTCAACCAGGCAGCAAGTGCCACGATCGCCAGATTGCACAGCCAAGCCACCACAAGACGAACAAAGCCCAGCCCGACTTCAACCTTCAGGTGCTTCAAGATCAATGTCCTGGCGTTGGCCGTCTCAACTGCAAAACGTTGTGCAACAGATGCACCCGCGCCAAGGCCCTTCACAGCACGAATGCCTTGAGAGACATCCGTGGCCAAGCCCGCGACATCCGCTTCCGCAGCGCGACGCTTCAACGAGATCCGTGTCACTGGTCCTGCGGTCCACGCCGCAAAAAGCCCAATGATCATCGCGCTAACCGGAATGGCAAGTGCCACCCACGGGGACACAGACCACATCGCCACCACTGCACCCGCGGCATAACCGATCGCCATAAGCGGAAACGACAGCAGTTCGCGGTACCGTCCGACCGTGCTTGCGTCTGCATCGATCGTGTTGAGCACCGTACCCGGGCTCATCGCGCCTGCACCATCGCGCAGCACTCCGGAGGATAAGTGTAACCGGGCGTTGTGGGTAACCCGGCCAACCGACGCTGCCGCAAGGCCGTCGCCGGTTGCCTCACCAATGAACGACAAAACAAAAATGCCCACCAGTACCGCAAACAGCCACCACGCGTTAAACGTTTCTTCGCCAAGGAGACCGTCCACGATCATGCCGACCACCACCGGCACGAACGCCGCGATACCGGAGCCAAAAAGGTAGCTCAGAATATGCAGCGCGAGCACACCCGGATACGCGGAAACCATGTCCCGAACGACCCGGTTACCTTCCTCCCATCGCGCCGGGTGGAGCCGGGCGGGGTCATGAGCAGGCGGAACTTGTGGGACGAACCAGCGGTACGTCAGCATTCTGCGCGGTGGAGCTATCACCCCGCAAAATTTAGCAGAATCTGCGCGTTATGCTGGCGATTTGGTACCTGCAAGAACCGACCCTATAGTAGTGCAGGTGCCCAGCCGAGAGGCTGAACAAACACCCTAGCCCGGGTGGCGGAATGGCAGACGCGCTAGCTTGAGGTGCTAGTGTCCTATTAACGGACGTGGGGGTTCAAGTCCCCCTCCGGGCACAGATAAGTCCCGCTCAGCAGTCAATAGAACTGCGGAGCGGGACATTTATATTTACAGACATGGTCGAGGAGTGCGTATGCCCAAGATATCGGGTTCCGCCCGCAACAAGCTCGTACTCGCAGCGCTTATCGTCGTGTTCATAGCGGGCTGGGTGTTTCTCGACGTCCCACCGCTCTCCACACTTCGCACCTGGGCTGACACACTCGGCCCCTGGTTCCCAGTAGCGTTCTGGCTGCTCTATATCTTGATTACCCAATTCCCTATCCCGCGCACCGTGATGACCGTCTCTGCCGGCATTCTTTTCGGTTCGGTACAAGGGATCTTGATCGCGATTACCGCGACGACAGTCAGCGCAGTTATCTCACTGTTGATCGTGCGCACTCTGCTGCGGGATTGGGTAGAACCGCGGCTGACACATCCTGCTGTTGAGCAGATCAACCGGCGCCTCGAAGAACGCGGCTGGCTCGCGATTTTCAGCCTGCGCCTCATTGCAGCCGTTCCATTTTCCGTCCTCAACTACGCAGCAGCGCTCACGCGCGTTCCGGTGTTGCCGTTTGCCATCGCAACGTTTGCGGGTTCACTTCCAGGAACCGTGTTGGTCACTATCTTTGGCGACACCCTCACGGGTGAGGCAAACCCTGTGGTCATCGCAGTGATGGCTGTATTGGCAGTGATTGGCCTTAGCGGGTTGATTCTCGACGCACGACTTCCGGCGCGTAAGTAAAGGCTCACGGATAGACCCGCGTAGTATTGGCAGGCATGATTGCCGTGCATGCGAAGTACAGAGGCCGTGAAAAAGGTCGCGCTGCCGTCGTCGAGCGTTCCGCGGAGGCGCTTGGCACTCTCCCAGGCATCAGCCCGTTTGAAGTGCTCGGTGTTGAAGATATTCGCACCCTGGTGGATGACGCTGAGGCTTCGCTAAACCTGATCATGGCGCTGCTCTCCGACGGCAATTGGGCCATCGGCCTAGGGGTCGCTGTAAGCAACAGCGATGCATTGAAAGCTGCCTCAAAGGCGGTTGGGGTGAAAGCAGGCCAGGTGCGTGTGGTCGTCGACAAGCAAGGCGCAACTACTGAGGCTGCGGATATCGCTGCCGCATTCGCCCTGCTAGCCCACGTGCTGCACAAGCGGACATTCGAGGGACGAGAAGCGACCTCGCTCGTGCGCCGCGGGCTGAATCAGAATGAAGCAGCAGCCGAGCTCGGCATATCCAAGCAGGCAATCAGCCAGAGGCTCCAGGCAGCGGGATGGCCAGCCGAACAAGCCGGCTGGCAACTGGCCCTCAACCTGATTACTCGGGCTGCTGATCTGGCTGATTAAGCGGGTTCGACACCTGGTCATTGAACCCGAAATCGGTCGGCTCGTTCGCAGGGGCACTGATCTCTCGCAACCCCGAGTCGCTGGAAGCCGTGTCAGCGGTAGGTTGGGTCGGATCTGGATCGTCTACGTGTTTGTTCGCCACCGCGCGGGCCTCTGCAAGCGCCTTGGCTAGCTCCGGGTCGGTCGAGGTGTCGAACCAACGCTCCGGATTGCCCTCATCGGCCATCTCAAGATCGCGCTCGTCAACCTGCGCCGCCTCGTAGCGGAACACTCCGTCGTCGTCCTTGTTGGCAAACGCCTTGGCAAACTGCTGCAACGAATCGCCGAACTGGGACGGAATCATCCACATCGTGGCCGCCTCGTTGTTGGCAATCTTCGGCAACTGGTCCAGGTACTGGTATGCCAGGAGTTCCGGCGTCACTCCAGAGGACTTAATCGCGGCGTTCACCTTTTGGATCGCACGCGCCTCACCCTGCGCAGCGAGGTACTTCGCGGCACGCTCACCTTCGGCGCGCAGCATCATTGCTTGACGCTCAGCCTCAGCGGCGAGAATCGCTGCGTGCTTCTCACCCTCGGCAGAAAGAATGCGAGCCTGCTTTTCACCCTCAGCGGTTTTGATGTCGGACTCGCGCTTACCTTCAGCGGTGAGGATCATCGCGCGCTTTTCGCGGTCCGCCTTCATCTGCATCTCCATGGACTGCTGAATCGACGGTGGCGGATCAATCGCCTTGAGCTCCACGCGGCTAATGCGCAGGCCCCACTTTGCGGTCGCAGCATCTAGCTCACCGCGCAGGCGGCGGTTAATGGTTTCGCGAGAGGTCAGCGTCTCCTCAAGCGTCATGCCACCAACGACGTCACGCAGCGTTGCCGTCGAAATCTGCTCCACACCGACGAGGTAGTTGTCCACGCCGTAGATGGCCTTCGCAGGCTCGTTGATCTGGAACGTCACCACCGTGTCAATCGCCACGGTCAGGTTGTCCTGGGTAATTACTGCCTGGGGCGGGAACGACACCACGCGCTCACGCGTGTCTACGCGCGCACGGATGCGGTCGATATACGGCACCAGGAACGTCAACCCACCGGACGCAGTGCGCGTGTAGCGTCCCAGACGCTCAATAACCGCAGCTTCTCCCTGCGGAATCAGTTTGATCGACGCTGTAAGCAGCGCGATAAACAGAATAAGTATGACGGCGAAGGTAACTAACCCACCCATTTAGGACTCCTTCCAAACGACGGCTACGGGTCCGTCGATATCGTAAACGGTCACGTGGGAACCTGCAGGAATAGTTTTTGCCGGATCCAGGGCGCGTGCCGACCACAGGCTGCCGTCGAAACGCACTTGCCCACCCCCGGGGCCGATGTCCTCGACAACCTCTGCACGACTTCCGACGAGCGCGCGTGGCGTCTCATCGAGCACCAGCGGCTTATCCATCCGCTTGCGCAGACGTGGCCTTAGGAAGAACCAGAACAGCAACGAGGAAGCGATAAACACCGCGACTTCAGCTGCAAGTGGAACGTCGAATAAGGCGACCCCCGATGTTGTCAACGCACCCGCAGCGAGCATGAGCAGCGTCAATTCGCCCACGCCAAGCTCGAGTAGCGCGAAACCTGCCGCGACAATAAACCAAATCAATGCTCCCACGGCGCAAATCTTACATGTGTGTGAGATCTTCCTTCGTGAGCTCGGGATTAGTGACGAAGTCCACCAGTCTCTCAACTGCACCGATAAGTGTTGAATCCAAGTCGCGGAAAGTGCGCACGGACGATGAAACGCGGCGCCAGCCTTCCTTTGGATCAGACCAACCCAAGCGACGGCACACGCCCGTCTTCCAGTCTTCGCCGTACGGAACCTCCGGCCAGGCGGCGATGCCGACGCTCTTCGGTTTCACCGCAGCCCAGATATCGATGTAGGGGTGCCCCGTCACCAACACATGAGGTCCTACATTTTCGACGAGCCGAGCCTCCTTAGTCCCCCTAATGAGGTGATCGGCGAGCACACCGACGCGACGGTCCGGTCCAGGCTGGAACTCGTCGAGACGCATCTGCAGGTTGTCTAGCCCTTCCAGATACTCGACGACAACCCCCTCAACACGCAGGTCGTGCCCCCACACCTGCTCAACGATTGCAGCATCGTGAATGCCCTCCACCCAGATGCGTGACGGCATTGCAACCTTCGCCTGCACGTTAGCAACCTTGCGTGAGCCCGAGTTGGAGCGCTTTGGTTCGTCGTTACGCGGTGCAACATATCGGGTGAGGGTGACACGCTGCCCTTCGACCATGAATGCCCCCGGCAGCATTTTGAACAGCCGCTGAGTTCCATAGCGATCCTCCAGGCGGACGAAGTCGCCGTCGTAGGTTCGCTCGAATCCAACCACTGCGCCGACAAAGTCGTTGCCGACGATCTCCACGATGATGCCTGGCTCTGCAGGCATCTCTGGATACGTTGGTCTCCTCTTGCGCGCGTGGCCCTGAAAAATATCTCCGCTATACCGGCTATCTCCCATAGTGGCTCCGTATTCTATCCCCCTAGCTAGACTCAACTGGATGCACACGCGCGCTCAGGTCTACTCGCCTCTCCAAAACACTGCAGTCTGGCTTGCCGCCTGGCTGTACAACGTCGAGTCCACGGACGACACCCTCGACGCGTTGACAGACCTCGGTGGCACCCACACCTATTGCGACGCGCCGATGGTGCAATTGCTTAGCGACGTCCGCGCCGCCGCCGACCTTGAGTCTCCGGATCCAGTTGTCCGCTTGATTTTGTGGGGACCAGGACAGGCACCGCGCCTCCGAGCTGGATCCCCCGCAATGGACGCCCTCTCCCAGGCTGGTGCGTTGGTTGTCCGGGGAGATGGGATCAGCCACATCCTTGTCCCCGACTACTCGGGGGCGGAAGTGCGCTGGCGTTGGTTTGAAGAAACTGAGCGGCTGCCGGAACCGGATTGGCTAACTCCGGGTGAGGCAGATCAACTGCTGTCGCGCGCAACCGATGAGGCCGCCGTTTTGATTGAGGCGGCTGGTGGCACCTCGAAGGAATTGCCGAATCCCCGGCTTACCGTCGGCACGCTCGCTGATTTCTACGACACCCCTGGGCTGCCGGCTGGGGTGACTGCGCGAGCGGCAAAGCTTTTTGCCAGGGCTGACCGTGTTGCCGCGACGATCGAGACGGTAACGGAGCGCCTCGACGACCACTCCTTCGACCCTCACCTGTTTGCACTGTGGCGGCACGTCCGCACCGCCCGCATGGCGGGGGTCGCAGACGCAGTGATCGATTACCGGCGCGAATATCTAGCGAATTAGTTTGCGCTACCCGTTCGGCCCGGGTGCTTCAACGGCTCGCAGCAATGCGGCTTACACGGCGCGCCGTTGACGGTACAACCCTGAACAGTAACGTTAGACAAGGTTTCAGGCTTGTCACCATCGGCGATAGCTTGCGCGATATCGACGACCATGCCAGCGAAATCGGGCTCGAGCCCCACCGTCGCAACGCGATCTAGCGTGATGTTGCGTGCCTCGCAGGCCTGTCGCAGCTCGGTGTCGAGGTCCCAGATCACCTCCATGTGGTCGGTGATGAAGCCGAGTGGCACACAGATCAAGTGCGTAAAGGTGCTGTCTTGATCATGAAGCTCCTCGGTGCGATCTACGATGTCCGGCTCCAACCACGGCGTTGCCGGATTGCCGGAGCGAGACTGCCAGACAACCTCGTACTCTTCGACGCCGGCCTCTGCAGCGACCAGCCGGGCCGCCTCATGCACCTGCCGTGAGTACAGGTTGGCATCCTCCGGGCCACCTGAGACATCATCCGCAGCATTCGGAACACTGTGAGCAGTGAACAGTACTTTTGCACCAGCCGGCGCTGCATCGACGGCGCTACGCGACACGTTCGCCATAAGCCGCACGAACGTCGGGTGGGCGTAGAACTGCCAAAGCTTGGTGTATTCAAGCTGCGGTGTCACTTCGCGGATCCTCTGGATGTCTTCGTCGTACTGTCGGCAGGCCGAGTACCCACCCCATGCCGAGGTCGCGAACACCAGCACGCGCTTATGCCCGTCAGCCTCCAGCTGCTTCGCAGTATCTTCCGCAAAGGGGTGCCAGTTCCGGTTGCCGAAGTACACCGGAAGTTCAATCCCCCGAGCCTCCAACTGCTTTTCGATGTTGCTAATCAGCACTCGGTTCTGTTCATTGATCGGGCTAACACCACCGAAGTGGAAGTAGTGTTCCCCTACCTTGGCGAGCCGCTCACGCGGAATCCCGCGGCCACGGGTGACATTCTCTAGAAAAGGAATAACCTCGTCCTTTCCTTCGGGTCCACCGAAGGAAAGGACGAGGAGTGCGTCGTAGTCGTTGAGAGCCATAGCCTTGAGCCTAGACTGTGGCCCCGAAAAATTAGAGCAGGCGGACCGCGTTAGGCGCCATGCCGGACCAACGGACCGGAGAAATCTGCACGTTCATGCCAGACTGGGGTGCCTCGATCATGGTGCCGTCGCCGAGGTAGATAGCAACGTGCTGGTTGCCGCCCGGACCCCAGAACAGCAAGTCGCCGCGCTGCGCTTCGCTCGCCGGCACATGCGTGCCGCGCTGGTACTGGTAGCCCGTGTAGTGGGGCAATGCAATGCCAGCGCCGGCGAATGCGTAAAGCACGAGGCCGGAACAGTCGAAGCCAGCTTGACCGCCACCTTCCAAGCCCGTGGTTGGACCGTTTGCATCGCCACCGCCCCAGACATACGGCGTGCCGATCATCGACTGAGCGCGTGCGATAACCGTCTCAACCTGAGAGGCGTCGGATACGGCCGCAGAGGCAGCACGAGCCTTCTCAGTAAGATCTGCCGCAGTCTGCACCTGCGGCAATACGTCAGCCACAGTGCCTGAGGTGCTATCGACATTGCCCAAGGCACCAGTGAGCCCTTCTGCGAACGCAGTCACAAGTTGGCCTGCGTCACCGCTATTCACCGCATCAGAGAAGGAGCCGTGGTTCGCAGCAACGCCGCCAACCAGGGCCACGCCGACGGCGATGGCACCAGCCTTCGCGATAGCGTCGTCGTCAAGCTGTGGCAAGCCTGCTGCCGAAGAAAGCGCAGCAACCTGGGACACGTCGTCGGACGTCGTATCTGAAGAAGAAGTCTGGGCAACAACACGCACGGCATCCACGATGGCCTCACGGCTCGGCTCGCCGGCTTCAGGGGAGGTACCAGAGATGCGCTCCCGAACACGGTCCACGACCTCTTCTGGGACCTCATAGGTGGCATCGCCGCGCGAAATGGTCAGGGTTGAAGCGTACGGGCTGGCCACAGGGCCCTCCGTTGACTCATCGGATGCTTCCTGCTGCTCAGGCGCACGCTGCTCCTGGAGATCAGATTGTGCTGCTTCGAGCTCGCGTTGCGCGGCGTCGCGCTCAGCCGTGCTTGCCTCGAGCGCTGCGCGGTTGTCGTCGAGAAGCTGACGCGCTTGCGCCTCCGCAGCCTCGGCTTCTTGAGCAGCCGAGTCGGCAAGCTCACGCGTCTGACGCAGCGTCGACTCTTCGTTCGCCGCCTCCGCACGGGCCTGCTCCGCTTCCTGCAGCTTCGCACGCTTTTCTTCAGAACGCTGGCGCAGGAACAGCGAGCGATCCAGCACGTCGCGCTGCGTGTCCCTACCGCTAATCGACGTGAGCACATCGCTTGTCGACGCCCCGCGATACTGGGAACGGCTTAACTCATCAAGCTCGGTGCGCAGCTTTTCGACGCGAGCCTGAGCCTCGTCCAGGCGACGCTTAGCTTCCTCTTCGCCGAGGCGGGCCTGCTGGGCCTTTGCATGAGCGTCGTGCAAATCGACGAGCGACTGGTTAACCGCCTCTTGCAGTTCGCCGAGGTTCAAGTTTCGGGCGTCCACGTCCGCTTGAGCGCGGGTGACTGCGGAAACGAGTTCGCTGACGGTAGACGTCGAGCTCTGACCAGAGGCAGCCGGGCTGACGAGGCCCACCGCCAACGACACGGTAACGACACACGCGGCAGTACCGAACACATTACGTGCACGTCCAAACCGGGTGCCCCTAAGTGGATTTGCCACGAAGGTGCTCCTTCACGCCGCACGCGCATACCGTGGCTGGCCTGCAGGTGATCAAGAAACCTGCAGGCGCGCCAAGGCACACATAAACCCTGACTAGGGGTAAGAACGTGCGGCCTCGATGTTGACTACTAACGCGGCAGCGCGAAGAAGTAGCCATCACAAGGATCTGTGTTGCTTCGACAATGTTCCGGGATCTCGGCGTGCTTCCCCACAAGCCCGATCCATCAGTCGAACGCTTGACTAGAGCGCTCAATGAAGCTTCACGCGAAAGGTGTGACAACTATCGACCCGCGAGCCGATAGGAGCACCATACGTCAAGCCAACCGACTTGTATCCCTTTCGTTACATAAAGTTGATCAAGTCAAGTCTTGTCACATGATTCACACGCGTCTCACCTGCATGTATTGACACGCTTATTTGATGTGTGAGTTTGCTCACATCCAAGGTTACCGAACCGTTACTTATACGTTTTGACGTGGGAAAATGGCGAAAAAGAGCCGCGGAGCAGGTACCCTTTAGCAACCCGAGATACTCCTGACATGAACTCCGTCAAGTCTTGCAACTTGTCTAGCGTGACGGCTTTGGGCGCCGCGCAGCGATCGCGAGGAGGGCAAACGCGACTAGCACCACCCCAACAACTACCGGCCACATTGGAGAGAAGGAACTCGCCTCCCCTGTAAACGCTTTCAGCCCTTCGACATAATCCGCATGCGACATCATCGCGAGCTCCCCTGTCTCTATTTGCGCACGACTCAACTCTTCGCTTACCCCCACTGCGGTGTGGGGTGTGCGGATCAGCACCGTTGAATATTCCGTAGCGTTTGCAATGTCCTGGGCAAGATCTCGGAGCTGGGCAACCTTTTCTGGAGTGCGCTCTAAAACGACTACTGCGGCAGGGTCAATCGATTCCGAATGCGGCGAGCTCAGCACGCCTTCAATGCCATTTCGCAGGTCATCGTTTACCGGATTCTCCGTACCAAAAGCCACGGCAGAGGTTTCAAGCTGGCCGATTAGCTCGTCCAATGTCGTCTCCGGCTCCACGATTACTCCTTCATGCCAAACTGCTGGGCCGATTCTAATCTGAGTGATTTTGCTGTAGTCGATAAGCAAAATATGAAAACATAACGAACGTACTGTTATCATCAGTACGGATCTATGGCGGGTCGCTTAGTATGGGACTTGACCATAGGGTCATCATCCCTGTTTTTGATTACGACGAGGAATGGAGCTCACCGTGGCAGAAAGCAAGAATTCCTTCGGTGCCAAGAAGACGCTCGAGGTTGGCGGTAAGTCTTACGACTACTTCGCTCTCGATGCTGTTGAAGGCATGGAGAAACTCCCCTACTCCCTTAAGGTATTGGGCGAGAACCTCCTGCGCACCGAGGACGGCAAGAACGTCACCGAAGACCACATCAAGGCCATTGCAAACTGGGACCCGTCGGCAGAGCCGAGCGTTGAGATCCAGTTCACCCCAGCACGTGTGCTGATGCAGGACTTCACGGGCGTGCCGTGTGTCGTCGACCTTGCCACCATGCGTGAGGCCGTATCGTCGCTCGGCGGCAACCCGGATCAGGTCAACCCCCTGAACCCGGCAGAGATGGTTATTGACCACTCTGTGATCATCGAGGCCTTTGGTTCCACCGATGCCATCGAGAAGAACGTAGAGATTGAGTACCAGCGCAACGAGGAGCGCTACCAGTTCCTGCGCTGGGGTGCAGAGAACTTCTCTAACTTCCGCGTTGTCCCGCCGGGAACCGGCATCGTCCACCAGGTCAACATCGAGTACCTCTCCCGCGTTGTCTTTGACAACGACGGCGTTGCATACCCGGACACCTGCATTGGTACCGACTCCCACACCACCATGGAAAACGGCCTGGGCATCCTTGGCTGGGGCGTCGGCGGTATCGAGGCTGAGGCAGCGATGCTTGGCCAGCCGGTCTCCATGCTCATCCCGCGCGTTGTCGGCTTCAAGCTCACCGGCGAGATTCCGACCGGCGTGACCGCAACCGACGTGGTGCTGACCATCACCGAGATGCTGCGTGAGCACGGCGTGGTCCAGAAGTTCGTCGAGTTCTACGGCAACGGTGTCAAGCAGATCCCGCTGGCAAACCGCGCCACCATCGGCAACATGTCCCCAGAGTTCGGCTCCACCTGCGCGATCTTCCCGATCGACGAGGAGACCATCAACTACCTGCACCTGACCGGTCGTAACCAGGAGGACATCGACCGCGTCGAGGCATACGCCAAGGCACAGGGCATGTGGCTTGAGCAGGACGCTGCGGAAGCTGAGTACTCCGAGTACCTCGAGCTCGACCTCTCCACCGTCAAGCCGTCTATCGCTGGCCCGAAGCGCCCGCAGGACCGGATCCTGCTCGCGGAGTCCAAGGAGACCTTCCGCAAGCAGCTGCCGGACTACAACACCGCTGGCGAGGGCACGTCCGAGCCGGTTCGTGCAGCAAAGGTCGACAGCGTCTCCTACAACGAGTCTTGGCCGGCAAACGGCGAGTCCGCTGCTGTGGGTGCTGAGGGCCGCGCTTCCAAGCCGGTCATCGTCGAGTCCCCGCAGGGTGGCGAGTACACCCTCGACCACGGCTTCGTCGCAATTGCTGCAGTCACCTCCTGCACCAACACCTCCAACCCGTCCGTCATGGTTGGCGCTGCCCTGCTCGCACGCAAGGCTGCTGAGAAGGGCCTGAAGGCTAAGCCGTGGGTCAAGACCATCATGGCTCCGGGCTCCCAGGTTGTCGACGGCTACTACGAGCGCGCAGACCTCTGGAAGGACCTCGAGGCTGTTGGCTTCTACCTGTCCGGCTTCGGCTGCGCATCCTGCATCGGCAACTCTGGCCCGCTGCCGGCTGAGGTCTCCGAGGCTGTCAACGAGTTCGACCTCACCGCGACCGCCGTACTTTCCGGTAACCGCAACTTCGAGGGTCGTATCTCCCCGGACGTGAAGATGAACTACCTCGCGTCCCCGCTGCTGGTCATCGCTTACGCCATCGCCGGCACGATGGACTTCGACTTCGAAACCCAGCCGCTCGGCCAGGACGCAGACGGCAACGACGTCTTCCTCAAGGACGTTTGGCCGTCCACCGAGGAGATCGAGGAGACCATCGCTGGCACCATCTCCCGTGAGATGTACGAGTCTGACTACGCCGACGTCTTCAAGGGCGACGCACAGTGGCAGGGTCTCGACATCCCGACCGGCAAGACCTTCGAGTGGAACGAAGACTCCACCTACATCCGCAAGGCACCGTACTTTGACGGCATGCCGGAGGAGCCGGAGGATGTCAAGGACATCGAGGGTGCTCGCGTTCTGGCGAAGCTGGGCGACTCGGTCACCACGGACCACATCTCCCCTGCTTCCTCCATTAAGCCGGGCACCCCGGCTGCGAACTACCTCGATTCCCACGGTGTTGAGCGCCAGGACTACAACTCCTTCGGCTCCCGTCGTGGCAACCACGAGGTCATGGTTCGCGGTACCTTCGCAAACATCCGTCTGCGCAACCAGCTGGTTGATGAGCAGGGTGGATTCACCCGCGACTTCACCCAGGAGGGTGCACCGCAGGCATACATCTACGATGCTGCGATGAACTACGCCGAGAAGAACATTCCGCTCGTCGTCCTTGCTGGTAAGGAATACGGCACCGGTTCTTCCCGTGACTGGGCTGCTAAGGGCACCAACCTGCTTGGTGTGAAGGCAGTTATCGCCGAGTCCTTTGAGCGCATCCACCGTTCCAACCTGATCGGTATGGGTGTTCTGCCGCTGCAGTTCCCGGAGGGCCAGTCCCACGAGTCCCTCGGCCTCGACGGCACCGAGACCTTCACCCTGTCCGGTATCACCGACTTCAACAAGGGTGACATCCCGGCAACGGTTCACGTCAAGGCTGAGAAGGACGGCGCTGACGCTGTCGAGTTCGACGCTGTTGTCCGCGTGGACACCCCAGGTGAGGCTGAGTACTACCGCCACGGCGGCATTCTGCAGTACGTGCTTCGCCAGATGGTCAAGAGCTAGTCAGCTCTCCTGACGCCATCGCCGCGAAGGGGCCACCGCACTACGCGGGGCCCCTTCCGTATTTTTACCCCCTAATCCTTTGTTTCCGCACTCCGCTAGTCTTCGACCACGTTTGACCTAGAACTACGCCAAGGAGCACTGACATGCCTATCGTGAGCGAGGCCGAGCTCGCACGCCGCCGTAGCGAGATTATCGATACCGCACGCAAATGCTTCGCCCATTACGGCTACGAGGGCGCCACTGTTGCACGGCTCGAGGAAGCCACCGGTAAAACCCGTGGCGCGATCTTCCATCACTTCGGCGACAAGGAATCACTGTTCCTTGCTATTGCGAAAGCGGACGCGGAGCGCCAGGCACAAGTGGTCAGTGAGCAGGGTTTGGTTGAGGTCATGCGTGGGATGCTCCACGACACTGAAGCAAACGATTGGTTCACCACTCGTGCGGAAATCCTGCGGAGACTGCGAACTGACCCGAAGTTCGAAGCACGCTGGCGGGAACATCAAGAGGTGCTCGACCAGGCGGTGCGCACGCGCTTGGAATCGAACAAGCATATGCGCGACGACGTCCCCGTGGAGGTCGTGCAGACCTACCTGGAGACCGTTCTCGAAGGGTTTATCACCAAACTCGCTGCTGGTGAGCCTGTGGAGCGGCTCGAATCGATGCTAGATATCGTGGAGCAAGCTGTTCGACACCCAATGAATCAGGACTAGACCGAGCGGTATAGAGTAGCCGGCATGGCTAAGCTCCTTTTCCTTTCACTTCGCAACGGCGAGATCGGCCCAGATGTCGCGCACGCCGAGTATCACGACACGCTGCGCGCAACTGGCCTGAGCGAATTGGATATGGAGCTTCGCATCATCAATTCGCCTGACGCTGAATTAGGCCCGCTCGACACGGTCAGCGGGATTATCGTCGGCGGATGCTCGCTGAACGTCACCAATGAAGAACGTGGTGCCTGGCACCTGCATATCGACGACGTGCTATCCACCGTGGTTGCATCTGGCAAGCCTGTCTTTTTCGTCTGCTTCGGCATCTCCTGGCTCGTCGACCACCTCGGCGGCACCGTTGGGTGCACCTCGCCTGAGCCTTCTGGACCTACCATCGTTGACGTGACAGCCGAAGGGGAGCTTGACCCCGTAGTCAGTGGCTCCGGCACGTTTACCGCGCTGACGGGACATACAGAGAACCCTGTAGAGTTGCCCAATTCGTTGACCGTGCTCGCTACAGGTCCCTCCTGCCCAGTGCAGATGGTGCGTTACGACGACCACGTGTGGGCCACACAGTTTCACGCCGAAATGGACGCCGACGCCATGCGTACACGCATGGATTTCTTCCACGACTACGGCTACTTCCCTGCCGAGGAGTACGCCCGCATCGTCGCAGATCTGCCCAATCACGACGTCAGCCGGGCGAACATGCTTCTTCGCAACTTCGCCCGGCTGTGCCGCGAGGACTACTTTTCCCTCGACAATTAGAGGCCTGCGACTGACCCGCTGCCACCCTCAAAGTCCAGCGGGTTACGTGCAAACGGCTCGCCACGGCCAACCGATTCGACGATCACATCTGCTACGAGCTCTCGAGGGGTTTCGGATTCGGTGCCACGTGGTTCGTCGAGAAGCGCGATGCCCTCTGCTGGGTCATCGGTCAGCAGCGTTGGGCCGACGATCTGGTGTGGCAGGCTCGAATCAAGCAGGCGCCGATCAACGGCTTTCTTTGACTCAACGTAGGCGTACCACGAACCGCCATCATCCTCAGTGGAGGCCTCGGTGGCACCTGCATAGGACACCATGACGAGAAATGGGGCGAACTCGTCTAGCTCTTCGAGCGCGTCGATCATCGTCATCGCAGCGTCGCGATCCACCGCCCAGCTCCGCTCCGCAGATCCCCCGCCTGCGCCCGCGGACCAGACAACCACATCGAATGGTGTAAGGAGGCGTGCCCATCCCTCCTGGTCGAGAGTGGTGAGATCGCGAACGATGACGGTGGCGCCATCGTCGACAAGCTGCTTGGCGTGGTCAGGATTCCGGACAAGAGCACTAACGTTGTGGCCATTGCCCACTAGTTTGGGCACAGTGAAGCGCGAGACGTTTCCACCCGCACCGAGAACAAGTACATGCTGAGTTTTCATAAATGCGACCTTAACGCACATTTCCCGCCTATACTTTTCGCATGCATGCAATTATTACAACCACAGGTAAGGATCGCCCGGGCGTGATTGCGGCCGTGTCAAAGACCGCTGCTGACCAGGGCTTGAACATTGTCGATGTCTCGCAGACCATCATGGATGACTTCTTCACCATGATCATGCGCGTCGAACTCCCCGAAGGCAACGTTGACATGGGCGTTCTCCAGGACGCCTTCGACGCATGTGGCAAGCCACTCGGCATGGTGGTCCGGATCCAATCCGAAGCACTGTTCAGCGCCATCAACGACATCTAAGGGACGACCGTGAAACTCGAGTTTTCTGACGCACGATTCCTCGACGTCATCCGGATGATCGAGGACTATCGTCTGGACATCCGCACCGTAACCATGGGTATCTCGCTCATCGGCTGCACCCGCGCCACGATGGAAGCGACCGCACAGGCCGTGTACGACCGCGTCACCGAGCGCGCACGCAACCTTGTCCCCGTCTGCGAGGGCATCGAACGCGAGCTTGGCATCCCCATTGTGAACAAGCGCATCTCAGTCTCCCCGGTCGCACTCGTCGCTGCAGGTGTCGAGGGCAACCCTGTTGAGATCGCTCGTGCACTTGATCGCGCAGCGGCCGAACTTGGTGTGAACTTTGTCGGTGGCTACTCGGCGCTCGTAGAAAAGGGCGGCACGCGTGCCGACAAGAACCTGATCTACTCCATCCCGGAAGCTCTGGCGGAGACCAACAACGTCTGCAGCTCCGTCAACATCGCATCCTCGCGCGCTGGCATCAACATGAACGCCGTGGCCAAGATGGGCGAGATTGTGAAGGAAGCGGCGGAACTGACCAAGGACCGCTCCTCCATCGCCTGTGCGAAACTCGTCGTTTTCGCCAACGCAGTCGGAGACAACCCGTTCATGGCCGGTGCCTTCCACGGCATCGAAGAGCCTGACACGGTTATCTCCGTTGGTGTGTCGGGCCCAGGTGTCGTTGACAATGCGATCGCTCCGCTCAAGGGCGCGACGCTCAACGAAGTCGCCGAGGAGATCAAGAAAGCCGCGTTCAAGATCACCCGTGCGGGCCAGCTCGTCGGCACTCTTGCTGCTGAGCGCCTCGGCGTCCCGTTTGGCATTGTCGACCTCTCGCTTGCACCGACTGCAGAAATGGGCGACTCAGTTGCGCACGTCCTCGAACGCATGGGCCTCGACCAAGTGGGCACTCACGGCACCACCGCAGCACTTGCCCTGCTCAACGATGCGGTAAAGAAGGGCGGCATGATGGCTTGCTCCCGCGTCGGTGGTCTTTCCGGCTCTTTCATCCCAGTCTCAGAGGACAAGGGCATGATCGACGCCGTCAACTCCGGTGCGATCTCCATGGACAAACTAGAGGCCATGACCTCGATCTGCTCCGTCGGCTTCGACATGATCGCGATCCCAGGCGACACCTCCGCCGAGCTCATCGCCGGCATGATCGCCGACGAAGCAGCAATCGGTGTCATGAACCATAAGACCACCGCAGCACGCCTCATCCCAGTCCCGGGCACCAAGCCTGGCGACGAGGTCAACTTCGGTGGTCTACTCGGCTACGCACCGGTCATCCCCGTAAACAAGGTAGGCAACGACGAATTCATTCACCGTGGCGGCTTCATCCCCGCACCGGTACACGGGTTTAGGAACTAATTAGTTTCACGGGCATCTTGACCCTGACACAGTGTCAGGGTTGAGAATGGTCGTGTGAAGATTTCAGAAGTCGCTGCAGTTGCAGGCTGCTCCGTGCGGGCCGTGCGTCACCTGCATACGAGTGGCGCAGTTCCCGAACCTGCTCGGACCAGTGGTAACTACCGCAACTATTCCGTATCCGATCTCGCGGCGGTCCTTCGCGCCAGAGCACTTATCGACGCCGGCGTTCCGGTATCTGAAGTCCAGAGCCCGAATGCTGTTGAGAAATCGCTCGTCCTTCTCGACGAACGCATCACACAGCTCCAGCGCCAGAAACGGCGCCTTCTCGCTCTGTCTACATCGCCACATGGGACCCCGGACGACATCCGTTTTTCGCTCGGCTCCTTAATCGATGATTCGTCACTTTTGCGGATCGAACTGGATTCATGGGACCTCATGGCCCTTACCGGCGTTGCTACGCCGGGCACTTGGGAGCAGCTCCGGAAGAATCTTCAAGATCCCAGCTGTCTCGCCGCAGCTCGAAAGGCTGCGGACCTCTGGCTAAAACTCGGTGAATTGCGGCCTGGAGACCCTTCCGTCGAAGTAATCGTCGATAGGCTTCGCCCGCTGGCGCAAGCCGGACTGATGCGAGACATTTTCCCCACCCTCAGCCCCGGAGACGTGCCACTTGCGTCGTCGGATGTACCTACGAAGGGCGCACAGGGATTAGTGCTTCAAGTGCTGGCAGGTGATCCCCTTGCGTAGCTTCCTCCGCTTGTTCCGAAAACACCCCGGCTTCCGCCTGGCCAAGTATGAACTCGGTCTATACCGAGATCTCTTGCGTTGGATCCGCCGGGAGACACTCATCCCCGAAGAGGCTACGGCGCTGCCCCATCAACCTGGTCGATTGCAATTGCTTGGGATGGTCACAGCGGTGCTTGCCGTCGAGGCAGTCGTTGTCCACCTTGTACTGCCTGCAGGTACCATTCGCGTCGTTGCGTTGCTGCTGTCGCTGTGGGCCGTGGTGTACGTGTGGGGCTTGATCGCCGCGGAGCGAATTCGTCCTAGCTATTACGACGAGAACGTCTTCGTTTTCAGGCGCGGCCGGACACTCTTCGCGGAATTCCCAACGGCTTCAGTGCAAAGCATGTCGGACGAACCTTCTTACTCATCGGCGGTCGAGATCGTCGACGGAGTGCTTACTCTGGGCGGTCCTGCTGGAACAGACACACTCATGCGCCTGAGCGAAGAGGTACGGGCCTACCCCGACCGCTATCCCTGGCAGCGGCCCGACCCCCAAAACATCAGCAAGATCCGCTTTTACCGCGGATCCTCTGCCGTGGGACCTAGCGCTTCTTCCCAATGATGAAGTAGCCGACCCAGCCCAACGTGTTCACCGCTCCGATGATCGGTGTCCATAGCCACTTTGGACCACGGATCTTGTTGGAGTTGGTGCGGGCAAGGTCACGCAACGCGAAGGCCTTGCCTGCCGTATCGATCGTGGCCAAGACGCCAGCGATGGTCTTCTGGTCAGAGGACAAGCTGTTCCATGCGTCCTTGATGGTGTCGATGAACTCATTGTTTTTAGCCATGGCTTGAAGTTTAGCCGGTTGGGTTGATCGTCGATAAGCGTGTTGCTATTCTCGCAAAATTTCGAATATTTCTTTTATCTAGGGTCCAATGCACAATATAGTGATCAAACACTTGTGCGATCAATGTTTAGCTCATTACGGTCACTGGTAACGCAATTTTTACGATCTAAGGAGCGCAGAAATGTTCCCAGAACCGCTACTACATGTCATAACCGAACGCAATGAATGCGAGCCGGTCGGCGCAACATTTCATCTTCACGGGGATGGATTCGCATTCATACTCGAATCTATTTACGCATATCGGATCGACGCAAAAAATCCGACACGGGGACTCGGCGACATCGCAAATCTTCTCGGCCAACTTCCAGAGCCTTTATCCACACAATATGTGGACACGCCTTACCTCGATGAGCTCTGCGAAAAATACCTAATCCTCGACTACGCCCGGCGCGAAGTGACGCTCAGGATCGACAATTATAAGCCGGACCGTTGCACGTTTGACCATGAGAACGTTAAGCCACTTTACGAATTGGCTCGTGCTCACAACACGGACATGTATATGCAGCCGCCGCCACTTCTTGAACGCAAAGTCATACGCGTTATCTCAAAGCGCAACGGCGAGTACTGCTCTGGCCTGGATATCCTGCTTCCGACCGATGGGAACAGGATCCTGACCAATCTGCTTTCACTCCGGGATGATGGATCCGTTACTGCGGAGATTTTGGCGCAAACCCTATTCCACTGGGAGCCACCACACGTCCAGATTCGCCCATTCCAAGATGCATTGCTTGGCGACGAATACGAGAACGAAGTGAAACCACACTTCCCGAGCGACCATCCCTTCCTCACCATTGATTCGCCGGAAAATTCATTGCGCCTGAGCGATAGCTCCGGCCGGTTGATCATGGTGGTCGATGTCAACGAAGACTCGATGAACCGCATACATGAACGGCTGATACAACCACGCCGAGAATCCATCGCATCTAGCTTTCTTGCCGCTGTGCCCTGGACCGACTCCATCCCTACATCTGTTAAAGGTCCGTTCTAACACTGATTCCGATTGCGAGAAAGGAGAGAAACCATGTCAACGGATCTTTCGCGCCACGTCGACACCATCTCCCATGCCCTTTTCGCAATCAAGGACCTCTTTCACGACCCGGCAACGTTGCACTTCGACGACATCCACGAAGAAATGGAACGCTTTGAGGCAGCCTTCAACGTCAAGGCAAGCCTCGACGCCTTTTTCGCCTTCCTCTGCGAACGCGACGAAGCTGGCCGCACCGTCGGCGCGAAACATCCGACCCAGTATTTGCAGAAGAAGCTTGGTCTTGACCCCAAGGAAGCCTACGACCGCCTCGCCCGTGGCCGCGACTACTACGGCGAGCCCGACTGCGAGCAGACCACACAGGACACTGCTGATGGAGACCTCTTCGACTCCGATGCTGAATCCATAGTCGACGATGCCGCACACGCGGCGGCGAAAGCAGCTGCACAGCAAGCGGCACGCGAACAGGCGCGCCGCGAGCAGGAAACGGCACGCCGAAACGCCGAGCGCGTTAACGCCGAGAAACAGCGCGTGATCCGCCTCGAACTGGATCGCCTCGTTGAGGCTGCTAAAGGTGCTCGTGCTCGCCTCCAGGCTAAGGCGCTCGAGGAGGCTCCGCGCCGTACCGTCAAAGACCTCCGCGCAACCGTACGACGCTGGGTCGAAGAAGCCAACCGCGAACACCTCGACCCGGCGAATCCGAACGCAGGGATGGAAAAGCGCGGACTCCATATCGGGCCGCAGCGTGCCGACGGCACCCACAAGATCACCATCGACGCAACCGCCAGCGACACCGCATTGTTCAAGGCGCTCACCGATAAGGGGCTAGCGCCAAACTCAAACATGCCAAAGGATGTCGACGACTACCGGTCCCCAGCACAACGGGCCTACGACCAGTTCGCAAAAATGCTGAAGCACTACGACACGTGCCAGAAGCCAACGGGTGGCGGCTGCGCATCTGTCGTCGTCTCCGTGACGCTCGACGAGATCGCCGATGCCTCCCCAACCACAAGGTTTCAAACCAATACCGGCATCGACCTCACCGCGTTCGACCTCGTCCGCCTCGGCATGGACGGTACCGCTGATTTCATCCTGACCGTTGATGGCGCCACCGCACTGCCGTTGAACCTCTACCGCACAAACCGCCTTGCATCACTGGCGCAGAGGATCACACTGCTCGCGGTGCAGGGCGTATGTGCCTGGACGGGGTGCACCGCCCCGCTGACCCAGGCCGAGATCCACCACATCACCTCGTGGCTTCGGGGCGGCGATACCAACATCGACAACCTCGCCGCACTTTGTAGAACCCATCACCGATGTAACAACGACTTCAAAGACCACAGAGGCAACACGAGTCACATCGAACGGGACCACGCAACTGGCCGCGTGGGTGTGAAGCAACCCGGATCCACCAAGATTAGGTTCAATCATGCAGATGCGGCAGAAAACTCAGCCGTCAATCGGATCCGTAAACGAAACCACCGACTGAACACAGCCACAGCGAAACCACCACCGCGCGAGCCTGCCGAGCCGCCATCATGGGCTAAACACCAATCCCCTTACCCGCCGTTTTAGGCTGCCACCGGAAACTCGCCTGCCTCGAACGTTGGTGGGCGCTAGCCTGCCCAAGCCCCAATGGCGAATTGCTAAGCCAGCTCGACGATCTCCATGTACTCGTCGCTCCACATATCTTCATCGCCCTCCGGCATGATGATGACCCGCTCTGGCTCGAGCGCCCGCACCGCACCCGGATCGTGGGTGACCAGCACCACCGCTCCCGTGTACGTCTTCAGCGCATCGAGGACCTGTTCGCGGGATTGTGGGTCGAGGTTGTTGGTGGGCTCGTCGAGAAGCAACACGTTCGCACGCGAGGAAACCAGCGTCGCCAGCGCTAGGCGAGTCTTCTCGCCGCCAGAAAGGGTGCCCGCCGGCTGATCGAGCTTGTCGCCGGAGAACATGAAGGCACCAAGCAGCCCACGCAGGTCCTGTTGGCCAGCGTCGGGGCAAGCCTCGATCGTGTTTTCCCACACCGACTTGGAGCCGTCGATCGTGTCGTGCTCCTGGGCAAAGTAGCCAATCTTGAGGCCATGGCCGGAGACGACGCCACCCTCCCCGTCGGTGCGCTCCACCCCGGCGAGCAGCTTGAGCAAAGTAGTCTTGCCCGCACCATTCGTGCCGAGAACGACCACCCGGGATCCCTTGTCCACCGCAAGATCGACGCCCGCGAAGACTTCGAGCGAGCCGTACATCTTTGTCAACCCCTTGCCGAAGAGCGGGGTCTTGCCGCACGGCGCCGGCTCAGGGAACGAGATGGAGGCGACCTTGTCGGCGACGCGGACCTCGTCGAGCTCCCCCATCATGCGCTCGGCACGCGCCAGCATCTGCTTCGCCGCGGCCGCCTTAGTGGCTTTCGCGCCGAGCTTGGCGGCCTGCTTCTGCAGGGCCGAGGCCTTCTTCTCCGCGTTGGCGCGCTCGCGGCGCCGCCGGGCCTCGTCGAGGGCGCGTGCGTCCTTGTACTTGGAAAAGCCCATGTTGTACACGTCGGCCTCCGCGCGGACGGCGTCGAGGAACCAGACCTTGTTGCAGACGGCGTCGAGAAGCTCAACGTCGTGCGAGATCATGATCAACCCGCCCTCGTGCTTGGACAGGAAGTTACGCAGCCAGGTGATGGAGTCGGCGTCGAGGTGGTTAGTGGGCTCGTCGAGAAGAAGCGTCGTCTTCGACTTACCCGAACCCTGGCGAGAAGCAAAGAGAATTTGGGCCAGTTCGACGCGGCGACGCTGACCACCCGAAAGCGTCTTAAGTTTCTGATCAAGCACCCTGGCCGGAAGCCCCAAATTGTCACAGATCTGCGCCGCTTCAGCGTTGGCCTCGTAACCGCCAAGGGCCTGGTAGCGCTCCTCCAGGCGGGAGAACTTCGCAATCGCCTTGTCGCGCTCCGCCCCGTCGGTCTCCTCCATGATCTTCTGCTGCTTTGCCATGGAGCGCTGGATCTGATCCAGCCCGCGCGCGGAGAGCACACGGTCGCGGGCGGTCTGCTCGATATCGCCCTCCTTGGAGTCCTGCGGGAGGTAACCGATCTCGCCAGCCCGAGTCACCGAGCCACCGTAGGGTTCGGTCTCCCCCGCCAGGATGCGCATCGTCGTCGTTTTGCCGGCGCCGTTGCGGCCGACTAGGCCGATGCGATCGCCGGGTTGGACGCGAAGGTGCTGGCCTGGTGCGTCGAGAAGCGTGCGTGCCCCGACGCGGACCTCGAGATCATTCGTAACAATCACGGGGCACCACTCTATCAACCACCCCTAAACGAAAATTCCCCGCCACAGTCAATCCGTGACGGGGAAAGATCAAGATAGATGTCTAGACAGCGAAGCCAAGCGCACGCAGCTGCTCGCGGCCCTCTTCCGTGATGAACTGCGGGCCCCACGGCGGCATCCATACCCAGTTGAGCTCAAGCTCGTCGACCGCGGTATTCGACACCACCGCATTGGTGGCCTGCTCCTCGATCACGTCGGTGAGCGGGCACGCCGGCGAGGTGAGCGTCATGTTGAGCACCGCGACGGTCTTGCCCTCGCGCTCCTCGATCCAGATGTCGTAGACCAGGCCGAGGTCAACAACGTTGATACCCAGCTCCGGGTCGATGACGTCGTGGAGGTACTCCTCTACTTCACCGACCAACTTGAGTTGCTCTTCGGTTTGCTGTGGTCGCTCGGACTGCTTGTTCGATTCGGTCACAGTTACTCCTTTTCTTCCAATGCATCCGACGTTGCCGCCTGGAATGCCTTCCAGCCGAGCAGCGCGCACTTGACGCGAGCCGGAAACTTCGACACACCCGAGAAGGCGACGCCGTCGCCGATCATTTCCGCGTCGCCTTCGAGGGTGCCGCGGGAGGTGATCATCTCGTCGAAAGCTTCGAGCTTCTTCATTGCTTCAGCAACCGGCAGCCCGATGACCTCCTCAGCCATCACGGAGGTCGAAGCCTGCGAGATGGAACACCCAACTGCTTCATAGGAAACGTCCTCGACGGTGGAGCCGTCTTCGGACAGGTGAACACGCAGCGTCAGTTCGTCGCCACAGGACGGGTTGACGTGGTGCACCTCCGCCTCATAAGGCTCGCGGAGCCCGGCGTGCTGCGGGTTTTTGTAGTGGTCCAGGATGACTTCCTGGTACATGGATTCGAGGTTCATCGTGCGAAAAACTCCTTCGCCTTGGCAATAGAGGCCACCAGGGTGTCTACCTCGTCGAGAGTGTTGTACAGGTAGAAGCTGGCCCGCGAGGTCGACTGCAGGTCGAGGCCCCGGTGGGCCGGCCACGCACAGTGGTGGCCGGTGCGAATCGCAACGCCTTCAGAGTCGAGCACCTGACCCAAGTCATGCGGGTGGACAACGTCGACAGTGAACGAGATCGCGCCACCGCGATTCTCAGCCGTCAGCGGGCCAGCGATGCGCAGCCCATCAATTGCCTGCATCTGCTCCAGTGCATAGGCCGTGAGCTCGTGTTCGTGAGCCTGGATCTCCTCCATACCCACCTCGGTGAGGAAACGCACTGCCTCGCCGAGCCCGACAACCTGCGAGGTCATTTGGGTCCCCGCCTCGAAGCGCTGCGGTGCGGGAGCGAAGGTGGATTCCTCCATGCGCACGACCTCGATCATGGAGCCACCGGTCAAGAACGGCGGCAGCTCGTTGAGGTGCTTGGAGTACACCGCGCCCACACCACTGGGGCCGCACATCTTGTGCCCGGAGAAGGCAGCGAAGTCAACGTCCAAGGCGTGGAAATCGACCGGCATGTGCGGCACGGATTGGCAAGCGTCGAGCACGGTGAGAGCCCCGACAGCCTTTGCGCGGCGCACCATCTCCTCGACATCTGCAACCGCACCGGTGACGTTTGACTGGTGGGTAAAGGCGACCACCTTGACGGAGTTGTCGAGCTCGAGCGAGTCGAGGTCGATGCGCCCGTCCGGGGTCATCTTGTACCACTTCAACGTCGCGCCTGTGCGACGGGCGAGCTCCTGCCATGGCACCAAGTTTGCGTGGTGTTCGAGCTCGGTGATCACGATCGTGTCCTCGGGCCCGACCGCGAGCGAGCCCGCCCGCGAGTCACCCAGGACGTACGCAACCAAGTTCAGGGCTTCGGTGGCGTTTTTGGTGAACGCGATCTCGTCGTTACGCGCGCCTACGAACGCCGCGATCGCCTCGCGGGCTGATTCGTAGGCGTCGGTCGCCTCCTCTGCGAGAAGGTATGAACCGCGGTGCACGGGAGCGTTGTAGCCGAGCACGAAGTCGCGCTCAGCGTCCCACACCCGCTGCGGGCGTTGCGACGTCGCCCCCGAATCCAGGTACACCAACGGCTTTCCGCCGCGCACGGTGCGCCCCAGGATCGGGAACTCTTGCCGGATTGCAGTTACGTCGAGCGTCATTAGATGAACTTCTCGTAGCCTTCGGCCTCGAGCTGATCAGCGAGGGAAGCATCGCCGGTCTTGACGATCTTGCCGTCCGCGAAGACGTGGATGAAGTCCGGCTTGACGTAGTTCAGGATGCGCTTGTAGTGCGTAATCATGAGCACTCCACCACCGGTTTCGTCCTGGTAGCGGTTGATGCCCTCGGAGACGATGCGAAGCGCGTCGACGTCGAGGCCGGAGTCGGTCTCATCCATGACGGCGAACTTCGGCTTCATCAGGGAAAGCTGCATGACCTCGTGGCGCTTCTTCTCGCCACCGGAGAAGCCTTCGTTGACGGAACGCTCGGAGAAGGAAGCATCCATCTGGAGTGCCTCGCGCGCTGCGTTGAGCTCGGAAACCCACTCGCGCAGCTTCGGAGCCTCACCGCGCACTGCGGTGACAGCGGAGCGCATGAAGTTCGAGGAGGACACGCCTGGGACCTCGACCGGGTACTGCATGGCGAGGAAGAGGCCTGCGCGTGCGCGCTCGTCGATATCCATCTCCAGGATGTTCTCGCCGTCGAGGAGAACCTCGCCTTCGGTTACCTCGTACTTCGGGTGGCCGGCCAAGGTGTAGGCAAGGGTGGACTTGCCAGAGCCGTTGGGGCCCATGATGGCGTGGGTTTCGCCGCCCTTAATGGTCAGGTTGACGCCCTTGAGGATCGGCGTCGGCTCCTGGCCTTCCTCGGACGGAAGGACGTTGGCGTGCAGGTTCTTAATTTCGAGGGTGGACATAGAAGCTCCTTTTAGTTTTCGTTGCGCTCGAGTTCGCCGGCGACGCGGGCGATGAGGTCTTCACGGACCGACTCGATTGGGATCTGGTTGAGGACCTCGTTAAAGAAGCCACGGATGATCAGACGGGTGGCGTCTTCCTCGCGGATACCGCGGGAGCGCAGGTAGAACAGCTGGTCGTCGTCGAAGCGGCCGACGGTTGCTGCGTGGCCTGCACCAGCGATTTCGCCGGTTTCGATTTCCAGGTTCGGGATCGCGTCGGCGCGTGCACCGTCAGTAAGCACCAGGTTGCGGTTGGTTTCGTAGGTGTCAGTGCCTTGCGCCTCCGCGCGGATGAGCACGTCGCCGACCCAGCAGGTGCGTGCCTCGGGCAAGCCGGAGGCCTTGTCGCCTTGGAGGGCGCCCTTGTAGAGCACATTGGAGCGGCAGTTCGGTACACCGTGATCGACGAGCAGGCGGTTTTCGATGTACTGGCCAGCGTCGGCGAAGTACACGCCGGTCAGTTCGGCGTCGCCGCCCGGTGCTTCGAAGGACACGCGTGGGGAGATTCGCACGACCTCGCCGCCGAAGGTGGCGACATGGTGGCGCAGGGTTGCATCTCGCTTGACGACGATCGCCTGCTGGCCAACGTGCACCGCATCAAGATCCCAATTGGCGTCGATGACGGCGTTCACACGGGAGCCCTCGCCGATGACCCAGTTGACGTTGTCGGCGTGAGTACCGGATCCCTCGTAGCGCACCAGCACGGTTGCGCCGGAGTTTGCGCCGGTCTCGACAACGATGGTGCCAAACGTCGTGACGTCTGCGCCTGCACCGGTCACAGTGATGGTGATTGTGTCGTTGAGCTCGACGTTTGCTGGCACCGATACCAGGGTGGCGTTTTCGGAGGAGGTCCACGCCTGGGCGGCGATGCGGTCGACGGGGGCTCCGGCGGCGGTCACGCGGTCGTCGTCAAGCGCAACTTGCTCAACGGTGACCTCAGACGGAGCGTCAACTGTGATCTGGGCGGGAGCCTGCGGCGCGAACTGGCCGTTGTGCAGGCCGCGCAGGCGACGTAGGGAGACGAAGCGCCAGACTTCGTCGCGGCCGCCTGGGACCTCGAAATCCTCGACATTGAAGGAGGAGTACAGGTCGCCCTTGTTGTTGTGTGTGGTGGCGTTCTTGACGGTTTCAGCCATTTAGCCCACCGATCCTTCCATTTGCAGCTCGATGAGACGGTTCAGCTCGAGGGCGTACTCCATTGGCAGCTCCTTGGCGATCGGCTCGACGAAGCCGCGCACGATCATTGCCATTGCCTCTTCCTCGGCGATGCCGCGGGACATGAGGTAGAACAGCTGGTCCTCGGAAACCTTGGACACCTTCGCCTCGTGGCCGAGCGTGACACGATCGTTACGAATGTCGTTGTATGGGTACGTGTCCGAGCGGGAAATGTTGTCGACCAGAAGCGCGTCGCATTCAACGTTGGATGCGGAGTCGTTCGCATTGGCGTTGACCTGGACCAAGCCACGGTATGCGGCACGGCCACCGCCGCGGGCGACGGACTTGGACACGATCGACGACGACGTGTGCGGAGCCATGTGCGTCATCTTCGCACCGGTGTCCTGGAACTGGCCCTCACCTGCGAAGGCGACGGAGAGCACCTCGCCACGGGCGTGCTCACCGGTCATCCAGACGGCCGGGTACTTCATGGTCACCTTGGAGCCAATGTTGCCATCGACCCACTCCATGGTCGCGCCCTCTTCAGCCTTGGCACGCTTGGTGACCAGGTTGTAGACGTTGTTCGACCAGTTCTGAATGGTGGTGTAGCGGCAGCGGCCTCCCTTCTTCACGATGATTTCCACCACCGCGGAGTGCAGGGAGTCCGACTTGTAGATCGGGGCGGTGCAGCCCTCGACGTAGTGCACGTACGCGTCCTCGTCGACAATGATCAACGTGCGCTCGAACTGGCCCATGTTCTCGGTGTTGATGCGGAAGTAGGCCTGCAGCGGGATGTCCACGTGGACCCCCGGCGGGACGTAGATGAAGGAGCCACCAGACCACACTGCGGTGTTCAGCGCGGAGAACTTGTTGTCGCCGGCCGGAATGACGGAGCCGAAGTACTCCTTGAATAGGTCCTCGTGCTCACGCAGCGCGGTGTCAGTATCGACGAAGATGACGCCCTTTTCCTCCAGGTCCTCGCGGATCTGGTGGTAGACAACCTCGGACTCGTACTGTGCTGCAACGCCTGCAACGAGGCGCTGCTTCTCTGCCTCGGGGATGCCGAGCTTGTCGTAGGTGTTCTTAATGTCCTCGGGCAGGTCATCCCAGGAGGTTGCCTGCTCTTCAGTGGAGCGGACGTAGTACTTGATGTTGTCAAAGTCGATGCCGGAGAGGTCTGCACCCCAGGTCGGCATCGGCTTCTTTTCAAAGATCTCGAGCGCCTTGAGACGCTGGTTCAGCATCCATTCCGGCTCTTCCTTGATGCCGGAAATGTCGCGGACAACGTCCTCGTTGAGGCCGCGTCGCGCGGATGCGCCGGCAACATCGGAGTCGTGCCAGCCGTAGTTGTAAGCGCCGATGGACTCGATGATCTCGTCGTCGTTCATCGGCTTTTCAAGACCTGGCGTTGGCTTCGCTTCAGTCATTGTCAGCCGCTCCTTTCGTTTCGTTTCCCGCCTTTGGGGCGAGAGGGATGTTAGTCGTGCAGATGCCGTGTCCGTCCACAATAAGGGCGAGCGGTTGCACATGCGTATCGACGATGCGCGCAATGGCCTCGTGTTCCGCCTCGCACAATTCTGGATGCTCAGCCGCTACCGCGGAGACTGGACAGTGGTGTTGGCACAGTTGGATACCTGCTGGCGTACGCCTGACGGTGGGCTCGTATCCGTGGGCTTCGAGCGCGGCAGCAACAGCTTGCACTGCTGCTTCCGGGTCGTCACTGTCAGCACCAGTCTGGACATCTGCAAAGATGCGTTCGGCCCTCCTGCGAGCGAATTCACGCACCGCTTCCTCGCCGCCGATAGATTCGATCACATCAACGGCCTCAAGTGCGATGGTGTCGTAGCTCGTACCGAACTCTTCCCTACCCTTGACGGTGAGCTGGAAGTGCTTTGCCGGACGGCCGCGGGATGCCTGATCCCCTGCTACCGCACGCGGCGGGCAGGTTTCTGCCATCCCTTCTTCAACGAGCTTGTCCAGATGGCGTCGTACGCCGGCGGGCGAAAGTCCAAGCTCGGTGCCGATTTCGGCCGCCGCAACGGGCCCTTGTTTGAGCAGGATAGACATCACCTGCGAACGGGTTGTTCCGTTCGCGCGGTATGCAGTGTCTTTCTCTGCCACCATGCAACCCCTTTCCTTGGCTCTCTGCTCGCCTTTACACAACACTAGTGTGTCGTAATTATTCCCGCCGAAGCGGGTCTCCTTGGCGTGGCGCGCACCAAGTAAGCTCTAGCGACGTGACTGCCCAGCCTCCCCGCTCGCCGAGATTGCCGCGTCTGCGGCGCCCTGGCCGTGCGGTCCTTGCGGAGTTTCCCCACATGGGGCGGCCCGGTTCGCGTTCCTCGGAACTGCACAATCCGTCGCCCGGGTTTGATGGCGGTTCGTCCATTCCACAACCGTCTTACCGGGAGCGGGACCGGTTTTTCATTTTGCGCTGGCTCGGAGCCCTGGGCGCGTGTCTCATCGCGCTCGGTGGTTTAGGTGGCGGGGCGCTCCCAGTCGTCGATAATCCGTGGTTCGCCTTCCCCTTTGGGGCCACCATGAGTCGAATGATGCTGGCTTCTAACGCCATCGTGCTCATCGGCGTGGGCATGCTTGTCGCGTCATGGCTGATTATGGCGCCGTTTGTCGGCGCAGGTGGGCACGCACCGCGCATCGGAGCACCGGCGTTGCAGCGCACGTTCGTCGCATGGGTGCTGCCACTCATGTTGACCGCGCCCCTGTTTACTCAGGACATTTATTCTTATTTGGCTAACGGCGCGATTGTGCGCATGGGGCTTGATCCGTACGCCGCCGGGCCAGTAGAGATCCTCGGCGTCGACCACCCACTGGCCAGGTCCGTGCCGTTCATTTGGGCGCACTCTCCAAGCCCGTACGGGCCGGTTGCACTCGGCATCGCGGCGTTAATTTCCATTGTTACCGCCGATGCAGTGTTTTGGGGGGTCTTCCTGCACCGTGTGCTTTCTGTCGCGGGATTGCTCGCAGCATCGTGGGGGTTGCGTGCCCTTGCGCAACGGTGTGGCGTCAACGCCTCGGCTGCGCTGTGGCTCGGCCTGCTCAACCCACTGACCATCCTGCACCTCGTCGGAGGTATTCACAACGAGGCGTTACTGGTCGGCTTCGTCCTCGTCGGCCTCGAGCTCGGGCTCAGAGCAGTCGATCCGATCCGAATTGGCGACGCAACGTTCCGTACCTGGATCACCCTGATAGCATCGGGCGTTCTCCTCTCCTGTGCGGGGTTGGTGAAGGTGACCGGGTTCATCCCGCTGGGGTTTATTGGCATGGCGCTCGCGCGCAGTTTTCACCTCAAGGGAGTCTCTACGGTGCGCTCCATTGCGCGGGCAGTCGCCGTGCAAACGCTTATTTTCTTAGCGACGATCACACTCGTCTCCCTCGGTACCGGCATCGGGTTCGGGTGGGTGACGGGACAGGGCGGTGCTGCGTCGATACGCAGTTGGCTCTCGCTGACCACCGACATCGGCGTCATCAGCGGATTCATTGGGATGCTGCTAGGACTTGGCGATCAGACCGAGGCGATACTCGTCATTACGCGTGGCGCAGGGCTCGCCGTAGCTGCAGCGTTCGCGGTCCGCATGTTGTGGGCCACGTTCAAGGGCACGATCCACCCCGTCGGCGGGCTCGGCGTATCCATGCTGGTGCTCGTGATCCTGTTCCCGGTGGTGCACCCCTGGTATCCGCTCTGGGCGATCTTGCCGCTAGCGGCCTGGGCGAACCGGTTCTTTTTCCGGGTGATTGTGGCGTCTTATAGCGCGGTTTTTAGTTTCCTTGTACTCCCGCGCGGGCTGGCACTGCCGCCGTTTGCTGTGGTGACAATCTACGGGTCAGCCGCTGTTGCGTTCACTGCGTTAGTGCTTGTTGCCTGGTTGGGTTTCCGGTACTGGCGGGGCCGCGGGCTAGACTGATCGGCCATGAGTGATCTTGCTCTTGAAGTCGACAATGTCGTCAAGGAGTACGGCGAAAAGCGGGCTGTCGACGGGCTGACGTTTACCGCGCGACGTGGTGAACTTTTGGCACTGCTCGGCCCGAATGGTGCCGGCAAAACGACGACGATTGAGATGTGCGAGGGGTTTACCACACCAACCTCCGGGTCTATCCGGGTGCTTGGCATCGACCCTGTTACGCAACCGCAGAAGGTCCGTGACCGCATCGGCATCATGCTGCAAGGGGGCGGATCCTATGCGTCGTTGAAGGTTCGCGAGATCCTGCAGCTCGCTGCGCGGTACAACACCAATCCTCACGACCCGGACTGGCTTATAGAGCTGCTCGGGCTTGAAGGCGTAGCGAAGACCACGTACCGCCGCCTGTCGGGCGGCCAACAGCAGCGACTGTCGCTCGCGCTCGCGATGATTGGTCGCCCAGAACTAATCTTCCTCGACGAACCCACTGCAGGCATGGATGCCCAGTCGCGCCTCGCAGTATGGGACATCATCCAGGCGATGAAGCGTGACGGCACCACTGTGCTCCTTACCACCCACTTGATGGACGAAGCGGAAACGCTCGCCGACGACGTTGCGATCATTGACCATGGCAAACTCGTCGCCCAAGGCTCCCCAGCGGAGTTGACCAGTCATGAGGAGTACCCGGTTGTTGCTGTCCGCACGGACCGTAAGCTCGATGTGCACCTGCTTAACGACGAACTCCGAGCGCTCGACATTACCGCCGAGGCAGTCAGCCCTCAGCGCTACCGAATTCTTGGCGCCGGTTCCCCGGCCGTCATCGAAGCGCTTGCGCGAAGTGCTGCCCAGCAAAACGTGCTGATCCGGGATTTGTCGATGTCGCACCGCGACCTTGAGGACGTCTTTTTGGATATCACCGGACGAGAGTTGAGGAGCTAACGCAATGACCACGCAAGCCCAGACCACCGACCGAGCTCTTACCCCTGGTATTTTCACGCCGAACCCGCAACGTGCATCACTTGCACAGATGGCACTGGCACAAGGCCGCGTTGAAGCAAGGCTGATGCTGCGCCACGGCGAACAGCTCCTCGTCAACCTCATCATCCCTGCTGCGGTGCTCATCGCAGCCACGCACATACCGATGTTTGGCGACGACACCGACTTCAACGCACTCGTTCCGATGGTGTTTGCTGTTGCTGCTACCTCGGCTGGCTTCACGGGCCAGGCGATTGCCCTTGCGTTTGATCGTCGATACGGAGCGCTCAAGCGCGTGGGCGCCTCGGGCGTGCCACCATGGACCATTGTCGCCGGGAAAATCTTCGGTGTTCTCGCCACCGTTTTGGTACAGATCGTCGTCCTCGGCGCGATTGCCCTATACCTGGGCTGGCGAGTTTCGGTCGCAGGCGCTGGATTCGGCCTGATTACCCTGCTGTTCGGCGTGGCGGCGTTTACCGCCATGGGACTACTGATGGGCGGCACGTTGAGCTCCGAGCTAGTCCTTGCGCTGGCAAACCTGATCTGGATTGCGTTCATGGGCATTGTTGGATGGGTGGTCTATTCCGGAGACCTTTCTAGTGCCGGTGTTTGGAATGCTGTGCCCACGGTCGCGCTAGCCGGCGCTTTGGCAGATGCTGTTGACCTGCGTTTTAACGTGTCGGCTTGGGTCTCGCTCGCAGTATGGAC
This sequence comes from Corynebacterium sp. HMSC070H05, assembly GCF_001837615.1. Taxonomy (NCBI): domain Bacteria; kingdom Bacillati; phylum Actinomycetota; class Actinomycetes; order Mycobacteriales; family Corynebacteriaceae; genus Corynebacterium; species Corynebacterium sp. HMSC070H05. The sequence continues at coordinate 119,334 of NZ_KV833273.1, forward strand.
TGTCCTAGCGATCATCGGGGCGGTGCGCCTGTTCCGCTTTGACGACTAACCGCGATACACTCAAGCCGTTATTCATCCGAAAGTTGGAGAAGTTTTGTCGACCACCACCGCCCAGCCAAAGTCCCAAAGCCGCTTCAAAGAGGCCTGGCAAGATCCCTCACTCCACCTGCAGCGCGTTCTCGGCATGGTGCTGCTCATCTGCCAAGGTGGCATTACGGTCACCGGCTCGCTTGTCCGCGTGACCGGTTCCGGTCTCGGTTGCGACACCTGGCCGCTGTGCCACGAGGGCTCACTCGTGCCGGTTGCGGGCGCTGCACCTTGGATTCACCAGACAATCGAGTTTGGTAACCGCCTGCTCGCCTTCGTCGTCGCCGCTGCCGCAGTCCTTGTCCTAATTGCGGTATACAAAGCGAAGCGCAGCGACGCAATCAAGACGATGGCTTGGGTTTCCTTCCTCGGCGTTGTTGTCCAGGCCGTCATCGGCGGCATTTCAGTACGCCTCGACCTGCAATGGTGGTCCGTCGCGGTGCACTTCCTGCCGTCGATGCTGCTCGTGTGGGTTGCGGCAGTGCTCTACATGCGCATCGCAGAAACCGATGCGGCCGAGCCGACGCGCCGCTTCCCCGCGCATGCTCAGACCTGGACTGTCATCGCCGCCGTCGCGCTCTGCTTTGTCCTCGTTACCGGCACTATGGTTACCGGCTCGGGTCCACACTCGGGTGATTCCGGTGTTGGCATGGAAGGTCGTCTCGACCTCGACACCCGGATGCTCGCCTATGTCCACGCCATCTGCATGTACGTCTACCTCATCGCAACCTTCGTCGTCGCTTTCATCTTGCGCCGCTCTGATGCCCCTGCAGACGCAAAACGAACCGTCTGGGTGCTCATTGCATTGATTTTTGTGCAGTGGGCCATCGGCGTCATCCAGTTCAGGATGGGTGTTCCACGCTGGACAATCCCAGCCCACATCGGCATGTCATCAACGGTCGTAGCATTTAGTGCATTCCTTTTCGCACACGGAAAGCGTCGTTTGCCTACGCTAGTGTGACATGAAGGCAATTCTTGTTACCGAACATGGCGGCCCGGAGGTACTCGAATACACCGAGATCGCCGATCCCGTTCCAGGCGAGGGGCAATTGCTTATCGACGTCGACTATGCCGGCGTCAACTACATAGACACGTACTTCCGCTCCGGAACGTACGCCTCTGAGCCTCCCTACGTCCCCGGCACCGAAGGTTGCGGCCGAGTGGTCGACGACCCATTGGGGGAAATCGCGCCGGGTACGCTCGTCGCTTGGCACGACGCTCCAGGGTCCTACGCAGAGAAGGTTGCCGTCGACCGCAACCGTCTCGTCGCAGTGCCGGAAGGCGTGCAGCCCGAGGTTGCGGCATCCATGCTTCTACAGGGGATGACCTCGCACTACCTTCTCCACGGTGTTCGAGATACCAGGCCGGGAGACACCATGGTCATCACTGCTGGCGCCGGTGGCGTCGGCCTTATCCTGACCCAGATGGCTGCGGCGCTCGAAACCACGGTTTATTCGATTGTTTCTAGTGACGAGAAAGAGGATCTCGCGTACAAAGCCGGAGCGACCAAGGTGTTCCGCTACGGAGACAAGGGCTCCGCTCTCGCAGAGGAAATCAAGGAAGCCAACGGTGGCAAGGGCGTCAACGTGGTCTACGACGGCGTTGGCAGGAACACTTTCCAGTTTGCCCTTGAGGTCACAGGTCCGCGCGGCCTCGTGTGCTCCTTCGGTTCCGCGTCGGGCGACGTGGAGCCGTTCAAGATTCAAGAGTTGAACCAGCACGGAGCACTGTTCCTCACCCGCCCCTCGCTGAAGCACTACGTTGCCACAGACGAGGAGTTCCTCATGCGCGCACAGGCAGTTGTCCGTGCGATCGAGGACGGCACCGTCAGGATGCGCGTCCACCCGCCGTATGAGCTCAAGAACGCCCGCAAAGCCCATGAGGATCTGCAGGCGCGTAAGACCACAGGTTCTGTGGTGCTCAAGATCGAGCGGGATTAATCGAGCGGGATTAGAAGAGCAGTTCTCCTATAGTCTCCCAGCCAAGCACGGCGTCAAAGGACAGACCGAGGAACAGGGCCGCGAGGTAGTTGTTCGACAAGATGAACAGCTTTAGCGGCTTGACCTTCTCGCCTCGCACGATGCCGTTGTGCAGCTTGGTCGCCATGACGAGGAATGCGACACCGGATACCACGGCAATCACGAGGTAAATCCACGACGCAGCCGGCACGAGGCCAAACGAGACAATGACGGTCAGCCAGGAGTACAGCACGATCTGACGGCTGGTTTCTTCTGGCGAGGCCACCACCGGCAGCATCGGCACATTCGCACGCGCGTAGTCTTCCCTGTACTTCATTGCTAGCGCCCAGGTGTGCGGTGGCGTCCAGAAGAAGATGATCAGGAACATCACGATGGCCTGCCACCAGTGGTCTGGCGTTCCGTCGGTGACGTTGTCGCGGATCACGGCCCAGCCGACGAGCACCGGCATGCAGCCAGCCGCGCCGCCCCAAATCACGTTTTGCCACGTGCGGCGCTTGAGCCACTTCGTGTAGACGAAGATGTAGAACGCGTTGGTCAAGATGATGAAGAACGCCGCCAACCAGGACTTACAGAGCAAACCAAGCCACAGCACACTGATGATCAGCAGTGCCCATGCAAAGATGGCGGCCTTTTGCTTGGTGATCTTGTGACGGACCAGCGGGCGGGCGCGCGTACGCCCCATTTTCTGGTCGATGTCGTAGTCGGCCACCATGTTGAACGTGTTTGCGGCGCCGGCACCCATCCAGCCTCCGAGGAGAGTTGCGAAGACGAGCCAAACGTGAACTTCGCCGCGGTCAGCCTGGAGCATCGCCGGGATTGCGGCGACCAGGAGTAGTTCAATGACCCTCGGCTTCGTCAACGCGAAATATGCCTTAATGGTCTCCAACAACTCTCTCCTTTTTATTCTTCAGGTGGCGCAGGGCACTCATACCTTTGGACGATGGTAGCCGTTCCCCCACTGTAGGCACGAATCGAACACGCCATAAGGGTCACGCAGTATGCTCTTGGGAGACCTCATCAGACTCAACTTAAGCGAGGAATGAAGTGACGCTGCCCCCCGAGCTGCAAGCCATGACTGTCCGCAACTACCCGTCGGATTGGACCGATACTGACACTCGTGCAGTTGATACTGCCCGCGTGCTGGCGGCCGACGCGGTGGAAAACTGCGGGTCCGGACACCCGGGTACGGCGATGTCCCTGGCGCCGCTCGCCTACACCCTGTTCCAGCGTGTGATGAATGTTGACCCGTCCGACAAGGATTGGGTTGGCCGCGACCGTTTCGTGCTATCCAACGGCCACTCGTCGTTGACCCAGTACGTGCAGCTTTATCTCGGCGGTTTCGGCCTCGAGCTGCAGGACTTGAAGGATCTGCGCACCTGGGGTGCAAAGACGCCGGGGCACCCGGAGTACAACCACACTGACCATGTGGAGATCACTACGGGTCCACTCGGCCAAGGCCTTGCCTCCGCTGTGGGCATGGCAATGGCTTCTCGACGAGAGCGCGGCCTCTTCGACCCTGAGACGCCTGCTGGCGAGTCCCCGTTCGATCACTACATCTATGCCATCGCCGGCGACGGCTGCCTCCAAGAAGGCGTTACCGCAGAGGCATCTTCGCTTGCAGGTACCCAGCAGCTGGGCAACCTCATCTTGTTCTGGGACGACAACCGGATCTCCATTGAGGACGACACCCAAATCGCGTTCACCGAAGACGTGATGAAGCGTTACGAGGCCTACGGTTGGCAGACGCTGACCGTCGAGTCGGGCGAGGATGTCGTGGCAATCGAAGCAGCCGTCGCAGAGGCGAAGGCCGAGACCACGAAGCCGACCATTATCCGTGTGAAGACCGTCATCGGCTACCCGGCCCCGAACCTGATGAACACTGGTGCTATCCACGGCGCAGCTCTCGGCGCGGACGAGGTAGCTGCGGTGAAGGCTGAACTCGGCTTCGATACCGACGTTCACTTCCCTGAGGAAGCCGACGTGATCAACCACACCCGCAAGCTGCGTGAGCGCGCAGCCGAAAAGCGTGCCCAGTGGGATGAGAAGTTCAACGCCTGGGCTGCGGCAAACCCGGAACGCAAGGCGCTGCTGGATCGCCTCACTGCCCGTGAGCTGCCTGCGGATTGGAAGAAGGACTTCCCCACTTGGGAACCGGATGCCAAGGGCCTAGCTACCCGAAAGGCTTCTGAAGCTGCGATCCAGGCTGCGGCCGCTATGCTGCCTGAGCTCTGGGGCGGTTCTGCGGATCTTGCTGGTTCCAACAACACCCTCATTAAGGGCGAGCCGTCGTTCGGTCCTGAGTCGATCTCTACGGAGATGTTCACGGCGAACCCGTACGGCCGCAACCTCCACTTCGGTATTCGTGAGCACGCGATGGGCGCTGTCATGAACGGCATTGCCTTGCACGGTGGCACTCGCGTATACGGTGGCACCTTCCTCATCTTCTCTGAATACCTCTACCCCGCCATCCGCGTTGCCGCACTGTCCGGCATCGATGGTTACTACGTGTTTACGCACGACTCGATCGGCCTCGGCGAGGACGGCCCAACTCACCAGCCGGTGGAGACTCTGGCTGCGCTGCGCGCCATCCCGGACGTTGCCGTGATTCGTCCGGCAGATGCGAACGAGACTTCTGCTGCGTGGATCGCCGCACTCGAGGCGAAGGAACAGCCGAAGGCCCTGGCCTTGTCGCGCCAGAACCTGCCGGTGCTCGAGGGCACCAAGGAGAAGGCGTTCGACGGTGTCGCCCGCGGCGCTTACGTCCTGGTTGAGGGTTCGAAGGAGACTCCGGACCTGATCATCATGGCGACCGGCTCCGAGGTGCAGTACGCGGTTGAGGCCGCCAAGGTGCTCGAGGAAGATGGCACCGCAACGCGTGTGGTTTCCGTGCCGTCCATTGATTGGTTCATGGAACAGGACGACGACTACATCGACGCTGTTTTGCCTCGCGAGGTCAAGGCCCGTGTGTCTGTCGAGGCAGCAACCTCCATGCCGTGGTTCCGCTTCCTCGGCGAGTTCGGCCGCGCTGTGTCGCTGGAGCACTTCGGTGCTTCTGCCCCGGGCGCGGAGCTCTTCGAACGCTTTGGTTTCACCACCGACAACGTTGTCCGCGTCGCCCGCGAGACTCTTGCATGCGTGCGAGATAACCGCAGCGTGCCAACGAGCCAGCGTGTTGGCGACACCGAGTCCGAACCAACCCGCGGCGACGGAAAGTAGGAGTGCATGACTGCTATCGACGATCTGTACAACGTAGGCACGTCAACGTGGCTGGATGACCTGTCGCGTGAACGCATTGCTACCGGCAACCTCGCTGAAGTGAAGGCATCGAAATCGATTGTCGGCGTAACCACTAACCCGGCGATCTTCGCTGCGGCGATGAGCTCGGGCACACACTACGACGAGCAACTCGCCGAGTTGAAGGCTGCTGGATCTGCTGCTGATGCAGCGGTTTACGCAATGAGCGTCAAGGACGTTCAAGATGCGTGCGACCTGTTCCGCGATACGTTCGAGGCAACGGGTGGCAAGGACGGTCGCGTGTCCATTGAAGTAGATCCTCGCTACGCGGCTGACGAAGCAAAGACCATCGCGCAGGCGAAGGAGCTCTGGAATCAGGTCGACCGGGAGAACTTGATGATCAAGATTCCCGCAACCGACGAGTCGCTTCCGGCCGTCACCGCCGCCCTCGCCGAAGGCATTTCGGTCAACGTGACGCTGATCTTCTCGGTAGAGCGCTACCAGCAGGTCATCGACGCGTACAAGGAGGGCATTCGTCAGGCTGCTGCGAACGGCCACGATGTCAGCACTATCCATTCGGTGGCATCGTTCTTCGTATCCCGTATGGATAGCGAGGTGGACAAGCGCCTCGAGATCATCGGCACCGACGAGGCTCTCGCGCTTCGTGGCAAGGCAGGCATTGCGAACGCCCGCTTGGCGTATGCACTGTTCCAAAAGGAGTTCGAGGCGGAGCTCATCGACGAACTGCCTAACGGCGCGAACAAGCAGCGTCCGCTCTGGGCGTCAACGGGTGTGAAGAACCCTGAGTACCCTGCGACGATGTACGTCACGGAGCTGGCCGGACCGGATACTGTAAACACGATGCCGGAGAAGACTCTTGACGCGGCGCTCGCGGATGGCGGTGTGCACGGCGACACGCTCACCGGCACCGAAGCTGTCTCCCGCGAGGTGTTTGCGGCGCTGCGTGAGGTTGGCATTGACGTTGAGGATGTCGTCGCCACGCTAGAGCGCGAAGGCGTAGAGAAGTTTGTGGACGCGTGGCAGGAGCTGCTCGATTCGATGACAGCTAAACTCGCCTAATGTGACTAACCCACTCCGTTCCCCTGAGGACAAGCGGCTGCCCAAGATCGCCGGACCTTCCGGCATGGTTATCTTCGGTGTGACCGGCGATCTGGCCCGCAAAAAGCTTCTTCCCGCGATCTATGATCTAGCGAATCGTGGCCTCCTCCCCGGCGGGTTCACGCTCGTCGGCTACGGGCGGAGGGACTGGACACAGGCTGATTTTCAGGCCTATGTCCGTGAAGCAATCGATGCGGGCGCGCGCACTAGCTTTCACGAGAATGTGTGGCAGCGCCTCGCTGAAGGTCTTCAGTTTGTCAAGGGCAACTTTGATGACGACGACGCCTTCGACGCCCTTGCGGCCACGTTGAAACGCAGCGACGCGGAACGCGGCACTGCTGGCAACTGGGCGTACTACCTGTCGGTACCTCCCGATTTTTTCGCGGATGTGATCCACCAACTTGATCGCAGTGGTATGGCCCACGCAGGTGAAGGCGAGTGGCGGCGCGTGATCATCGAGAAGCCATTTGGGCACAACGCGCAGTCAGCGCACCAGCTCAACGAGGTGGTAGGCGCCGTGTTCGACGAGCGCTCCGTGTTCCGCATCGACCATTATCTGGGCAAAGAAACCGTCCAAAATATTTTGGCCCTGCGCTTTTCTAACCAGCTCTTCGAGCCCGTGTGGAACTCGCACTACATCGACCATGTGCAGATCACCATGGCCGAGGACATCGGCCTCGGTGGTCGGGCGAGCTACTACGACGGCATCGGCGCAGCGCGCGATGTTATCCAGAACCACCTGATTCAACTGCTCGCGTTGGTTGCCATGGAGGAGCCGACATCGTTCTCGCCACGGCAGCTGCGCGCGGAGAAGCTTAAGGTGCTTCGAGCCACCACCGCTGTCGGCCCGTTCTCTGAGACGACGGCACGCGGCCAGTACACCGCGGGTTGGCAGGGCTCTGAACGCGTCGTAGGGCTGCGGGAGGAAGACGGATTCGATCCGAATTCGACAACTGAGACGTACGCAGCATGCACGCTAGAAATCGCGTCGCGACGCTGGGCTGGTGTACCGTTTTATCTGCGCACCGGCAAGCGCCTAGGCCGACGGGTGACCGAAATCGCGCTTGTCTTCAAACAACCCCCGTACCAGCCGTTTACAGAAGGCCAGACGGATTTGCTGACCAACAACGCAGTGGTCATCCGCGTCCAGCCCGACGAAGGTGTTCTCATGCGCTTCGGTTCGAAGGTCCCTGGTGCGGGTATGGAGCTTCGGGACGTGAACATGGATTTCCACTACTCGGAGGCGTTCACGGAACAGTCCCCAGAGGCGTACGAGCGTCTCATCCTTGATGCGCTGCTTGACGAGTCCAGCCTGTTCCCCACCAACGCCGAGGTGGAGCGCAGTTGGCAGATTCTGGATCCGGTGTTGGACTACTGGGCGGAACATGGCGCCCCTGAAGACTATGAGGCAGGCACCTGGGGTCCTGCGTCCGCTGATGAGATGCTTGCCCGCGAGGGCCGGGCGTGGCGTCGTCCGTAACGGAGCAGAAAGGGTTCGACGTATGATCATCGATCTTCCTAACACCACCACGAAACTGATTGAGACGTCACTCGCACGCGTGCGCGAGAGCCATTCGCTAGCTACCGGTCGCGTCCTGACGCTTTTGGTTGCGGTAGATGAAGACAGCGAGCTTCTCGATGACACCTTGTCCACCCTCCGGGACGCCTCTTTCGAGCACCCAGCACGTGTACTCGTGCTGGTCTCCGGCGACCCGGCTAAGGAATCGCGTCTCGACGCCCAAGTGATGGTTGCGTCTAACGCAGGCGCCTCCGAGGTCGTCGTCATGCATCTGCGCGGGGAATTGACGCAGCACCTCGGTGCGGTGGTGACACCCCTTCTGCTTCCCGACACCCCCGTTGTCTCATATTGGCCAGGCGCTGCTCCAAAACGGCCCTCCGAAGATCAGTTGGGACACATTGCGCAACGTCGCATTACCAACATTCGTGGTGCGAGCCGCGATGGATCGCTCGCGGAGTTGGCGGCAGGCTATACGCCCGGCGATTCCGATATGTTGTGGTCTCAAATCACTCCCTGGAGGGGAATTCTCGCTTCGGCGCTTGACCGGTTCCCTGAGCACACAATCACGGGTGCAGAGGTCGCCGGTGCTCCTGGAGACCCCAGCGTGGATCTTGCGGCCGGCTGGCTCGCTGACAGCCTCGATGTGGAGGTAACACGTTGCGATGAGCATATCTCCGGCTTCCCCATCGCCCACACCATCATCCACACTGACGGCGGCGATGTTGAAGTCGTTGCTGAGGGTGAGTACACGGTACGCATTTCGGTACCAGACATGGCTGACTCGCGCGTCGCAATGGGTGAGCGCACTGACGCCGAATGTCTTGCCGAAGAGCTTCGCCACCTCGGTCCCGATGCCATCTACGGCAACGCTTTGAACGGCTTAGGAAAGGTACGACACGCATGATTTATCCGAATCTCGAGGCTCTTATCGACGACACCGCCGCCGACGTTGCGGCCGTCATCCGCGACGCTCAGCGCTCTGGCGACGGCCGCGCTCGAGTGGTACTGACCGGCGGAACCGCGGGCATCGCTCTCCTGCGACGTCTGCGCACCGAAGCGATCGACTGGGCAAACGTAGACGTGTTTTTCGGCGATGAACGCAACGTACCGGTAGACCACCCCGAGTCCAACGAGGGCCAGGCCCGGGAGGCGTTGCTTGACCATGTCGACATACCCGAAGCGAACATCCACGGCTACGGGTTGGACGGTGGGCCCATGGATGCCGCGGTAGCGCGTTATGAAGCAGCCTTAGCGGAGTTTGCGCCGGATGGCTTCGACCTCCACTTGCTCGGTATGGGCGGCGAGGGTCACATCAACTCGCTGTTCCCTCACACCAGCGCCGTGCGCGAACATGATGCCATGGTCGTCACGGTTACTGACTCCCCCAAGCCGCCAGCCGAGCGGGCAACCCTGACCCTGCCTGCGGTCCAGTCAGCCGACCGTGTGTGGTTGCTCGTTTCCGGCGCAGAGAAAGCCGAGGCTGCCTCCCACGCAGGTGACGGTGTTACGGCAGCTCAGGATTGGCCGGTCGCCGGCGCAGTTGGGCGTAAAGAAACGGTCCTGCGCATCACCGAGGATGCAGCAGGACCGTTGAACTAATTCGCTGTTAGGACGCGAACGTCTGGATCAGGTTCAGACCGATGATGCAGGCGATCCAGATGATCGCCATCAGCACGGTCACGCGGTCCAGGTTGCGCTCCACGGTGGTGGAGCCGGACAGGTTCGCCTGAACGCCGCCACCGAAGAGGCTGGACAGACCGCCGCCCTTGCCTTTGTGCAGCAAGACGAACACGGTCATGAGGATCGCCGAAATCACCAGCACGATCTCGAGAGCAAGAGCCATCTGCGATACCTTTCCAAATCACATTGGTGCAAACTCTGTTGAGCCTACACCACTTTCTGGTGGGAACTTACATCGACGCGTTCGCGGCAGCGGCAGCAAGCTTCGCAAACTCCTGGCCATCCAGGGAGGCACCGCCGACGAGTCCACCGTCGACGTCGGGCTGGCCCACGATCTCTGCGACGGTGTCCGTTTTCACCGAACCGCCGTAGAGGATGCGGACCTGCTCGGCTGCGTCGTCGCCCGCAAGCTCACGGACAAGTTCACGGATGCCGTGGCAGACCTCTTGCGCGTCCGCGGCGGAGGCTACCTTGCCAGTACCGATTGCCCAGACGGGCTCGTAGGCGATGACGACCTTGGACGCATCCACACCAGCTAACGACTCACGCGTTTGCTTGACCACGAAGTCGAGGTGGTCGCCCGCCTCGCGGACCTCGAGTGGCTCGCCGACGCAGACGATTGGCGTGATGCCGTGTTCAAGCGCCTTCTTCGCCTTGGCAGCGACCTGCTCATTGGTTTCGCCGTGGTACTCGCGACGCTCCGAGTGGCCGACGACCACCCAGGTGCAGCCGAGCTTCTCCAGCATCGCGGCAGAAATGTCGCCGGTGTACGCGCCGTTGTCGTGCTCAGACACGTCCTGCGCGCCGTAGGTGATCTGGAGCTTGTCGCCTTCCACCAACGTCTGGATTGAACGAAGGTCTGTGAACGGGACGGTCAGGGCGATATCGACTACCTCGTAACCATCCTTCGGGAACGCGAAGACAAGCTTCTGCGCGCTCTGGATCGCCTCAAGGTGATCGTGGTTCATCTTCCAGTTGCCCGCGATGAGTGGTGTACGTGCCATGGATAGACCTCCTTACTGCAGAACAGAAACGCCAGGCAGGTCCTTACCCTCAATCAATTCGAGGGAAGCGCCACCGCCGGTCGAAATGTGGGAGAAGCCCTCTTCGTCGAGGCCCAGAGTGCGCACGGATGCTGCCGAATCGCCGCCGCCTACAACTGTGAAGGAACCGTTGTCCTTCGTCGCTGCGATCATGGCCTCGGCTACCGCTTTGGTGCCATCTGCGAAGTTCGGGAACTCGAACACGCCCATCGGGCCGTTCCAGAACACCGTCTTGGAGCCCTTAATAGCCTCCGCATAGTTCTTTGCGGTCTCCGGACCGATGTCCAGGCCCATCCAGCCTTCCGGAATCTCGTCTAGTCCGACGACCTTCTTTTCAGTGTCCTTGTCAAAGTCTGCGCCAGCTGCGACGTCGACCGGCAGGAGCAGCTTGTCGCCGAAGCGTGCAATGAGCTCCTTGCAGGTATCAATCATGTCGTCCTGCAGCAGGGATTTCTGCACGTTGTGGCCTTGCGCTGCAAGGAAGGTGAAGCACATGCCACCACCGATGATGATCTTGTCGGCCTTTTCGGCCAACGCCTCGATCACGCCGAGCTTGTCTGAAACCTTCGATCCACCGAGCACCACAATGTACGGGTTTTCAGGCTTGTCCTTCACCGCGGACAGGATCTCGACTTCCTTGTCGACGAGAAAGCCCGCGTATGCCGGCAGATTCTTCGCAACGTCGTACACAGACGCCTGAGCACGGTGCACAACGCCGAAGCCATCAGAGACAAACGCACCATTGTCAGCGGCAAGGGCTGCAAGCTCGGCCGCAAACTCCGCGCGCTCCGCCTCGTCCTTTGAAGTCTCGCGCGGATCGAAACGGACGTTCTCCAGGAGCAGAATCTCGCCCTCGGTCAGGCCGTTGGCACGCTCGTGGGAGTCCTCGCCACTGACGTCGCCTGCCAGCGGGACAAACTGCCCGAGACGTTCCGACAGTGCCTCTGCAACCGGTGCGAGAGAAAACTTCGGGTTCACCTCGCCCTTCGGGCGGCCGAGGTGTGCCATAACGATGACCTTCGCGCCGCCGTCGAGAAGCGCCTTCAGCGTAGGCAGCGACGCGTCAATGCGACCGGCATCGGTGATGTTGCCGTTCTCGTCGAGCGGAACGTTGAAGTCGGAACGAACGAGGACGTGGCGGCCGTCGACGCCTTCGTCGAGAAGCTGCTGCAAGTTCTTAGTCAAGGGGTCTCTCCTTTTAGTTCGGTGAACGCATCCCATCGTATGAAAAACGGGTCCGCCGCGCTGGAAGCGCCACGGACCCGGGGGTGCCATAACTTAGAGCTTGTCCGCAACCAGCTTGGTCAGACGGATGTACTGGGCGGTGTAAGACCACTCGTTGTCGTACCACGAGATGATCTTGACTAGGTTGCCGTCGATGACGCGAGTCATGCCAGCGTCGAAGATAGCGCCGTGCGGGTCACCGATGATGTCGGAAGAGACGATCGGGTCCTCGGTGTACTTCAGCGCCTGGCCGAACTCGCTGTCCTCCACAGCCTTCTTCACTGCCGCATTGACCTCCTCGACAGTGACATCCTTGCCCAGGGTCACGGTGAGGTCGGTGGCGGAACCGGTGATGGTCGGCACACGCATTGCGAAGCCATCGAGCTTGCCCTCAAGGCTCGGGAGCACGAGCGCCACAGCCTTAGCTGCACCGGTGGTCGTCGGAACGATGTTCTGCGCTGCCGCGCGGGCGCGACGCAGGTCCTTGTGCGGAGCATCCTGGATGCGTTGGTCACCTGTGTAAGCGTGGATGGTGGTCATCAGGCCACGCTCGATACCGAACGCCTCGTCGAGGACCTTCGCAACCGGCGCGAGCGAGTTCGTGGTGCACGATGCCGCGGAGATGATGTTCTCCTTGCCCGTGTAGTCGGCGTGGTTCACGCCCCACACGTAGGTGCCGTCAACTTCCTTGCCCGGTGCGGAGATGATGACCTTCTTCGCGCCGGCATCGATGTGCGCCTGAGCCTCCGGCCCCTTGCGGAATACGCCGGTGCACTCCAGCACAATGTCAACATCCAGGTCACCCCAGGCGAGGTTTGCCGGGTCCTTCTCAGCGGAGACCTCAATACGGCGGCCATCGATAGAGATCGAGTGGTCGTCGTACTCGATGTCGTGCTTGAACTGGCCGTAGGCCGTGTCGTACTTCAGCAAGTGTGCGAGAGTCTCATTGTTCGTCAAGTCATTGATCTTGACGACTTCGAGCTCGCCCTTGTACTCGTCCTCGATGATGCGGAGCGCGGAACGTCCGATACGACCGAAACCGTTAATGCCAATGCGCGTAGTCACTGTATTTTCTCCTCGATGGTTGTAGAAAACCTCGTACGCAAGCCAGTGTATCTGCGCCTCTCACAGCCTGCAGGGCGCAAATTCGCCCCAAGGCCCCCTCCCCGCAACCAGGGGGAGCATTCCCCCGCCGTGCCGATTCTGAATGTGGTTTCCCACACCACGACACCTCAGCACCCCCACTCCCCCTGGGGAAAATACCGCCCGCTCAGGGCATCTCATGTACCCCAGAGGAAACTGTGATTCCGAACACGTTCTGGGCGTTAATCTGAATTCACAGGATTCGGAGCCGTTTCCACTCCGTGTGTGTCCGGGATCCCCATCTCGGCTGCTCGACGATCAGCGAGCGACAGCAGTCGTCGAATACGTCCTGCAACGGCGTCCTTGGTCATCTGCGGGTCAGCCAAACGACCAAGTTCCTCGAGTGAAGCATGGCGGTGTTCCACGCGGAGGTAGCCCGCTTCCGCAAGGTGCTCAGGAACATCGTCGCCAAGAATGTCCATCGCACGCTCCACCCGAGCTGCAGCAGCTGCTGCAGCCTGCGCCGAACGGCGAGTATTGGCGTCATCGAAGGTAGCCAAGCGGTTGTTTACCTTCGCTGTCACAGCCTTCGCCGCGCGCTTGCGGTCCCACTCCAGGCGGGTCAGTGGTGCCCCCATACGACTCAGCAGGATTCCGATGGTCTCGCCGTCGCGGATAGTCACTCGCTCCACACCTCGGGTTTCACGGGTCTTCGCGGTCACCGACAGACGACGGGCCAACCCAACGAGTGCGAGCGCAGCTTCCTGGCCCGGGCACGCCACTTCAAGGGTCGCGGTACGGCCAGGCTCCATCAGCTTTCCTCGTGCGAGAAACGCGCCACGCCAAGCTGCCTCAACGCCGGCCATTGATCCTGAAATCACCTGTCGCGGCATACCAACCACCGGGTGACCAGACGCTGTCACAAGCTTCAACCGGCGGATGACATCAGCCACGTCACGTTCCACCCGAACGACATACGTAGTGTCTTTACTGCCTTGGGCAGGGGGTACGGTCTCGATGGCAGGCTGGACTGAGCAGAGCTCTTGGATTGATTCCGCGAGCCTCACCGCGACCGGCTTCTCGCCGAATTCTGCGACGATCGCCAGACCGTTATCGGAAGGCTGGATCGAGCCGGCGAAACGAATAAGCGCGGTGGCTTCCGCCGCCCGAGCCTCGGTGGTACCACAAGATACGGCGAGTAGCTCTTCTTTCACCTTGCCCGTAAGCGCCAATGTTTCCGTCCTTTCATCGCCCCCTTCAACCCGGAGCAGTCTAGCTTGCTGCTCTTAGCTGCTCGTCGAGAGGTCCTTGAGCGCCGCGGCAAGCTTCAACGGATCATGAAGGTTACGCTTCACACCATCGTCGCCTTCGACACGTAAGGAGCGGTATTCGACGTCCGCGCCGAGCCGTTCCGCCGCACGGCGGACGTTTTCACGTTCGCCTTGCGTAGTCACCATGTCGCTGTCCGCCAGGAAGCAATCAACCCGCAGGTTGGGGGCGTGTTGCGCAAAGACATGAATATGACGCTCGGTGGTAAAACCATGGGTCTCCCCTGCTTCTGGGGAGAGGTTGAGTACCACAACCACCTTCGCTTCGGTCTCGTTCAACGCATCGCGCACTTGAGGCACCAACAGGTGCGGGATCACAGAGGAAAACCACGAACCAGGCCCAATGGTGACCAGATCCGCGTCCATGATCGCCTGGATGGCGTCCCGGCTCGCTGGCGGTTCGGACGGAGTCAGCCGCACACGGCGCACAGTGCCCGGTGTCGTCGCAACGGCGACTTGGCCGTGTACAGAGCGCAGCACCCGTGGGTCGTCGTCAAGCCCTGCAACATCAGCTTCAATGTCGAGGGGTTGTGGGCTCACTGGAATGACTCGTCCCTGGGAGCCGGTCCATTTGCCAACCTGGTCCAGCGCCGCTTGTGTGTCACCAAGGCGCTCCGCAAGTCCGGCGATGATCAAGTTTCCCAAAGCGTGTCCAGCCATTGCGCCATGCCCACCGAAGCGGTGCTGGAGCGTGTCGCGCCACATTGCGCCGTCCCCGCTGTCGTCGGTAAGCGCTGCCAGCGCCATGCGGAGATCTCCCGGAGGAACAATCTCCATCTCGCGACGCAGGCGGCCCGACGAGCCGCCGTCATCGGCAACTGTCACCACAGCGTTAATACGAGCTGCGCCGGCAACGCGCGCGGCCGTGAGCGTCTGGTAGAGCCCATGCCCTCCTCCGAGGCATGTGTACGTCATCGCCGCGGGATCAGTCGCGCGCATTAGTGCTTCTCCAAATCACGGTGGATGACATTGACATCAACTTGGCCCTGCTGTCGCAGTCGCTTCCCGATCGCTTCTGCGACCGCAACCGAGCGGTGGTGCCCACCTGTGCAGCCAACGCCCACAGTGATGAAGTCCTTACCTTCGTGGCGGTAGCCCTTCAACGTGCTCGACAACAGATCAACGAAATGGTCCACGTATTCCTTCGCACCATCCTGCGACAGGACATAGTCTGCTACAGGTGCGTCGATACCGCGGAAGTCGCGCAGCTCCTCAACCCAGTATGGGTTGGGTAGGAATCGCACATCAATGATCAGATCAGCGTCACGTGGCGAACCATGCTTGAATCCGAAAGACTCAATAGTGACGTGTTGACGCTCCACCGGCAGCTCGCCGACCGATGCCTCAACAGCGCGGCGTAGGTCGTGCACAGACAAATTGGACGTGTCGATGATGACATCTGCGGCCGAACGGATGCCTTCCATTTCCTCGCGTTCGCGATCGATGCCGTCCTGCAAGGTACCATCGCCCTGCAGCGGGTGCGTGCGCCGCACGGAGTCGAATCGGCGGATCAGCACATCGTCACGCGCCTCAAGAAACAGCACGAACGGTGAGTAACCACGTCGACGGAGCCCCTCAAGGGTGTCGGCCAATGAACCGTTGAACCGGTCTGCGCGCACGTCCGACACGACCGCCAGCCGTTCCACTGGGGAATCGTCCGCTGCTGCAAGGTCCACAAGCTCCAGAATTAACTGGGGTGGCAGATTCTGAGAAACGAAGAAACCTTTGTCCTCGAATACTTTCGCTGCGGTGGACAATCCGCCACCGGACAAACCGGTGATGATCACCGGACGCCAACTGGCGGAACGCAAATCGTGTGGCAATGCTTGAGCAGAAGCTGTGGACATGGCGCTCATCCTAACGAAGCGCAGCGAGCCGCGTCGCGGTTCCGCAAAAGCTGCCGCAAAAGCTGCCGCAAAGCCAGCCTCACAACCAGCTACGTATGAAGGTGCTCGTAGATCGTCGCGGCGAGTTTCGGACCGACGCCTTTAACCTCCTGGATCTCCTCGATAGAAGCCTCTTTGATCTTCTTCACCGAGCCAAAGTGCTTCACCAAATCGGTTCTCCGCGCGGGGCCTAGTCCCGGAACTGCGTCGAGGGCGGACGCTCGCATGCGCTTCGAGCGTTGCTGGCGGTGGTAGGTGATGGCGAACCGGTGGGCCTCATCACGCACCTGCTGGAGCAGATACATGCCTTCGGAGTTTCGCGGCAGGATCACCGGCTCGTCGTCGTCCGGCACCCACACTTCCTCGAGGCGTTTGGCCAATCCGATGAGTTGTACATCGACGATGCCGAGGTCGTCGAACACAGCCTGTGCGGCATTAACCTGGGGTTTGCCACCGTCGACGATGAACAACTGAGGAGGGTAAGCGAAGCGTTTCGCACCGGTCGATTCGTCGGCCTCGTCCTCGAAGGTCTGCGCCTCAGCGACCTCATCAGGGTTGGCGAGTTTGTCCTCGTTGTAGCGCTTGAAGCGCCGGCGTGTGACCTCGGCGATGGACCCGACGTCGTCGGATCGACCATCGCCGGCTGCCTCCTTGATGCGGTATCGACGGTAGTCGTTCTTTTTGGGCAAACCGTCCTCGAACACCACGAGGGAGGCTACAACGTCGGTGCCTTGGATGTGGGAAATATCGGTGCATTCAATACGCAGCGGCGCTTCGTCCATCCCGAGCGCGTCCTGGATATCTTGCAGGGCCTGCGATCGTGCGGTCAGGTCACCGACCCGCTTCAACTTGTGCTGGTGGAGCGCTTCGGCGGCGTTTTTGTGCACTGTTTCCATCAGTGCGCGCTTGTCCCCACGCTGCGGCACGCGAAGGTCCACAGGCCCGCCACGTAGTTCTTCGAGCAGTTGGGTCACTTCCGGCAGTTCCGCGGGCAGCGTCTCGACGAGAATCTCACGCGGCACCGGCATCGGTGCCGCCGCCTGTGCACGTGACTCCTGATCTACGCCTCGGCGACGAACCTTCTGCGCTTCGATCTTGCGGTCCTCTTCACGCTCTTGCTTCACTCGCTCGACCGCATCCGAGTAGTACTGGACCAAGAAGTTCTGCATCAACGTTGGCAACGTTGGGTCGGTCTGGCCTTCCTCCAGACGTTCTGCTGCTCCGGGCTCATCGCCCGTTTTTTCGACAACCCAGCCCCGCTGTGCACGGATGCGTCCATCACGGACGTTGAAAATCTGCACCGCCGCTTCAAGCTCGTCGGTGTCAAAGGCGATGATGTCCGCGTCGGTGTCCTGGCTGAGGACGACCGTCTGGCGCTCCATTACCTTTTCGACGGCACCGAGGTCGTCGCGAAGCCGCGCCGCTTTTTCAAACTCGAGGTTTTCCGCGGCCTCCTCCATCTGTGCGGTGATGCCACGGACAAGCTTCTCGGAGCGACCTGCCATGAAGCCAAGGAAGCCTTGGACGATCTCGTCGTACTCGGCTTCGTCGACACGACCGACGCAGGGTGCCGCACACTTGTCGATGTACCCAAGCAAGCAAGGGCGTCCAAGGGATTCGTGACGGTTAAACACACCGTTGGAACACGTCCGAATCGGGAACACGCGCGTGAGCAGATCGAGGGTCTCGCGCACCGCCCACGCGTGCGAGTACGGGCCGAAATAGCGCACGCCCTTACGTTTGGGGCCACGGTAGAAGAACGCGCGCGGGTAGCGTTCGCGCACGCTGACGGCAAGCATTGGGTACGTCTTGTCGTCGCGGTACATGACGTTAAACCATGGGTCGAAGCGCTTGATCCATGTGTATTCGAGCTGGAGCGCCTCTACCTCGGATGCGACAACGGTCCATTCGACTGACGCGCCGGTGTAGACCATCTGCCGGGTCCGCGGGTGCAGAGTCTCCGGTGGCTGAAAGTAGTTGCTCAGGCGCGCACGAAGATTTTTGGCTTTGCCAACGTAGATGACACGCCCGTCGCGGTCCCGGAACTTATACACGCCCGGATCGGTTGGGATCGTTCCGGGCGCTGGGCGGTAAGACTGGGGGTCAGCCAAGGGTTAATCCTTAGGCATGTATTTGGCTTCGAGCTTGCGGAATTGCTCGACAGCCTGAATCGCGCGCTCTTTATCGCCTGATTGGATCGCCCACAGGGTGACGTACTCGAATTCCGGAAGTTCGAGTCGCGCCATGCGGGAGCCCTTGGGAAAGCTCAAACCGTAAATGACGGTCCAGGGGTAGAAACGGGTGCCGATGATGTTGGCCACCTGGACACCGTCTTCGTTCGCACGCACCCGAGGGCGAGTCAGTGCGATCCAGGACAGGACGGAAATAATCAGGCCAACGCCAACGAACGCGAACTTATCCACGCTGGTAATCGCGATGCCCGAGAACTGCGCGTCCACGGCCCACGCCATGAAGAAATGCACGGCCATGACAAGGATGATCCAGCCGATCGCCACGGTTCGCAGGTACCTCGACGAAATCTCAAGCTCCCACGGCTTCGTCGAGGTGTTGGCGTGCGGATCAAGCGCAGTCAGGTAAGCAGCTTCCTGCTCGTTCGTTATGTGTGTGCCTGCTGGTTGATCAGTCACTTCCGCACTCCTTGTCAACTTGAAAACGCTCTTGCTTCTCGACGACTCCGTGCCGCGCTCGCTCCGGCTACTTTAACCCTTTAGCGGCAAAGCGCGAACTTTCTGCAGTTCAACTAAGGCTCCAGCGGCCGCACGCATCGCTTCAGCGCCTTTGTCTTCTTTCGCGTCTTCCCCACCGGCACGCTCGTAAGCCTGGTCTTCTTCTTCAACCGTGAGCACGCCGTTGCCTACCGGCGTTTCCTCATCCAATGCAATACGGGTGAGGCCAGCGGTGACAGAGTCGCAAACGTAATCAAAGTGGGCAGTTTCGCCACGGATGACGCAGCCGAGGGCCACTACCGCGTCGTAGCGCTTTGCGCATGCCTGCACCACAACTGGCAACTCCAACGCGCCTGCTACCGCATATTCATCGACTTTAACGCCCAGTTCTCGGGCCTCATCTCGTGCGCCAGCGCGCAGCATCTCGACGATCTTTTCATTCCAGCGGGTGTAAACGACGGCGACGGTAAGCCCCTCCGCTTGCAGGGAATAGTCCTCGGGTGCTCCAGTAGCTGCCACTGGTGGGTCTCCTTGATACCTAGTTGGTGTGGTGTTGTGGGTGTTGTGTGTTGTGTTCTTCAGCCCAACCGAGAATGCCGGGCAGGTCGTGTCCCATCCTGTCGCGCTTCGTCCGCAAATAGGCGATGTTGTCGTGGTTAGGAACCACTTCGATCCTACTGCGGTGAGCAACCTTGGGGATCAGACCGGCAAAGGCATCGACTTTTTGGGGATTGTTGGTCATCAGATCGACCGAACCGATACCCAGGTCTGCAAGGATGTCGCTTGCTGCGGAATAGTCGCGTGCGTCGACTGGCAGGCCTTGTTCAAGGTTTGCATCAACGGTGTCGAGCCCGTCGTCCTGTAAACGGTAGGCGCGCAGCTTGGCGAGTAACCCGATTCCGCGTCCCTCATGTCCACGCAAGTAGACGATGACGCCGCGGCCTTCCTGTTGAACGCGGCGCATTGATTCCTGAAGCTGCGGACCACAGTCACAACGCCGGGAGCTAAACACATCGCCGGTGAGACATTCCGAATGCACGCGGACGAGAACGTCCTCGGCGTCGCGCAGTGCATCAAGTTCCCCCGCGATCAGCGCAACATGCTCGGTCTCAGTCAACGTATCCAGGTAGCCAACCGCAGTGAATTCACCGAACTCCGTTGGTAAACGAGTAGCAGTGCTGCGTTCGACAAATCGTTCATGCTGGCGACGGTACGCAGCGAGCTGCTCGATCGAAATCATCGGAAGCCCGTGCGTATTCGCGAACCTGCGGAGCTCGTCGAATCGAGCCATGTCTGCAGGGTCATCTTCAGAAACGATCTCGCACAGTGCGCCGACGGGGGCCTTACCCGCAAGCGTTGCAAGGTCTACCGCTGCCTCCGTGTGTCCGTCCCGGACAAGCACTCCCCCGTCACGCGCCCGCAGGGGCACAACGTGTCCGGGCCTCGTAAACGACTCTGGGGTCGCGGAATCGTCGGCAAGCAATGCGATCGTCGTGGCGCGCGAACGTGCGGAAATACCGGTGGTGCCGGTTGCTGCATCAACGGTCACGGCGTAGGCAGTCCCGTGCAGGTCCTGGTTTTGCGCAACCATCGGGGGCAGATCTAGGGCAGTAGCCCGCTCGTCCGACATGGACACGCAAATGTAGCCAGAGGTGTACCTCACCATAAACGCCACCAACTCCGGCGTGGCGTCTTGTGCAGCGAAGATGAGATCGCCCTCGTTTTCGCGATCCTCACTGTCCACGACGACGACTGCTTTGCCCTCGCGGATGGCGGCAATCGCCTCCTCCACAGTGTCCAATTCGGTGGTGTGATTACCGGCGCTACCGGCGGATGCTGTCATACCGTTCAACCCTAGCCCTGCACCATTTTCTCAACGTACTTGGCCACGATATCCACCTCAAGGTTCACCGGATCACCGACCGTAAGGTCACCAGCAGTGGTATCGCGCAGCGTGGTGGGGATCAGCGACACCTCGAAAAAATCGTCTCCAACCGCGGAAACCGTCAGCGACGTTCCGTTGACCGTAATGGATCCTTTCTCCACCACATACCGACCAAGATTCGCGGGCAGAGTGAAGCGCACTACCTCCCAGTGCTGCGAAGGCGTGCGAGAGACAACCTCGGCGACACCATCGACGTGGCCCTGCACGATATGTCCGCCCATGCGCTGACCAGCAGCCAACGCGCGCTCTAGGTTGACCTTGCTCCCCTCGCTATAGGTGCCGAGACGCGAGCGATCCAGCGTTTCGCGCATCACGTCAGCGGTGAATACGCCAGCAACGTTGTCAACCACCGTCAGACACACGCCGTCGACCGCGATGGAGTCTCCCGGTGATGCATCCTCGGTGACCTTCGACGCACGTACCGCGATCCGAACGGCATCCTCGAGCTGTTCAAGCGTGTCAACGACACCAATCTCCTCAACGAGTCCCGTAAACACAGTTCAGTCCTTCTCCATTTCTATAAGCACATCGTTGCCGATCCGGCGCACATCAGTGGTGCGGAAACGTTTAGCGTCACCAATCGTTCCCGCGATTTCGCAGTCGAGCACTCCCCGTCCGGCCCCCAGCAGTGCAGGGGCAATGTAGGCCTGCACCGCGTCGACCAGGTCGAGTTCCAGGAAACTCGCCGCCAATGTTGCCCCGCCTTCTACAAGCACATCTCTCGCGCCGCTATCCCACAGCGCTGTCAGCGCGGCCTGTGGAGTGTCGTATTGCTCAAACCCGAGCTCGGTCAGGTTGCCGCTGGGAACAGCCCGCTTACCGACGACCACACGTCGCGGCTGGTGCTCATACAGAGCGCCATCGCTGTGGCGGGCGGTCAACGATGGGTTGTCAGCAAGCGCGGTCCCCGTGCCAATGACAATCGCGTCACGTTTCGTGCGATCTGCGTGCACAGCGGCGCGGGCTTCGTCGCAAGTGATCCACTTGCTCGTCTTATCGGCCGCTGCCGTAAACCCGTCCAGCGTCGACGCAAACTTCAGCGTCACACTCGGGCGGTTGTTGCGCACCGAGCGAAGCCAGGGCTGCAGTGCCTCCACACGGGTGTGAAGTAGGGCCACATCCAATCCATGTGTTCGCAGCCAATCCGCGCCGCCGGATGCAGGCTCAAACGGATCAGCGGTCAGATACACCACCCTCGCAATTCCGGCATCCACCAACGCTTGGGTGCACGGACCTGTCCTGCCAGTGTGGTTGCACGGTTCCAAAGTGACAACGGCTGTCGCGCCCTTCGTCCGTGGTCCCGCTTCACGCAGGGCGTTGACCTCAGCATGGGGCCCGCCCGCGGGAGAGGTCCCGCCAGTCGCGATAACTTCCCCGGATGCGGTCACGATTGCGCAGCCCACCGGCGGGTTCGGCGAGGTCGTCCCGCGCACTGCGTCACCCGCCGCTATGGCCGCAGAAACCGCGTTGGCTAACGCGGGATTATCACGTGTCACGCCTGCGCAGCCTCAGTTGCCAACTCGCGGAGGCGCTCTACCGCCTGGGCTGGGTCATCAGCGCCGAATACGGCGGAACCAGCAACGAATGCGTCCACACCGGCCGCTGCCGCTTGTGCGATAGTGCTGTTGGCAATGCCACCGTCGATACCAATGATTGTGTCCAGGCCCGCTTCCGCAATGCGATCGCGAAGCGTCATCACCTTGCCCAGGACCTCGGGCATGAACTTCTGGCCGCCAAATCCTGGCTCGACACTCATGACCATGACCTGATCAAAATGCTCGAGGTCATCGAGGTACGGCTCGATTGCGGTCCCTGGCTTGATGGCGAAGCCGGACTGTACACCGAGTTCGCGGCACTGCTTCGCAGCAGCTACATGGTCGTCGGTCGCTTCGACATGGAACACGAGGCGGTCGCCGCCGGCCTTGACGTAGGTTTCAAACCACCGCTCCGGCTCCTCGATCATCAAATGCATATCCAGGAATTGGTCCGTCACGCCGTCAACCGCCTTGGTCACGTCGGGACCAAAGGACAAGTTGGGCACAAAGTGGCCGTCCATGATGTCAACGTGGATCAGGTCTGCGTTGGGGACCTTGCGGACGTCGTCGCCAAGCGCTGCATAATTAGCGGCAAGAATTGATGGTGCGATGTAAATCATGAGGTGTCCTTAAACTTCGGTGGTCGGCTCGGGTCCGAGTTTTCGCAGTACAGCGAAAAACATAGCGTCTGTTCCGTGTCGGTGCGGCCACATCTGGACGCTTGGCAAGTCGCCAACGTCATCCATGCCCGCTGCGTACTGGCTCGCATCGAGCTCCTCGACCTTGCCATCAGCGAGGATCGTGTCGACGATTCCCCTGGTTTCGCGCACATCGGGTGAGCACGTGGAGTAGACGACAATACCGCCGGGCTTAACTAGCTCGATTGCAGCCGAGAGCAATTCGCGCTGAAGCACGTTGAGTTCCGCGATGTCTTCCTCACGCTTGGTCCAACGCGCCTCTGGGCGGCGGCGAAGCGCTCCGAGACCGGAACAGGGTGCGTCGACGAGAGCACGGTCGTAGCCCGGCTCAAGGCCAGAACGACGACCATCGGCAGTATGGACGCGCACAGGAAGATCACGCACGGTTTTCCGAATGAGTTCAGCACGGTGCGGACTCACTTCGACGGCATCAACTACTGCGCCATCGATAGCAGCCAACGCCCCCATAAGCGCCGCCTTACCTCCCGGCCCAGCGCACAAGTCGAGCCATCGGCCTTGGTCGTCTTCGACCGGCACGTCCACTACCGCACGCGCAATCACCTGCGAGCCCTCGTCCTGGACTGCGGCGAGCCCCTCGCGTACCGGCTGCAACTGTCCTGGATCACCTTCAGGGAGGTAGACGGCGTACGGTGAGTAGCGCCCCTCTTCTCCGCCAGTGACCAGCGCTAACTCCTCCGCACTCATCTCGCCTGGTCGAGCAACAAGATGTACGACCGGGCGGGCTGAATCAGCCTCAAGCGCAGCCTCAAGCTCGTCGTCTCTCGAGCCCAGTGCAGCACGGATCGATTCCGCGATCCACACCGGGTGCGCATGGCGGAACGCCACCGCAGCAAGCGGGTCCTCCGGTTCAAGCTTGCGGAGCCACTCCTCCGCTGGAGTCCGCGTAATCGAGCGCAACACGCCGTTGACAAAGCCCTTGGCCTTGAATTGACCGGCCGCTTCAACCAAACGTACGGAGGTGTCGACGGCCGCATGGTCCTCCACTCGCGTGTACAGCAACTGGTAGGTGCCGAGCCGCAACGAAGTCAGCACTTCAACAGCCATTCGGTCCAGGCCGCGGGATGCGTTGTCTGCAATCACAGCGTCAAGAACACCAAGGCTGCGCAGCGTGCCGTAAGTCAGCTCGGTTGCAAACGCAGCGTCACGACCGGTGATCTTTCGCTCACGCAAGACCGTCGGCAGGGTGAGGTTTGCAAACGCCGCGTCGCGCTCGACGCGTACCAACACCTCAAATGCCGCCTCGCGCGCCGGGTCACCGATGCGTGCGGTTGCGTTCACAGGTGCTGCTTCTTTGCGACGCCTCGGCGCCTGCCGCGTGTTTGCTCGCCCGTTTCGCTTCGGCTGGTGTTCACGGCGCCCTGCTGCGCGTGACCGGAATCCACCACTCATTCGAACGTCATCCCTTCCGCCCGGACATCGTTGGCCAAGCCTCGAGCCCAATCAGCTGCGTTCATCATTTTCTTGCCGGGTGCCTGAATCGTGCTGAGCACGACGTCACGAGTACCGGTTCCCACTCGCACCTCGTTCTTGCCAAATGCAACCTGGCCCGGGGCGAGCTCGGTTGAATCGACAGACGTTACTGGCCCGAGCTTGAATCGCTCCTCGCCTCGCATAGTCCATGCACCAGGCGCTGGAGTATGCGCACGAATTGCCCGATCGATGACCGTGGAATCGGCGGCCCAGTCAACGCGCGCATCTGCAGTGAGAATCTTTGGCGCATAGGTTCCCTCTTCAGGCTGTGCTTTCGGCGTCAGTGTGCCGGATTCAAGACCATCCATGGTGCGAACGAGCAGGTCTGCGCCGGAGTACGCCAAACGCTCGAGAAGAACACCGGCGGTGTCGTCGTCGGAAATTGTGTCTGTGAGCGTGTCCAAAATGTCGCCGGTGTCCAACCCTTCGTTGATCCGGAACGTCGTCGCACCGGTGGAGGCATCGCCCTCGCGGATCGCGGCCTGTACCGGCGCAGCACCGCGCCACTGCGGCAGCAGCGAGAAGTGCAAGTTCACCCAACCGTGCGTCGGAATATCGAGCATGCCAGCAGGAATCAGGTTGCCGTACGCAACGACCGGGATCGCGTCTGGGGCGATGTCGCGCAGTCGGGCCGCGGTGTCGTCGTCAAGTTTCTCGGGTGTGAGCACCTCAATGCCATGCTCGAGTGCAACTGCCTTCACCGGCGACGGATGCAACGTGCGCCCCCTGCCTTTGCGTGCATCGGGTCGCGTCAGCACGGCCACTACCTCATGTTCCGATGCCAGCAGCCGCTCCAGTGCCACTGCCGCCGGCTCAGGGGTGCCTGCAAATACAAGTCTCACGGTTAGTTCTCCTTATTCCACTCCGCCGCGGCAATCGCATCGAGTGCCGCTTTGCGGTCAGCTGGCGACATTCGGGCCGTAAACATCACGCCGTCGAGATGGTCTGCTTCGTGCTGAATGCAGCGTGCGAGCAATCCGCTGCCGCGTAGTGTCAGCGGGCGCCCACACATGTCGGCGCCATGGGCAACCACGGTGTTGTGCCGCTCAACAGTCCCGCGAACATCAGGCACCGAAAGACATCCCTCCACACCAATTTGGGTATCTTCGCCCAACGGCGTCCACACCGGGTTCACGATGTGTCCCCGAAGGCCCTGACAATCGAACACAAACACTCGCTGTGCGACACCGACCTGGTTTGCCGCTAGGCCAACACCCCCAGCCGCATCCATCGTCTCAAGCATGTCACCCACGAGCCTGTGCAGGCGTTCGTCGAACACATCCACCTCCTCCGCTGCCGTGTTGAGCACCGGATCCCCGAATAGACGAATGTCGCGTATGGCCATGAACGCCAAGTGTACTGACCTGGACAAGCGAAATTTCGCTTACCCGATATCCACCGGATTGACCTGGATACGCAGTGGCAGCTCCTGCTTCGACGTCGTCCACGCGACTGCCCCTGCCCGCAGCGCCTTGCCCAGCGCAGACCGCCCAGTTAACGGCGCGCGCACCAGCATGCGCTGCGCCGGACCGTACTCACGCTGATCCCACTCGCCGGGCAAACGCACACCCGGGGGCAAATCCACAGGCCCCAGGATCTCCGCGTAGTCCGGCAGGTCGGTGCGCTCAAAGAACGGCTCCAGCGCGTCTCGGGGCGCGTCAACCACGGCAACGTGGACCGCCGGCGGAAATCTCGCCTCGCGGCGCAAAGCCAGCTCTGCAGCTGCAAATCCCGGCGCGTCCCAGCGAATGAGATGCTGCACGACCGGCATGCTCGGCTCCGCTACCACTACGACTTCTCCGCCATCGGCATGCGGTTGGACAAGCGTGGCAGCAGCCATCCATTTCGACAGCGTGTCCTCCACTGCCCTTAAGTCAGGGCGTTGCACGAGCGCCCACGCGTCAAGCAGCACAGCAGCACCGTATCCGCCTGGTACTCGAGGCTCCGCACCTGGCGTGGCGACGACAATCGCAGGCCCCGCGTCAATCGTGCGCGAAATACGATCGCCCCCGGACGTTTTGACCCTATATTTCGCAAACGCACGGCCAAGCTCTTCTGCGGTGCGTTCGGTGCCCAGTACGACAGCCCGCACACGCCGGGAACCGCATGCCGGACACACATGTGCAGGGTCCATTCGGCCACACCACCGGCATGTCGGTGCCGCTGCTTCACCACCGGACGGCAACCCCAGCGGTCCGTTGCACCAACGGCAACGCGACGGTGTACGACACTGCCCACACGCAAGAGATTGGATATAGCCGGTGCGTGGCACCTGGAACAACACGGGTGTGCCCCGCTCGAGGGCTTTCGTCGCGGCTGCAAATGCTGACGAAGGCAGACGCGCCTGTTTAGCCCTCGGGTCCCGTTCAAGCTCAAAGTCAGAATCGCCCGCGGCGTGAATGTAAGGCGAACGTGTACGAAGCGTTTGGCGGGGTGCGACCAGTTCGTGCATCCAGCCAGATTCCACCAACAGTTGCGCCTCTGCTGTGCGTGAGAATCCACCGATGACCAAACATGCGCGCTCAAGGCTCGAGCGCGTCGTGAGCACCTCCCTGGCGTGAACGTAGGGCGCGCGAGGATCCACGAGGTTGTCATCGCCGTCGAACATGACGACCATCAACCGCAAGTTCTGGACCGGCGCGAACGCGGCGGAGCGGGTCCCTACCACGATGCGCCCTTGGCCGTGCAGAACGGACAGGTAGCGGGAATACCGTGCTTGGGGTCCCTGGGAGGCGGTCAAAGTCGTCACTTGTTTTGCCGCAACGAGCTCGCGTAGCGCTTCCTCGCAACGGTCAACAGCATCTTGGTCCGGAACCACGATGAGCGCGCCACCGCCGTCCTTTGCCACCTTGACAGCGAGTGCGGCAAGCGCGGCAGGCCAATCCTCGCCCGGCACCAACTGCCACGCGGCACGAGCCAGCTTTCCCTCTACTACGGCATCGACGAAGGACTCACCGTGTGTGTACGTCGTCCATGCGGAAAGGTCCGGCTCGGCGACCTCCCCGAGCTCCACCCATGGTGTGGAGGTATCCGTTTCTTCCGCTTTCGCATGTCGTGCGGGTATTGCAGAGCGATAAATGTCGGATCGGATGCCTGCGTACCGGTCCGCGAGTGCGTCGATAAGCATGCGCGTGTGCTCCGGGGCCACGACCTCGGGTGAGATAACGCGTTCGATGAAGCGCAGTGAGCCTTCATGGCTTGTCGACGACACCCGCTCCAGCACGATCGCATCCACGAGCCTGCCTGCAAACCGAACCCGCACGCGGACGCCTGGCTGTGCGGCTTCTGCATCCTGCTCGTCGACAAGATAATCGAAGGCCCGATCAAGGTGCGCGAGCCCCAACATAGGCAGCACGCGGGCCACAGGCAGGTTGGCAGCTCGCGTGTTCGACATGGTGCAGCATTCTAAACCACGCCACGACACGACACTCCGGACCTAAGGCTCAGCTGTGCGAAACAGTGCGGTAGTAATAGATGCATCACAAATCAATCACGCCGATGAGGGACCCGCTTCCGCCATGAAACGTCTGCTTCCCGCAGTCTTATCCGTCTGTATATCCGCCGCAGTTGCCGCAGGAGCCATGACTGCTCCCCAAGCACATGCGGTTGACGTCACAAATCTTTCGCTAGGAAGCAAGCAGACACAACAGCTTTTTGCAGGCTCCTCCCTTGGCCCGATACTTAGTCCAGGTAACGGCTCGCCGATCGACAACGTATCCGCCTACATCCACGGCTCGTCGCAAGGCGCACAGCAAGCCGTACAGGACAACTGGCGCAAGGCATACAACCAACTCCCCCAACAAGTTCGAGATAGCGTGCCACCTCACCTGCGCCCTGCACCGCAGGAAGAAGAGACTGTGCCGGTAACCGTGGTCCCGGCAGCGGAGCCAACGTTGTCTCCTAACGCGGCCAACTGCAGCAATTGCGTAGCAATTACGTACGACGACGGACCGGTTCCCGGTACGGACCGCCTGCTCGACATCTTCAAGCGCAAGAATGCGCATGCGACGTTCTTCGTCGTCGGTAACAACGTCAATGCAAACCCGAAGATCCTGCGCCGCATCCGCGCCGAGGGCCACACGATTGGCAACCACTCGTATTCACACCCGGACCTGGCGCGCCAATCCGACGCGACGATCGGGTCACAGCTCAGCGACACGAGTGCTGCCATTGAGAAGCAATCGGGAGTGAAGGTGCACTGGGTGCGCCCGCCCTATGGTTCCTACGACGGCCGTGTAATCAATGCTTCCAAGGCCCGTGGCCTATCGCTGGCAATTTGGGACGTTGACACGATGGATTGGAGCCACCGTGACACCGCACGCACCTGCTCCATAGCGGTCAATCAGGCGCAAGCTGGATCGATTGTGCTCATGCACGACATCCACGAGCCGACCATCAACGCAGCGGAATGCATCATCGATGGTCTGCGCGCCAAGGGGCTGCGTCCGGTAAGCCTCGACGAAATGGTCAAGGACCCAGTTCCAGGTCGTGTGTACACCCACGCGAATTAGCCGTTAGACTTCGTCGCCATGACTGATCCAGGCGAGCATACAGACGAGCAATCGGAAGACACTGCAGACCGCGAAGGTTGGCTCAAGGCACTTCCCTATGCCGTTTTTGCACTGTATGTGATCGCACCTGCACTCCTCATTCCCGTCGCTGGCACGCCATGGCTCCTCGTTGGTTTCATCTTTGCTGTCGCTGCTATCGCGGGGCTTGTCGACGGCTACTGCTTCCGTCCCTCTTGGACATTGCCACTATCCGCCGCTGGCGGTTTCTGGGTGGCGAAGATCCTTTACTTCAATGACGGCACCTTCATCTATGCACTCGGCGTGGCTGTCGTGTCGGCACTTTGCGCATGGCTGATGTCTTTGCTGCGCAAGCAGCCGGCCCCGGTGTCGTCGACAAGCAGTGCGCAGGTGTAGCCGATGGAAACCTGGAGCCTCAACCACCCGAAGTATGGGCTTATCGAACTGCGTGTGGGATTCGACCGCGACTTCGCGGCAGAGGACCCTGAGTGGCCCGGAGATGAGACTGACAAGGAAGGCACCCTGGCCACAGACAAACACACGCTGCCCGAACGCGTCGAACTCTGGGCAAAGAATCCGAGTGAGCGCATGGAAGTGCGTGTCGACGGCACCGTGCAGCACCGCTACAACGACGTGAACAGCGGGCGACTCCCCCTTTTTGGAAACGGCGGGGCAAAACTCGAGACTCCAATGGGGATCGGCGTTGACCGCCAAAAGCCTCACCTTAAACTGCGTGCAAGTGGCTTCGACGAACTGCTCAGTGTCGAGTTTCGGGAGGGCGACACCATCGTCGAGTTCGACCCTCCAGAAGGCTCACGCGGTGCGAAACGGCGTCGGACAATGGAATCGAGTTCGCTCAAGCGCACACTCATCCCTATGGCCGAAGGCTTGGGCAAAGGTGGCTGGGCGCTGGCGGTGATTGTCCTCGGTCCGATCGTAAGCCGAATCATCGACCGACTTCTGCGCTACCTTCCGGACTGGGAACTCCCCGACATCACCTTGCCGCACATGGATCTTCCGGTCCCGCACCTTCCCCAAATGGATCTTCCGCTCCCCCAGATCAACTGGCCTGAATTAGACCTCCCAGACTTGCCCGAGTGGGTTCTTGTCGCGCTCGAATACTCCAAGATCTGGCTGCCAATCCTCATTGGCGTGGTTGTCGGAATCGTGGCCTTGCGCAACCACAAGAAGTCTGAACAGCAAAAAGCCGCCTGGGACAAACCCCAAGCGGCTTCGAAGGAAACTTAAACGCCTGCGGCTGCGCGCAAGTCGTCCACCTTGTCGGTGTGCTCCCAAGGCACATCGATGTCTGTGCGACCAAAGTGGCCGTAGGCAGCGGTTTGGCTGTAGATCGGGCGCTTCAAATCCAAATCACGGATGATCGCATCCGGTCGCAGATCGAAGACCTTCTCCACTGCCTGCTGGATCGACTCGTTGGTCTGCCCCTCAGCGGCGGTACCGAACGTCTCCACGTACAGGCCAACCGGGGTTGCACGACCAATTGCGTACGCAACCTGAACCTCAACACGGTCTGCGAGGCCCGCAGCGACAATGTTCTTCGCCACCCAACGTGTCGCATACGCGCCGGAGCGGTCCACCTTTGAGGGATCCTTGCCAGAGAACGCGCCACCGCCATGGCGTGCCATACCGCCGTAGGTATCCACAATGATCTTGCGTCCGGTCAGGCCTGCGTCCGCCATCGGACCACCGGAGATAAACGAGCCAGACGGATTGATCAGGACCTTGGTGTCCTCGCGGTAGAACTTCTCCAGACCGGCATCTTCCATGACCCAAGCGATAACGTGCTCTCGCAGCGCCTTCTCAAGTGCCTCACCAGTGAAGTGTGGGTCGTGCTGCGTGGAGATCACGATCGTGTCGATAAACGCCGGGGTATCACCGTCGTACGCAAACGTGACCTGAGTCTTGCCGTCTGGGCGAAGGCCGTCGACGATGCCCTCGTGGCGCACTTGGGACAGTCGGCGTGAAAGGCGGTGCGCAGTCGCAATCGGCAACGGCATGTACTCAGGGGTCTCGTTGGAGGCGTACCCAAACATTAGCCCCTGGTCACCCGCACCAGACTGGTCAGTCTCTTCAGTGGAGGCCTGTTCGCGCACCTCCTGGGAGGTGGTCACGCCATCCGCAATCTCCTGCGACTGATCACCGATTGCGATGTTGACGCCACAGCTGTTGCCGTCGAAACCAACCTCGGAAGAGGTGAACCCGATTTCCACCAATTTGTCGCGCACGATCTTCGCAATATTGGAATACGCAGACGTGCGCACCTCTCCAACAACGTGAACCTGTCCAGTGGTAACGAGCGTTTCCACTGCAACGCGGGACTGTGGGTCCTGCGCGAGCATGTCGTCCAAAATCGCGTCCGAGATCGCATCGCAGATTTTGTCTGGGTGCCCTTCAGTGACGGACTCACTGGTGAACAGTCGGTAGTAAGTGTCGAGTGACAACGGATCTTTCCTTTACGTGGCCTTGAGGCTGATTCTCCAACACACTAGACCAAGCGGTCTAAGTACGCAAAGCTAAGCGCGAAGCTTTTCAATCGCATTCCAGATCCGAGCAGCTACCTCGTGTTTCGTTCCGTCCTCAATTTCCAGTTCTTCGCCAGACGCACTCAACAACCAACCGCGATTAGTTGACTGGCCAAACACATTGCCACCAGCAACCGAGTTCAGCATGAGCAAATCCGCGCCCTTACGCTTGAGTTTCGCGCGACCATTCTCAAGTTCGTTGTCCGTCTCAGCTGCAAACCCGACGATCGTGGCATGAGTCTCGCCGGCATCTCGCTTTTCGACGAGACCTTTAAGGATGTCCGGGTTCTCGGTCAAGCGAACAACGGAGAGCGCGTCATCACTCGTGCCCTTCTTCAGTTTCGTCGTAGCTTCCGATTCTGGACGGTAATCGGCCACGGCGGCCGCCATCACGATGATGTCTGCGTCTGCGGCACGCTCATCCATCGCGTCTTTCATCTCACGTGTGGATTGCACACGCACCACCTCCGCCCCTGAGGGCACAGATAGTTCCGCGGTTGCTCCAGCCACGATCGTGACCTGTGCTCCCCGCTGCGCTGCGATGTCCCCGAGCGCAAACCCCTGCTTGCCAGAGGATCGGTTACCAATGAAACGCACAGGATCAATATTTTCTTGCGTTCCTCCCGCGCTAATAAGTACGCGGGTTCCTGCGAGCGTCTGCTTCATTGGACCGGTTGCCAACACCGTACGGGCTAGCTGCGCAATCGCCTCAGGGTCCGGCAAACGACCCGGACCCGTGTCCTTTCCCGTCAGGCGCCCATGCGCCGGCTCAAGAACCGTAATCCCACGCGAACGAAGCACCTCTACATTGTGTTGCGTAGCTGGGTTATTCCACATTTCGGTGTGCATTGCAGGCGCAAGCACGACGGGGCATGTGGCCACAAGAATGGTTGCAGCCAACAGGTCATCTGCTCGGCCTGCTGCGACACGGGCCATGAGATCAGCGGTTGCAGGTGCGACAACGATGAGATCGGCCTCTTGACCGAGACGGACGTGCTGGACTTCGTCGACACGTTTGAATACCCCAGTATCAACAGGGTTTCCGCTCAGCGCCTCAAATGTTGCCGCACCCACAAACGACAACGCGCTTTCCGTAGGGATAACGCGCACATTATCGCCATGCTCTTTAAAGTCGCGGACCAAGTGGCATGCCTTATACGCAGCAATTCCGCCGGAGACACCGATCACAACGTTCTTGGGGGCAGACGTGGCTTCGCTCATGTGGGCCAAGCATACAAAAACGCCGTTGTGCGAGCCCCAATGGCTCGCACAACGGCGTCATTAGCAGAAGCGTTTACTGGCCTTCCTCGTGCTCGAGGAGACCTGCCTCGATCTCACGCAGCGCGATCGACAGCGGCTTCTCACCAGGCTCTGGCGTTACCAGCGGGCCGATGAACTCGAAAACACCATCTTCGGAGTTCTGGTAGAAGCTGTTGATCTGACGTGCACGCTTGGCTGCAAAGATCACCAGAGCGTACTTCGACGAGACCTTCGTCAGCAGTTCATCGATCGGGGGCGCGGTAATGCCGTCCGGGGTGTCGTAGACACGTTCCTGCTGAGTCTCCTCAACAGCGGTGTCCTGCGACAGGTCATTGGTTGATTCAGTCACTAAAACCCACTCGCTAATTGTTGTCGGATGTTGCGCCTAGAAGGATGCGCGCAATGTGTGCAACGGCATCGTCGACATCGTCATTCACAACAACGGTGTCGAACTCCCCTTGCGCATCGAGCTCCTCGCGCGCGGTGGTGAGCCTGCGCTCAATCACAGCTTCCGTCTCGGTCCCACGACCCGTGAGACGTTCAACGAGGACTTCCCACGACGGGGGTGCAAGGAACACTGTACGCGCTTCAGGCATGAGCTGCTTGATGTTGCGAGCACCTGCGAGGTCCACCTCTACGAGTACCGGGCGCCCGTCTGCAAGAGCTTCACGGACCGGACCCGCAGGCGTGCCCGAGCGCTGAAGGCCTCCGTGAATGTCAGCCCATTCCAGCATCTCACCAGCATCGATGCGCTGTTGAAAATCATTCGAGGAGACGAAGTAGTAATCCCTGCCGTCGACTTCGCCCGGGCGTGGAGCCCGAGTTGTCATCGAGACAGAAAAGTAGAGGTCCGGCACCTCGCCGCGCAGGCGGCTAACCACCGTTGACTTACCTACGGCAGACGGTCCGGCCAAAACGACCAGCTGCCCGCGGGGCGCCACCTCAGCCATGTTTAGTTCTCTTCGAAGCCGAAGCGCTCGAGCAGAGCACGACGCTGACGCTCACCCAGGCCACGCAGGCGACGGGTCTGAGCGATCTCCAGCTCCTCCATGATCTCGCGAGCCTTGACCTTGCCAACCTTCGGCATGGCCTCGAGCAAAGCGGAAACCTTGGTCTTGCCGATGATCTCGTCGGTGTCAGCCTTCTCCAGCACGTCCTTGAGCGTGGTCTCGCCGCGCTTCAGGGAGGCCTTCAGCTCAGCGCGCTTCTTGCGAGCCTCAGCCGCCTTCTCGAGGGCTGCCTTGCGCTGTTCATCGGTCAACTGTGGAAGTGCCACGGGTTCCTCCATGTAGGTAGTTCATTCAATATGTTCAGGCCGACTCGTGCCGGCGCGGGGCCTCCTCCACACTCTGCGTTTCAGAAGGCGCACCGCATCCGACACAGTCTAACACTGCATCTGGTTGGCACCGGGAAAATGGAGCGCATTCTTGCTGCATTTCTCCATGTCACCGTTGCGACGCACCTAAACTACCAGGGTTTTTCTCAGCCGATGAAATGGACCCGCTAGTTATGGCTGTTTTACCAGTTCAGCGACACGTTTCCGCAGTTCAGTAACGTCCGGCCCAGCAGACAAGACGGAACGGGAAACATTCGGGAACACCAGGTGTGCGTTTGCACCTGCAATCTGCGCCACGTCTTCCATCGTCGCTCCCTGCGCTCCGACTCCAGGCATAAGCACTGGAGCATTGAGCGCGTCGAGCACCGGCGGCTTCGCCACGGTTGCACCGACAACGACACCAACGTGGCCTACTGCAGCGCCCTGGTTGTACGTGGCGCATTCATCGACCATCCACTGCGACACCATGCGTCCATCGATTTCACTCGTCTGAAACGCTTCAGCTTCAGGGTTGGAGTTCGCAGACATCACGAACACGCCCTTACCGTGCGCTGCAGCAAGTGAGATGGCAGGCTCCAGCGACCCGACACCCAGATACGGTGTCAGCGTGAGCGCGTCCGCTTCCAACGGTGAGCCTGGCTGCAGCCACGCGGCGGCGTATCCGGCCATCGTGGAGCCGATATCGCCGCGCTTGGCGTCCGCGACGACGAGCGTCCCGCTCTCACGGAGTGCGGCGAGGGTCTCCTCGAGTACCGCGAAACCCGCAGAGCCGAACCGCTCGTAGAAGGCAACCTGTGGCTTGACCAACGCAACTGATCCTGCAAAGGCCTCGACACACGCCGAGGAAAACCGTTGCAGACCATCAATGGTGTCCGGAAGACCCCACTTGTCTAGCAGCGCCGCGTGCGGGTCGATGCCTACACACAGTCGGCCATATTCATTACCAGCGGCAACGAGACGCTCCCCGAAGGAGGCATGGGGCTGTACCACTACTGGCCACCCTCTGCGTTCTTGGAGACGCTGTGCTCGAGCTCCTGGAGGCTGGTCACATCAATAGAGTTGCTGCGCACTGCTTCGATGCCTTGGACTGTGGCGGTAACACCCTGCACATCGGTCATGATCGGTACATCCGCGATCACGGCTGCGGCACGGATGTCGTAGCCATCGTGGCGCGCGGTTGTCGAGCCCGCCGGAGTGTTCAGGATGAGATCAATCTCGCCGTCCAAGATCCGCTCCACGATGGAACGGCCCTTCGCACCTTCGCGGACCTCGGAGCCCTTGAGTGCTACTTCGCATTCGATGCCGTTGCGGCGCAGCATTTGCGCTGTACCTGCCGTCGCGATCACCTTGAACCCCATGGTGGACAAACGCTGGATCGGGAAGATCAGGGTGCGCTTGTCGTGGTTAGCCAGGGAGACAAAGACCGTGCCCTCCGTTGGCAGTTCGCCGTAAGCAGCGGCCTGGGTCTTAGCAAATGCCACACCGAACGACGGGGCAAGCCCCATGACCTCACCGGTGGACTTCATTTCCGGGCCGAGGATGGTGTCCAGAATCGACCCGTCTGGGCGGCGGAAGCGGCTAAACGGCAGTACCGCTTCCTTCACAGCGATCGGGTGGTTCAGCGGCAAGGATCCGCCATCGTAGTCGGACGGGATGAGGCCCTCGTCGCGAAGTTCAGCGATCGTCGCGCCGAGCATGACGCGTGCTGCAGCCTTCGCAAGGTGGACGCCGGTCGCCTTGGAGACGAACGGCACCGTACGCGATGCGCGCGGGTTTGCCTCGATGACGTAGAGGATGTCGTCCTTCAATGCGAACTGGACGTTCATCAGACCCTTCACCCCGATACCGTGAGCGAGTGCCTCAGCGGAGCGACGGACCTTTTCAATGTCGTCGGGGCCGAGCGTCATCGGCGGAAGCGCACAGGCGGAGTCGCCAGAGTGAATGCCGGCTTCCTCGATGTGTTCCATCAGACCACCGAGGTAGACCTCGTTGCCGTCAGACAACACATCGACGTCAATTTCGATGGCGTTGTCAAGGAAGCGGTCCACAAGCACTGGGTGGTCCGGGCTGAGCTCGGTTGCGCGCTCGATGTAGTTGCGCAGGGAGTCTTCGTCATAAACGATCTCCATGCCACGGCCTCCGAGCACGTAAGACGGGCGCACGAGGACGGGGTAACCAACCTTGTTGGCCACTTCGCGAGCCTCTTCGAAGGAGGTTGCGGTGCCAAATGCGGGAGCTGGAAGCTTGGCTGCTTCGAGCACCTTGCCAAACTCGCCGCGGTCCTCCGCCAGATCGATTGCCTCGGGGCTCGTACCGACGACTGGCACGCCCGCATCCGCGAGTCGCTGCGCGAGGCCCAGCGGGGTCTGACCGCCGAGCTGCACAATAACGCCAGCGACCTCACCGGTAGCGGCTTCCGCACGGTAGATCTCCATCACGTCTTCGAACGTCAACGGTTCGAAGTAGAGACGGTCCGCGGTGTCGTAGTCGGTAGAAACGGTCTCCGGGTTGCAGTTGACCATCACGGTCTCGTAGCCAACGCGGGACAGTTCCAGGGCGGCGTGGACACAGGAGTAGTCGAACTCGATGCCCTGACCAATGCGGTTCGGACCAGAGCCCAGGATGATGACCTTGCCCTTGCTGTTTTCCTTTGCACCGGTGAACTGGTCAACCTCAGACTCGGCAGCCGGGTCGAGTTCGTACGCCGAGTACAGGTACGGAACCTTCGCCTCGTACTGGCCCGAGCAGGTGTCCACGGTCTTGAAGGTCGGGTGGATACCCAGCGTCCATCGCAGTTGACGCACGCCGTCTTCGCCCGCGAGTTCTGGGCGCAGCGTAGCAATCTGGGCGTCGGACAAGCCTTGAGCCTTTGCCTCACGCAGGAGACCTGCGTCAAGCACAGGGGCGTCGATAAGCACCTGGCGGAATTCGACCAGCCCAGTGACTTCCTCGAGGAACCACGGATCGATGCCGGAGGCTGCGTAGACCTCATCAACGCTCGCGCCGAGGCGGAGCGCGAGCTCGACATCGTAGAGACGCTTGTCGGTCGGCACCTTAAGGTCTTCGAGCACCGCTGCGACGTCATTTGCACGCTCTCCTGCGACGTACTCGTCGGAACGAGTCCAGAAGCCGTTTGGCTTGTCTTCCATCGAGCGCATGACCTTGTTCAGGCCCTGGATGTAGTTGCGGCCAATACCCATGGCCTCGCCAACCGCCTTCATGGAGGTGCCCAGAGTCTCGTCCGAGCCCGGGAACTTCTCAAAGGTAAAGCGTGGCATCTTGACGATGACGTAGTCGAGAGACGGCTCCTCAAGCGCAGTGGTTGCGCCACCGGTCATGTCGTTAGCAATCTCGTCGAGCGTGTAGCCAATGGCGAGTCGGGTTGCCACCTTGGCAATCGGGTAGCCGGTCGCCTTCGACGCAAGTGCAGACGAACGCGACACGCGCGGGTTCATCTCGATCGTGATCATGCGGCCGTCTTTGGGGTTGATGGCGAACTGGATATTGCAGCCACCGGTCCTGACACCGACTTCACGGATGATGGCCTTGCCCTGTTCGATCATCTTGGTGACCTCGGGCTCGGTCATCGTCAACACCGGCGCCACCGTGACAGAGTCGCCCGTGTGGACACCCATGGCATCCACGTTCTCAATCGTCGCAACCGTAATGCAGTTGTCATCCGAGTCACGAATGAGCTCGAGCTCGATTTCTTTCCAACCGAGGATGGATTCTTCAATGAGCACGTTCGCTTCTGGCGATGCGGTCAAGCCGTCGCCGGCGATGCGGTGCAAGTCATCCATGTCATAGGCAAGGCCGGAACCGAGACCACCCATGGTGAACGACGGGCGCACGACGACTGGGAAGCCGAGCTCCGCAACGGTTTCTTCCACTTCTTCCATGGTGTAGCAGACACGGGAACGGGCGGACTCGCCGCCGATCTTTTCAACAATGTCCTTGAACTTTTGGCGGTCTTCGCCGCGCTCAATCGCGTCGATGTCTGCGCCGATGAGTTCAACGCCGTGCTTTTCCAGAATGCCAAGGCGGTCGAGTTTGATGGCTGTGTTCAGCGCAGTCTGCCCACCAAGCGTCGGCAGAATCGCATCAACCGGGTGGCCTTGCTCTGCCTCGCGGGCGAGGATGCGGTCGATGTACTCCGGCTGGATCGGCTCTACGTACGTGTGGTCGGCGAACTCAGGGTCGGTCATGATCGTCGCCGGGTTCGAGTTCACCAGGGTGACACGCAGGCCTTCTTCTTTGAGCACGCGGCACGCCTGGGTGCCGGAATAGTCAAACTCGCACGCCTGTCCGATGACGATCGGCCCGGAGCCGATGACCAGGACGTGGTTGAGATCTTCTCGCTTCATAATGTTTCTCCTGGTCTTTCTTTTAAGCTTCTTGCTTTTCGACGATTACCTGCACGCGCACCGACTTACCCTCGTGCTGCGCCTGAGAGACGTGGCGGACCAGCCTGCGGGTGTCTACACCCCAGATGCCGGTAATGCCCTGCGCCTTCATTTCTTCTTCCAGGCTGTGCTTTGCTTCCTGGTTCGATGCGATGCGAGCGAGATCGCGGATCACCACGGCTTTTGCCGTGATTGCCGTACGTTCCTCCCCTGCTCCTTCACCTGTCCAGCCAACATTGCCGATGTGCGGTGTAGCGAACACCAGGATCTTGCCGTCGTTATCGGCAGAGCACATTTCGCGCTCGTAACCGAACATATCGATGATGCTCTTGAGATCGCCTTCAATGTCACCTTCCGGTGCTGCGCCGAAGACGAAGCCGGTGAATTTCTCGCCTGTGTCGAGGACGAGTTGTGCGCGGGTGCGCTGCTGCTGTGTTTTTGTCATGGGTTTAGGCCTTCTTTGCAGAGTAGGTTTGGGTGCCGCGCAGCCAGGTGCCAACTACGCGTGCGTTAAATTCGATGCCTTCGTAGGGAGTGTTCGACGCCTTCGACGCCATATCCTTGCCCTTTGCGGTCCAGGTGTCCTGTGGATCAATCAAGGTGAGGTTTGCTGGCTCGCCAACCGCGATCGGACGGCCCTGGTCCTCAAGCCGCAGAATTTCGGCAGGGCGCTCGCTCATGACCTTGGCCACGAAGCGCCAGTCAGCAAGACCCGATTCGACGAAGACTCGGTGCACGATCGCCATGGACGTTTCTAGGCCGAGCATGCCTGGCTTGGCGTGCTCGAACTCCACGCACTTGTCTTCAGATCCGTGAGGAGCGTGGTCGGTGGCGATGACGTCCACGGTGCCGTCGAGAAGCGCTTGCTTGAGCGCTTCAGCGTCGCGCTTTTCGCGCAGTGGAGGGTTGACGCGGAACAGGCCGTCGTAGGTGGACAGCATTTCGTCGGTAAGCAGCAGGTGGTGCGGGGTGACCTCTGCCGTAACGTTGATGCCCTGTGCTTTGGCGAAGCGAAGCAGCTCGACCGTGCCTTCGGTCGACGCGTGGCAGAGGTGGTAACGACCACCGTAGTCACGAGTCATGATGGCGTCGCGTGCGACGATGGATTCCTCCGCGACACGTGGCCAACCGC
The DNA here is from genome assembly GCF_001837615.1 of Corynebacterium sp. HMSC070H05. Classification (NCBI taxonomy): domain Bacteria; kingdom Bacillati; phylum Actinomycetota; class Actinomycetes; order Mycobacteriales; family Corynebacteriaceae; genus Corynebacterium; species Corynebacterium sp. HMSC070H05. The sequence continues at coordinate 159,075 of NZ_KV833273.1, forward strand.
GAAGGCCCAGGCGCGCTGCCTGCTCGCCTTCGTGGGCGACAGCGCCCTCGGTCATGCGGTGATCTTCCGCATGCTGGGCGAGAATCACGTCGTGTGCCTTGGCGTATTCGATAGCGCGGCGCATGAGCTGCGGGTCGTTGACGCACTTGCCATCGTCGGAAAACATGCGCACACCGCTGCGGGCCATCAGACCGATCTCGGTGAGCGTCTTGCCCTCGAGTCCCTTGGTAATCGAGCCCACCGGGTAGACATCGCACTTACCGTACGTCTGGCCCTTCTCCCAGACCGCCTCGGCGAGGAACGGCTGGTCGATCACCGGGTTGGTATTCGCCATGGTGAATACAGCGGTGAAGCCTCCCTTGGCGGCAGCATCCGAGCCGGTAGCGATGGTTTCGGTGTCCTCGCGGCCCGGCTCACGCAGGTGCACGTGCATATCGACGAGACCAGGCAACAACACGTTGCCACCGCAGTCGATGGTTTCATCAGCATCGTCAAACGGGTTGTCCCCAATGGAGTCGATGACACCGTCTTCCACGTCAATGAGAATGCTGGTCACGTCCTCGCCATATGGACGAACGTTGTTGAGTGCAAGCTTGGTCACTTGATCGCTCCTTCTTCGCCGCCAGTGCCGGCGAGCAGTGTGAACAACACGGCCATGCGGGTGTACACGCCGTTAGAGACCTGGCCGAGAACGACAGCATTGTCGCGATCGGCCACGTCGTAGTTAATTTCCATGCCACGCAGCATCGGACCCGGGTGCATGATCAACGCCGAATCCTTCATGCGGTCGGCTCGGTCAACGCTCAAGCCGTACAAGGTGGCGTACTCGCGGTGCGACGGGAAGAACCCGCCGTTCATGCGCTCGGCCTGCACGCGCAGCATCATCACGACATCTGCGTGCTCAATCTCGGCATCGAAGTCATACGAGACACGTGCCGGCCAGAACTCCACACCGGTAGGCAGCAGCGTCGGCGGCGCAACCAACACAACCTCTGCGCCCAAGATGTGCAGTAGATCCACGTTGGAGCGAGCAACACGGGAGTGCAAAATATCGCCGACGATCAGGACGCGCTTTCCAGCGACATCGCCAATGTGCTGGCGCATGGTCACCGCATCCAGCAAAGCCTGTGTCGGGTGCTGGTGCTGGCCGTCACCTGCGTTCACGATGCTTGTATTCGGCAACCACTTGGCCAGAAGCTGTGCAGCACCCGAAGCAGGGTGGCGCATGATGATCGCGTCTGCACCGATTGCCTCCAAAGTTGCAGCGGTGTCTTTGAGCGATTCACCCTTCTTCACCGAAGATGAAGACGCAGACAGATTGATCACATCGGCGCTCATCCACTTGCCCGCTGTCTCAAACGACGAGCGGGTACGCGTCGAGTTCTCGTAGAACAACGTCATCACAGTGCGGCCGCGCAGGGTCGGAAGCTTCTTGATCTCACGACCATCCAGAGCTTCCCGGAAGCGGTCCGCTTCATCCATCAGCTCGATGATCTCTTCGCGGCTGAGATCTGCAATATCGATGAGGTGCTTCATTTACGCCTCCCGTTCCAGGGTCACGCGATCTTCACCGTCGAGCTGGGCGATCGCGACAGTGACATCTTCGTCCTTCGATGTGGGGATGTTCTTGCCTACGTAATCCGCGCGGATTGGCAGCTCCCGGTGGCCACGATCGACCAGCACTGCGAGCTGGATCGCGGCTGGCCTACCGATGTCGCGCAGCGAATCAAGGGCGGCGCGAATGGTTCGGCCGGAGTACAAGACATCGTCGACAAGCACGACAATTGCCCCGTCGATGTCGACCGGAATGTGGGTTGGGCGCAGTGCCCGATGTGGCTTGTCGCGGAGATCGTCGCGGTACAAAGTGACGTCGAGACTGCCTACTGGCACGCTCACGCCTGAAAATTCTTCAACCGCTTCCGCAATACGCTGCGCTAACGGAACACCACCGGACGGGATCCCCAGCAGAATGACCTGCGGTCCGTCGCTGTCGTCCAGCGTTGTCTTCTCGATGATCTGGTGCGCGATGCGTGCAACAGTGCGACCGACGTCCTGAGCGTTCAGCAGCTCAACCGTCGACCGTTCGTTTCCACTCATCGAACCTCCTTCCCCGCCTCTCTGTGCGGCATTTAAAGGAAATATCGACGCGGTCCCGCCTATCGGGGCCGTGTGAAGTCTCGGAGACTGCGCTTCACATTAGCACCAGCACCGCGCCATCGCGAGGAGTTTCACCCAGATGGGTATTCTCGCAAGTGTGACTACAGAAGAGACTGAAGCCATCCAGCCCAACGAGCACCCAGAACGCAACGTTCCGGAACCGGTGACTACCGAAGCAATCGCCGCGATTTTTGAGGAAGAAAACCTTGAATACCGCGTCGAAGATCAAGCCGTGCGCTCTGGTTTTATCAACGCAGCAATCGTCATTGCCCTCGACGGCGATCACCTCATCTTCGAGGCCCTGTGGCGTGGCGAGTTTCCCCGCGATAGCGCATCGCAGGTGCTGTTTGCCTGCAACGAGCACAACCAGACGCATTTTGCACCGACCCTGCGTTTCTTCGAACGCGGTGAGGACAACCTGGCTGTGAGCGCCATTCGCTCGATGAACATCGCCGATGGAGCCTCATTCAACCAGCTCGGCTCTTTCATTGTGACGTCTATCGACGCCACGCTTCAGGCATTCGACTACCTCAAAACCACTTTCCCGACCGTCGTGAACTGGGAGGAACCGCAGCAGTGAGCACCGCAACTCAAGTAACCATCGACCGCGTCATCGAAACGATGGCGAAGCAGGGCATCGAAGTTTCCGACGACCCGTCTGGCCGCGCAGGCCACGCCCATTACAAGGGATTCAACCTGCTGTTTGTCCTGTTGGACTCAGTGTTGATCCTGCGTGCGGACTCGGTTACCGACACCCCGTCCGACACGCCCGATGCCACCTTGTACCTGGCCGCAAACCAGGTCAACAGCTCGTACCTCGACGCGCGTGCGCTCGTGGTCAACCGCACCGAGACGATCGTTGTGCGCACCGAATCGGAAATCGCGATCGGCGCAGGGCTAAGCGACGAGCAACTCGCGTCCTCGCTCAAGGCCGCTGTTGCTGGTGTGTTGGAAACCCAAAATGCCATGCAGGTGCTGGTGGGCGAGATCAAGCGCACCGCTGAGGAAGCAAGCGCAGCGCAGTCTAAATCTGCGCCTGCCCCCGACGAGGACTAGGAGTTCTCCAATCGCTCAAGCTCGACTTCAGCGTCGAAGTCGGGCTCGGGCCACGTCGGGTTGAGCGACTCTAAAGCGTCGTAAAGCAACGCTTTCACCACACTGCGGCAGTACTTCTTATCGTCCGAAGGAATGCAATACCACGGCGCAGATTCCGTCGACGTGCGCGTCATTGCGATCTGATACGCCGCCATGTACTGGCTCCAGAGCCGACGATCATCGATATCACCCGGGTTGTACTTCCAGTGCTTGTCTTCCCGCAGAATGCGCTTCTTCAGGTTCTCTGCCTGAAACTCCCGTGAGATGTGTGGCATCACCTTGATGATCTTGGTGCCACGGGCGGCAATCTCCTGTTCAAACTCAACGATTGCTCCGTAGCGGCGCTCAATCTCCTCCGGTGAAGCCATCTGTTTCACGCGCTGCACAAGTACATCTTCGTAATGGGAACGGTCGAAGACACTGATCTGCCCAGGTTTTGGGAGGTGGTCGTAGAACCGCCAGAGGAAATCATGAGATGCCTCCTCCTCCGTTGGACGCCCGAACGCCTGGACGTGTACGCCTTGAAGGTCCATGGTCGCACCGACGACGTGGCGGACGATCCCGCCTTTGCCTGACGTATCCATCCCCTGCAGCACCAACAGCACCGAGCCCGCATCCTCGTTGCCTACGCGACCGTTGGCGTACAGCCGCCTTTGCAGGTCATCGAGTTCATCGTCGTAGTCATTAAACACCTCAGCGGCATCCTTCACCCCGGGTGTCGCTGTTGGATCTACATCCGCAAGTTGAAAGTCGGGACCGACCCGAAATTGCTTCGCTTCTTCAACAGTGAGTTTCGACATGGCATCCTTTCTTGAAGATCGTTCGCATAACAAAAGCCGCTACTGATGTCTGCCTCTTCCGCACAAAATACGGCAAGTGCGAACAACAATCAGTAACGGCTCCAATGCGCTTCGCAAATACTGAGGAAGCTACTCCTCGTCGCTCTCGGTGTCGCCGAGGCCGTCAGGTTGACCCTCCTCCTCGTCGGCATGTTCACCATCAGGTACAACGAAAAACGGAGAATTCGGATCAACGGACGAGGCAATCCGATCCAACACCGCGTTGATGTAGGGCGCAGCCTTGGCACCTGAGTACTCAGACGCCATCTCGACCGCTTCCTTGATCGAGATCGGCGCATCGACCTCGTCGTTAAACAAGATCTCCCAGGCGGCCACGCGCAGGATCTGACGGTCGACGGCTGGCAGACGAAACAGCTCCCAGTCCTCGCTGAGTGAGCGCTCAATCGCATCGTCCAAGTCGTCGAGCTTCTCCGCAGCGCCTGCGACAATCTCGCGAGTGTAGTCAGCAACCGGCGCAACTGCGTTCAACGGATTCCGCGAAAGCTCAGTGCGGTCCTCAACGATGGCAACCGGATCGATATCCCGTGTCTCCGCCTCGAACAGCATGTCTACCGCACGACGGCGCGCCCGGTAACGGGCGCCATGACGTTTGTAGTCGAGCATTAGTTGTTCACGCGAGAGAGGTACTCGCCAGTACGCGTGTCAACCTTGACCACGTTGCCGGTTTCCAGGAACAGCGGAACCTGGATCTCAGCACCAGTCTCCAGCGTTGCCGGCTTGGTACCACCGGTGGAACGGTCGCCCTGCAGACCCGGCTCGGTGTGCTCGATCTTGAGGTCCACAGAGATCGGAAGCTCAGCGAAAAGTGCTTCACCCTCGTGGAAAGAAACCTGAACATGCATGTTCTCCAGCAGGAAGCGTGCTGCATCGCCGAACTTGTCGGCCGGCAGCTCGAACTGCTCGAAGGTCTTGTCGTCCATGACAACGTAGCTCGTGCCGTCGTTGTACAGGTAGGTCATATCGCGACGATCAACCGTCGCGGTCTCCACCTTCACACCTGCGTTCCACGTCTTCTCAACGGTCTTTCCGGAGACGACATCCTTAAGCTTGGTGCGCACGAATGCCGGTCCCTTACCGGGCTTGACATGCTGGAACTCAACGATCTGCTGCAGTTTGCCATCGACCTTCAGCACAAGACCGTTCTTAAAATCGGCGGTAGTTGCCATGGGTGGTACCTTCCTCGTAATTGTTTCGGAACGTGTACAAACACAGCAATGCTACAGCACCGTCAATTCCTTCGGGTACTTGGTGATAATCCGTGGCTTCCCTGATGTGATGATCAACGTGTCCTCGATACGCACACCGGTCTTGCCCGGAATGTAGATCCCCGGCTCAATGGTCAGGGTCATACCTTCCTTTAGGTCTCCCTTGCCGGTCTGTGCGGCAGACGGGGCTTCATGCACGTCCAGGCCGACACCGTGGCCAGTGGAGTGAACGAAGTACTCGCCGAAGCCTGCCTCTTCAATAACGTCGCGGCAGGCCTTGTCTACATCCACAAGTGCCGTTCCCGCCGTGGCTGCCTTCACGCCAGCAAGCTGGGATGCAAGCGTCACTTCGTAAATCTCGCGCTCCAACTGACCGATTTCCCCGATAGCAAACGTACGGGTCATATCGGAGTTGAACCCGAGGCGGTGCATACCGTAATCAATGGTCACCAAATCGCCTTCGGCGATAAGACGGTCGCCGGCCTGATGGTGTGGCTTCGAGGCGTTCGGGCCGGAGGCGACAATCGTGTCAAAACTTGGGCGTTCTGCACCAAGTCGACGCATGCGGTACTCAAGGTCAGCGGCAATGTCACGCTCAGAACGGCCTGCTCGCAATTCTCCTGCGGCGACGAGTTCCTCCAACGCCTGTGTGGCCAGCTCGGCAGCCTCAGTCAGACGGGTGAGTTCAAGGTTGTCCTTAAACAAGCGGATCCCTTCAATCACGCCAGAAACCGGCACAAGGGTTACGCCCTCCGGGCATGCATCCTCGAGGCGCTTGAGCTCCACAACGGAAACGAAATCGGCCTCATAGCCCACACGGTGGCCTTCGGTAACCTGCGACAACAACTCGGTTGCTGTCGCGCGAGCAATCGTCGCCTTGATATCCGGGACCTCTTCAGCAATCTGAGTGGTGTAACGACCGTCGGTTGCGATCTTCGCAGTACGGTCTTTCGACACCAGAAGCGCGCCGTTCGAGCCGGAGAAACCAGACAGGTAACGCACGTGGGTCAAATGGGTGACCAGCATGTCGTCGATACGCTGTGCCGCAAGTTGCGACGAGAGTTTCCTCCGACGAGTTTCAAAACGAGTATCGGCCAATGCCATCATTTCCTCCTTGCGAAGTAGTCCAACGCGAGCCGGTAGCCTTCCGTACCCAACCCCGCGATCACGCCTACGGCGATTGGCGAGAGGTACGAATGGTGCCTGAACGACTCGCGCGCGTGCACGTTCGAAATATGCACCTCAATAAAACCTTGGTGATCATTTAGTTCTACCAGTGCATCACGAAGCGCAACCGAGGTATGGGTAAAACCACCCGGGTTAATGATCACCGGCCAAGTGTTATCGGCTGCTTCATGCACCCAGTCAATGAGTTGGCCCTCGCAGTTGGACTGGCGGCACTCCACTTCAACCCCAAGATCGGCTGCGTGATCGTGCAATTGCTTTTCGACGTCCGCCAGCGTGACCGTCCCATACACCTCCGGTTGGCGTTTGCCGAGTCGATTGAGGTTCGGACCATTGAGTACCAAGATTTTCATGTTCTACTCCGAAATCTTTGCGTACGCCGCGCGCATCTCTTCCACAGTTGCGTCCTCCAGGCGAGTGCAGGACCCAAGGCCGTCCAGGACGACAAATCGGATCTTGCCGTCGCGGTTCTTCTTGTCCAGAAGCATCGCCTCATGCAACTCTTCAAACGCACCGGCCTCGTAGCGCGTGGGAAGTCCCGCACCACTGATGACGGTCTCGTGGAGGGCGACCAGGTCATCGTCGATAAGCCCGCGCGCATGAGCAAGGTGTGCCACAAACATCATGCCCACTCCGACGGCATTGCCGTGGCGCCACATGTAATGCTCGCGACGTTCGATCGCATGGCCCAGAGTGTGGCCATAGTTAAGAATCTCGCGCAGCCCAGCTTCCTTGAGGTCCTCCCCCACGACCTTGGCTTTTACGCTGACAGAGCGCTCGACAAGCTCCGCCCAGTGATGCTCTGGGCCCTCCTGATAGAGCTCCAAAATCCGCGGGTCCGCAATAAAGCCCGTCTTTACCAACTCAGCAGAACCTGAAACAACCTCTTGCTCAGGCAGCGTTGCAATACGAGCGAGATCAATAAACACCGCATTCGGCTCGTGGAACGCACCGACGAGATTTTTGGCTGCGGTCGTGTTGATGCCAGTTTTGCCGCCGACTGCCGCATCAACCATGGCGAGCAATGTCGTCGGCACATGCACAACCTTGATACCGCGCATCCACGTGGCCGCGGCGAAACCGGCAAGATCTGTCACAGCGCCGCCACCCAAACCGACAACGGCGTCCTGGCGCGAGAACCCGTGCTCCCCCAACACGTCCCACAAGTGGGAAAGCACCGGAAGATCCTTTCCAGCCTCCGCATCTGGAACACATGCCAAGACCGGCGCCAGGCCCGCTTGCTCAAGCATGTGCTCAAGGTCCTCAGCAACGGCACGCAACGGTTCCTGGTGGACCACCAGCACACGGCGTGCGCCGGAATCCGCAAGGTGACCTGCTACGGCGTCAAGGTTATTGCTGCCAATATGAATGTCGTACGGACTTGGGCCCGTGACGGATACCACTGCCATTGTTTGCTCCTTCGCTTGACAGAACTGAAGCCTGACGGAAACTACTCGCCGTCGATGAAACCCAAAATCTCTGCGACAACACGCTGCGGTGGCCGCGCGTCCGTGCGGACGCGGAACGTGGCCACTTCGCGGTACAGCGGTTCACGTTGATCCATGAGGTCGCGGTAACGCTGCTCGCGATCATCACTGTCAAGCACTGGTCGAGTGGAATCCTGTGCTGTGCGGCGAATACCCTCTTCCGCGCTGACATCGATCCAAACAACAGTGTGGCGCTGCAGCAGCTGTCGCACTTCCTCGGTCACGATCGCACCGCCCCCGAGGCTGACTACCCCACCGGTGGCCAGAGCACGTGCCACAAACCCGACTTCGAGCTCACGGAAGGCATCCTCACCCAACTCGGCGTACACCTCGCCACACGCTTTGCCTTCAGCCTGTTCGATGAGCAGATCCGAATCCATGATCGGCAGGTTCAGCGCGCTAGCTATTCGACGACCAATCGTTGACTTACCTGACCCCGGCATACCGACGAGCACCACGCGAGGAGCCGTATGAACCGTCGCCGGACTTGTATTTGTTGACTCCTCGTTGCATGCCTCTACTGCCTGCAAATCAGTGAGCTCAGTCATCGGCATCCCTAACTTGATCAAACGCAAGACGTTGTGCGACGTACTCCTTGTACGACTCTACGTTGCGCTTCACCTCCTCAATCGTGTCTCCCCCGAATTTCTCAGAGACAGCCTGTGCCAGAACAAGCGCAACCATTGCCTCTGCAACGACACCACCAGCGGGCACGGCACAGACATCGGAGCGTTGGTGAATCCCCGTGGCAGCGTCGCCGGTGCTCATATCAACCGTCTTCAAGGCACGAGGGACAGTCGAGATGGGCTTCATCGCAGCGCGAACGCGCAACTGCTCCCCATTCGTCATGCCACCTTCGATACCGCCTGCACGGTTGGTCAGCCTCCGCACACCATCTTCGGTGCGCTCGATTTCGTCGTGTGCCTGCGATCCACGGCGACGCGCCTCCTCGAAACCGTCGCCGATTTCGACGCCTTTCACCGACTGGATACCCATCAGCGCGCCTGCCAACTGCGCATCCAAGCGTCGTTCGCCAGAAATGTGGGAGCCAAGGCCGATCGGCAGCCCATCCACAATGACCTCAACGATCCCGCCGAGCGTGTCGCCCGATTTCTTCGCAGCCTCAATGCACGCGACCATGTCCGCCTCGGCGTCCTTGTTAAACGCACGAACAGGGGAAGCATCAATTGCCTCAATATCGGCGAAGCTTGGCGATTCTCCTGCGTACGGCACCGACTCCCCAATCGACACCACATGGGAAAACACCTCAACCCCGAGAACCTCACGCAGGTAGCTACGGGCAACCGTACCGGCTGCTACGCGGGCAGCAGTCTCTCGTGCAGAGGAACGCTCAAGCACAGGACGTGCAGAACCGAAACCGTATTTGATCATGCCGGCGAAATCGGCGTGCCCCGGACGCGGACGGGTCAACGACGCACCGCGACCAGAGCTCAACTCTTTTGCCACCTCAGGGTCAGAGGCATCAACCGGCTCAGCAGACATGATCGTGGTCCACTTCGGCCACTCGGTGTTGCCAATCTGGATAGCCACCGGGCTACCGATAGATGAGCCGTGCACGACGCCCGTCAGCAAAGTGAGCTCATCTGCCTCAAACTTCATTCGCGCGCCACGGCCATAACCGAGACGGCGACGAGCGAGCTGATGAGCAATTTCTTCTTTCAATACCGGCACCCCAGAAGGCATGCCCTCAACGAGGGCTACGAGGGCCTGGCCGTGCGATTCACCGGCTGTAGTCCAACGAAGCATGGCGACATTCTCGCACAAGCAGCTGCGATAGATGTGCTTATACCCCGAAATACATTACGACGAGCCACGTTGTGGCAAGCATCGATGGACCATGTGCGACGGTTCGGCTGCGACTTAACCACGCCATTAAGACTGTGAGCAGGCCGGACACACCAATCGCAACGAGTACCGCCGGCAGTTTTCCGGAGATCACACACACCATCGCCAGCGGCAGCGCCAACTTAACGTCCCCACCACCGACCCCCTGAGGCGAAAACAGATACAGCCCCGGCCACAGCAGTGCCCACAGCAACGTCGCCTCGCCAAGAAATGGCGCGAGAAGGCAAGCAATCAGCGCCACAATGGCCGGCGGCACTGTCAGCGCATTCGGCAGACGCCGAAACGCAACATCAAACACCATCAGGGCCGCTGTCCAGCAGGCAGCAACAGTGGCCCCCAAAACTCCCCCGAATTCCATATGGACAGCGTACCGAAGTTGAGTACTTCGAACCGCTCTGGCAAGCGAGCTGCTTCTTACGAGTTCGCGTGCCGCATCAGCGCGTCGCGCATCGCCTGTCGCGGTGCGTCCACACCGGTGAATTGCTCGAACTGAGCGTACGCCTGTCCGGCAAGCATCGACAGTCCACCAACGGTGCGGTAGCCGTTCGCTGCAGCCTCTACGGCGAGCCGCGTGGGCCACGGGTCGTAGATCACGTCAAACACCGGGGCATGTGCAAGATCGGATGCCACGTAGTCAGCTGCCCCGGCGGGGACAGTCGAAATGACGAGGTCCGATGCGGACGTAATGTCCGCTAGAGGTGCCTCGAAATCCACGAAGTTAAGCACCATCCCCGCAGCAAGGTCTGTGTACTCCCCGCTGCGGTCAGTGCGGTTGACCACGGTTACCTCACGGACTCCAATATGCCGCAAGGCCCACATGACTGCGCGCGCTGTACCGCCCGCGCCAACGATAACGGCGTGAACCGGGGAATCGGGACCAAGTAGCTCCCCAATGGCAGCAATCACGCCCTCGCAGTCAGTGTTGTCGGCGCGCCAACGGTTGTCGTCGATACGCGTCAGCGTGTTTGCGGAGCCGATCTCACGTGCCCTGTCAGTGACTTCATCCGCCACCGCGAGAGCGGCAAACTTGCACGGCATGGTTACAGAAAAGCCCCGGAAACTCGGATCGGCGTTGCAGACGAGATCAGCCAAATCATCCGCAACACACTGTTGGCGCGAGTAATGCCACCCAGTGAGGTCCGCCGCCTCGTAACCCGCATTGTGAAGAACCGGCGATAAGGAGTGCTCGATCGGTGAACCGAGGACCGCTGCCCGATTCGTCACAGTCCCCGACACAGGTTTGGCTGAGTTCATGCTGCGCGACGACTCCATAACTAACGCTGCGAGTCCAGGATGCCCGACTCGATCGCGCGCTGCGTGTCATTGAGGTGCTGCTCGAACGTGTCGTTGAAGATGGTTGTGCCGTCCTTGTCCACGGTGACGAAGAACAGCCAGTTGCCGTCAGCTGGGTGCTCTACTGCATCGATCGCCTCAATGGACGGAGATGCAATCGGCGTTTGCGGCAGGCCATCCATTGCGTACGTGTTCCACGGAGTAACCCGCTTGCGGTCTTCATCTGTGGTTGCAACCTCAACGCTCGGCAGCCCGTAGTTCACCGTGGAGTCGAATTCCAGTCGCATCGGCTCATCGAGACGGTTCAAGATGACGCGAGCGACCTTGTCAAACTCTCCGGCCGGCGCCTCACGCTCAACCAAGGACGCAGCGACAAGCAACTCGTACGGGCTCAAGCCAATCACTTGCGCGCGGTTGACAATGTCAGTTGCGTCATACTGCTTCGCAGAACGCGTCACCAGATCCGAAAGAATATCCTCGGCGCTCGCGTGCGGGTCGATGATGTACTCACCAGGGGCAATGAGGCCCTCCAAACGCTTCGCGTCGCCAGCACGGGCAGCAACCGTTTCACGAGCCCACTCCGGCACACCGAGCTTCTCAGGATCACTGTTCGCCGCAGCGTTGTTCAGCTTCTCCACGTTGACACAATCCGGTGTTACCTCCTCGCCACAGGTAGCCGACTGGATCATCGAGAAAATACCGAACCGAGTCTGGCCGCCAACGACGTTGACATCCATCAACGTCGCACCTCCGTAAACCTGCAGAGGGGTGATGCGCTGCGCGGGATCAAGGAGTGCCTCAACCGCTGACTTCGCGCTCATTTTGCCCTGCAATCTGTAGAAGCCAGGCTGAATGTTTCCCGCATCAGGGTTATTCGCTGCCGCTGTTTGGAAAGCACCGTCGCTGGCAACAATGCCGCGCTCTTCAAGCTCGGGGCCGAGCGCTGACAGGCTCGATCCCTCCTTGATATGAACGACCTGTTCCTCACCGTTGCCTGCACCCTCAAAGTCTGCCGAACCCGAAAGGTTGCGCAAGACGGCAATCCAAGCGACAAGGCCAATGATGAGCAAAATGGATGCGACTAGCACCGCGGTGCCTCGGGTACGCCGGCGTGCGGCTTCACGGGTAGACACGGTTAGTTCTCCTTGAGGTAGTTCAGTCGGCCGTCAAGCCACGATTGCAAAATCTCTACAGCAGCTGCTTGATCAATGACCGCACGGCCTGCTTTCTCATTCACACCAGACATCCGCAATGAATGCGTCGCAGCAACTGTGGTGAGACGCTCATCCGCCATCCGCACCGGCACATCGCTACGCCGGCGAATACGGAATGCGATTTCCTTCGCATGTTTCACGCTTTTTGATCCATTGCCTTGCAGATCACGAGGAAGCCCCACAATGACTTCGACTGCTTCATTCTCAGCGATGAGTTCCAATATCCGCTCGATATCTTGCCCATCGCGGTCCTTGAAACCGGTCACTCTGTCAATCGTTTCGACCGGTGTTGCCAGGCGGGCATCCCGGTCGGAGCGGGCAACGCCAATGCGCACAGTGCCGACATCAATGCCAAGTCGGCGTCCCGCACCGGGGTCGTCGACCCCAGGGCGATCTGGCTCCACCTTCATCGCTGCTCCTTTCCGTGTCTGCTGGCCTGGTCTCAACCTAGCCGTTAGCTGTGCGTCTCGTCGGACGCGCATTCGGCGTGTCAGCGTCGATTTTGTCCGCGAACGCGAGGCTTAGTCCCGGCGAAGCCAGTCACGCACAGCGGACAAAGCAGCAGGAATGCCTTCGGGCTTCGCACCAGAGCCCTGCGCAAGGTCAGGCTTTCCGCCACCCTTGCCATCGACGTACTCGCCAAGCACCTTGACCACGTCTCCCGACTTGATGCCGTCTTCCACTGCAGCCTTTGTTGCTGCAACCGCCAGAGAAACCTTGTCGCCAACCTTCGAGGTCAGCACGATCAGCGCATCCTCGGACTGCAACTTGCCACGCAGGTCAGAAACAATCGTGCGCAAATCACCCGTGTTGATCCCGTCGGGCAGCTGCTTTGCGACGAGGCGACGCGCGCCGATGGTCTCTGCTTCCTCCGCAAGGCTTGCAGTGGAAGCCAACAGCTGCTGACGGTGCAGGTTCTCGATTTCCTTTTCAGCCGCACGCAGTCGCTCAGCAAGCTGGGCAATACGGTCCGGAAGATCTTCCGTCGGCGTCTTGAACTCCGCAGCCAGGCCAGAAGCCAGCGCTGCCTCCTTCGACAGGTACTTGAAGGAATCCATACCGGAGTACGCCTCGATACGGCGGGCTCCGGAACCGACCGAGGACTCGCCAAGCACGGCGACCGGGCCGATCTGGGAGGCGTGCTCCACGTGGGTACCGCCACAAAGCTCGACGGAGAACGGTCCGCCGATCTCCACGACGCGGACAACGTCGCCGTAGCTTTCGCCGAACAGCGCCATCGCACCCATGGCCTTCGCCTTGTCCAGCGTGGTCTCAATGGTGTTGACAGCAAAGTCTGCGTCGACAGCCTGATTCGTGATCGTCGCAATCTCCTGCAGTTGCGCCTCGGTCAGCGCCTCGGTGTAGTTGAAGTCGAAGCGCAGGTAACCCGGCTTGTTCAAGGAACCAGCCTGGACTGCTGTGGGGCCGAGCACCTCACGCAGCGCCGCGTGAATGAGGTGCGTTGCGGAGTGCGCCTGGCGGGCACCGTGGCGCCACGCACCGTCAACCTCAGCCGTGACCGTCGAGCCGAGATCCAGTCCACCGTTTTGGACCGTCGCCTTGTGCAGCCACAGTTTCTTGCCTACGCGCTGCACGTCGTTGACGTTGAGGATCGTGTCCCCCATGATCAAGCGGCCACGGTCGGCCATCTGACCACCAGATTCGGCATACATCGGGGTGACGTCGAGGATGACCTCGACCTCGTCGCCCTGGGAAACCTCGCCAACTTTCTCACCGTCGCGCACGAGGCCAATGACCGTGCCGTCGTGGACCAATTGCTCGTAGCCGACGAATTCCGTCGGGTTGTTGTCAACCCATTCGCGGTACAGCGACTCGTCAACGTTGCGGTGCTTCTTCGCCTTGTTGTCGGCCTTCGCGCGCTCTCGCTGTTCCTGCATCGCAGCGTTAAAGGCATCCATATCGACGTCCAGGCCGGCCTCGCGCGCCATCTCGACCGTCAGGTCGATCGGGAAGCCGTAGGTGTCATGCAGCTCAAAGGCCTGATCACCCGGCAGGACAGCAGCACCCGAAGCCTTCACTGCGGTTGCGGCTTCGTCGAAACGCGACGTGCCGGACTCCAGTGTCTTGGAGAACGCCTTTTCTTCCGCAACAGCAACACGCAAAATGCGCTCGCGGTTGTCCGCGATCTCCGGGAAGGACGGCGTCATGGTGTCCATGATCGTGTTCATGAACGTCTCCATAACCGGCTTCGTCGCACCCAACAGACGCGCGGAGCGGATGATGCGGCGAAGCAGACGGCGCAGGATGTAGCCGCGGCCCTCATTCGACGGGGTAACACCGTCGAGGATGATCATCATGCCGGTACGGGCATGGTCAGCGATCACGCGGAAGCGGACATCGTCTTCCTTGTTGCCGTCGTCGTACTTCGAACCGGTGAGCTCCACGGCTGCATCGATGACCGGACGCAGAAGGTCCGTCTCGTAGACGTTGTCTACTTCCTGCAGGATGCAGGCCACACGCTCAATGCCAAGACCGGTATCGATGTTCTTCTGTGGCAGCTCGCCGACAATCTCGAAGTTGCCCTTCTTATCACCTTCGCCGCGAATGGACTCCATGAACACGAGGTTCCAGATCTCCATGTAACGGTTGTCGTCGGCGATTGGGCCGCCTTCCTTGCCGTACTCCGGGCCTCGGTCGTAGTAGATCTCAGAGCAAGGGCCGCACGGACCGGGGATACCCATGGACCAGAAGTTATCCTCCATGCCCATGCGCTGAATACGCCCTTCCGGAACGCCAATCTTGTCGCGCCAGATTGCGGCCGCCTCGTCGTCGTCAAGGAAGACCGTAACCCAGAGACGCTCCGGATCAAGGCCATAGCCACCGTCAGCAACAGCACCCGTCAACAGGTTCCACGCGTGAGTAATGGCGCCTTCCTTGAAGTACTGACCAAACGAAAAGTTGCCAGCCATCTGGAAGAACGTGTTGTGGCGGGTGGTGATACCCACTTCCTCGATATCGAGGGTACGCACGCACTTCTGAATCGATGTCGCCGTGCCATTGGCAAAGTCTGGGGTCTGATCGCCCAAGAAGTACGGCTTGAACGGCACCATTCCTGCGTTGACGAACAGCAGCGTCGGATCGTCGAGAATCAGCGAGGCGCTCGGTACCGGGGTGTGCCCGGCCTCAACGAAATGGTTGGTAAACCGCTCTCGGATCTCATGGGTTTGCACGCTTCGGTGTCCTTTCAACTGCTCCGGAGTTTTTCCGCGCTTACTTTACCCGCGACTCCTCTACAGTTGGGCTACCGCCCGCGAACAAGTCGGCGTAACCGACCAATAAACTCGCTAATTCGGCGCTCCGCGCCGTGTTCCGTCGGCTCGTAATACACCGCTTCTTCCAGCCCATCCGGGATATATTGCTGCTCGACCACTCCCCGCGGGTCGTCATGCGGGTAGACATATCCAACCGCATTGCCCATCTGTTTTGCGCCCTCATAGTGGCCATCGCGCAAATGGGCCGGCACTGGAGGCACATGCCCCTCACGCACGTCCGCTAAAGCACGATCGATGGCCTTAATGACGGCAGGCGACTTCGGCGCCGTAGCCAGGTGAATTGTCGCCTGTGCTAGCGCAAGACGCCCTTCTGGCAGGCCGACAAACTGCACTGCATTCGCCGCAGCGGTAGCAGTCTGCAACGCAGTCGGATCTGCCATACCAATATCTTCCGAAGCGTGAATGACCAGACGTCGTGCGATAAACCTGGGGTCCTCCCCGGCCTCGATCATTCGCGCCAGATAATGCAGCGCTGCATCGACATCAGACCCGCGGATCGACTTGATAAAGGCGCTGACCACGTCGTAATGCTGATCGCCATCGCGGTCGTAGCGAACAATCGCACGATTGACGTTTTCACGCACAATCTCCAGCGTGATCGTGCCACCGCCAGAAACAGCTTCAGCGGCAGCTTCGAGGTACGTCAGCGCCCGACGCGCATCGCCTCCAGCGAGCAGAATGAGTTGTGCGCGGGCTTCGTCGTCAAGCAAAACCTGCCCCTGCAACCCCCGCTCATCTGCCAATGCGCGGTCGATGACTCCGCCAAGGTCTTCGTCGCTAAGCGACTCGAGCTTGAGCAGCAGCGAGCGCGACAACAACGGAGCAACAACGCTAAAACTCGGGTTCTCCGTCGTGGCGGCAACCAGCAACACTGTGCGATTTTCGACGGCCGCAAGCAGCGCATCCTGCTGCGTTTTAGAAAACCTGTGGACCTCGTCGATAAAGAGCACGGTTTTCTCACCGCGGATGAGGTCACGCCGCGCCTCGTCGATAACCGCGCGGACTTCTTTCACGCCGGAAGACAGCGCGGACAACGCCACAAAGTTCTGCCCCATCGTTTTTGCGATTAACGATGCAATCGTGGTCTTACCTGTCCCAGGCGGACCATACAAAATCACCGATGCTGCACCAGAGCCTTCGATGAGCCGACGCAGCGGCTTTCCCTCGCTGAGCAAATGCTTCTGCCCCGCTACCTCATCTAGGGACTGGGGGCGCATCCGTGCGGCCAGCGGTGCTGTCGAGCCAGCTTCAAAAAATGAGGTACCCCTATTCCCCGATGCTGCACCGGGAACGTCGTTGCTAGAAGCAGCCGCGAAAAGTTCTTCTTGGCCCATTGCCTTAACGCAACCGCCTTGCGACCTCGGACGCGAACTCAGCAACGACAACGTATGCGGGGTCTTTACCGCTACCCGCATAAGCTGCCAACGACTCGAACGTCTCGCGCAAATCACGTCGCACGAGAAGCTCATCTTCGGTCAATGGTTCTCCACCTCGCGGTCGAAGCACAACGCCAGCATTCTCTTCGGCGTCGTCGCCAATGGCTTCGGCTACCCCATCTACAAGATCAAAATCCTGAATATCACCTGCCGAAAGACCAGCAGCTTCAAGCTCTTTCTCAAATGTCGGATCATCCTGCAACAACGCGGCCATAGGCTTCGGTTCCAACATGGCGACGCTACTAAGCGCCCACCCCACCAGTGCACCCGTGATGCGCGCCTGCAACGTATCCGGATGCTGCACTCCTGGCCAAAGGTCAGAGACCTGTATCCGCCACGCATCGACGAACGCCTTGGTCGCTTCCTCGTTAAACGGCTGCGAAGCCAAATACACCGGGAACCGCGCAACTACGTAGGCAACATCGAATGAAACATCCCGAAAGCCCGCTGATTCATAATCAAGAAAGTGAAACGAGTTCCCAGACCGAATGACGTTATCTGGTGCCAGGTCAAACGGCGTAAAAGCACGCATACCGCCACGCAGCAGCCGGCGCTCGATGTTACGAGCCGTGAGAACCACCTCTTGAGGAATCTCAATTCCGGCCTCACGCATGATCCGCAAGCCAACTCTGATCCGATGGGACAGCAACCGGTCCCTCAAACGTTGCAGCGGTGCAGCGTTGGGCCGCGAACGCGTCATCCGATGCAGTAAGACGTTAAACGCTTCCTCTTCATCGGCAGTACCTGCATGCATTCGGCCAAGTGCTGTGCCCAGGCTGCGCAACAGTGCGATGTGGTCCTCTTCGCTTGCAGTCTCAAGCGCTTCTGCGAGAGTTTCCCCATCACCGGAGTCGGTGATGATAATGATGCGTTGCTGCGTGTCGTAGCCCAACAACGCAGGGCCAGGCCTGGTCTTTTCACTTAAGGAAGTGGCGAATTGGTACGCGACAACCTCTCGAAGGTACGCCGCCTCTTCGAAGACAGACTCCGTTGGCGGCGCCTGCTTAATGATGACTGAGCGCTGCTGGAAAAACGGGTTCGTTTTAACACGAGCCCTCAACACGATCGAGGGACCGGAGCCATTAAGGCGTTCAACCTCAAACAACGACTGCTCACCGCCGTAACGGCGAGTGAGAATGTCTGTAGCGCTTGCAACGACTTGCTCGTCACTTACTTGCTCGGGCTGCATCCGGTCCCCTTTGTCGTGCGCCACCGCAGGAGCAGGTTCCTGCGGTGGCTGCATTCAATCGGCTACTTCGTGTCCGTTTCGCCGTCTGCCTTGTCTTCAACCTTCTTCGGCTTGAAGTCCACTCCAGTTTCCTTGCGCTGCTCAGCCGGAATTGGAGCAGGCGCGTCGGTAAGCGGGTCGACACCGCCGCCGGACTTCGGGAAAGCGATCACATCGCGGATCGATTCAAACCCACCGAGCAACGACACGATGCGGTCCCAGCCAAAGGCAATACCACCGTGCGGAGGAGCACCGAACTTGAACGCTTCGAGCAGGAAGCCGAACTTCTCTTCGGCCTCCTCATCGGTGATGCCCATGACCTCGAACACGCGCTTTTGGACATCGTGCTCATGAATACGGATGGAGCCGCCACCGATCTCGTTACCGTTGCACACAATGTCGTATGCGTAGGCGAGAGCCTCGCCCGGGTTCTGCTCGAAGTTGTCCAGGAACTCCGGCTTCGGAGAGGTAAACGCGTGGTGGACTGCGGTCCACTTGGAATGGCCCAACGCGACATCACCGGATGCGGTTGCGTCTGCAGCAGGCTCAAACAGCGGTGCATCCACAACCCACGTGAACGCCCAATCGCCTTCCTTGATCAGGTCAAGCTTGCGCGCAATCTCACCGCGGGCTGCGCCAAGCAGTGCACGAGATGCCTTGGTTTCGCCTGCTGCGAAGAAGATGCAGTCACCCGGCTTCGCACCGACGTGCGCAGCGATGCCAGCCTTTTCCTCGTCAGTGATGTTCTTCGCCACCGGACCGGTGAGCTCGCCGTCTTCCTGAATGAGAATGTAGGCCAGGCCCTTCGCACCGCGCTGCTTTGCCCACTCCTGCCATGCGTCAAGCTGACGACGAGGCTGGGATGCGCCACCTTCCATCACAACAGCACCCACGTACTCGGCCTTGAATACGCGGAAGGTGGTGTCCTTGAAGAAGTCGGTGCACTCGACCAATGGAATGTCGAAGCGCAGGTCCGGCTTGTCGGAGCCGTACTTCTCCATCGCTTCCTTGTAGGTCATGCGCGGAATCGGCGTCTGAATGTCGTAGCCGATCAGCTTCCAAAGCTCGACGAGGATTTCCTCGGCCAGCTCGATGATGTCGTCCTGATCAACGAAGGATGCCTCGACATCGAGCTGGGTGAACTCAGGCTGGCGGTCTGCGCGGAAGTCTTCATCGCGGTAGCAGCGTGCCAACTGGTAGTAGCGTTCCATGCCCGCGACCATCAGCAGCTGCTTAAAGAGCTGCGGCGACTGCGGCAGCGCATACCAAGAACCTGGCTTCAAACGAGCAGGAACAAGGAAGTCACGTGCACCTTCCGGGGTCGAACGCGTCAGCGTAGGCGTTTCGATCTCGGTGAAGTCGTGGTTGTCCAAGACGCGACGGGCGGCTTGATTGGCCTTAGCGCGGAGGCGAATTGCCTTAGCCTGACGCTCGCGGCGCAGGTCGAGGTAGCGGTACTTCAGACGTGCTTCCTCGCCAACTTCATTGGAGGATGCATCCTCGATCTGGAATGGCAGGGCTGCAGCCTTGTTCAGCACCTTCAGGTCAGTGACGTTGACCTCGATTTCACCGGATGCAAGGTTCGGGTTCGCAGAGCCTTCCGGGCGTGGCTCAACCACACCGGTGACCTGGATGACGAACTCGCTGCGCAGGTCGTGTGCAGCCTCCGCTACTTCGGACTCACGGAATACAACCTGAGCGAGACCAGAGCGGTCCCGCAGATCGATAAAGATGACCCCGCCATGGTCACGGCGGCGGGCCACCCAACCTGTGAGCGTGACGGTCTGACCGTCGAGTTCTTTGTTCAAGTTCCCCGCAAGGTGAGTGCGCAGCACGGTTTCTTCCACGTCCTTCCACGTGATGGCGAATCTAACCTGACAAAGTCTACCTACCCCGGCTGAGTGGTGCCTCGGCGAGGTCCGCCCCACACCACCCCAGTCGCTCGAGACACGATGTTTTGGCCCAACCGCGACACTCGGTAGGGATCTTTGGCACAATTCAGCCATGACATTTCGTGGTGATTACGCGCAGGGTCAGGGCGGCAACGTCAGGACAAGCTCCGGCTCCGGTCGCGGAGGCGGCGGGGTCAGCCCCGGCGCAATGGCAATTCTTCCGATGCTGCTTCGCGGCGGTGGCGGAGGGACTGTCATCTTGATATTGCTCGCGGTGCTGTACTTCAGCGGTGCGTTAGATGGACTCCTTGGCGGCGGGAGCAATTCTCAATCCCAGTCTGAGTCGCAGGGTGACTACTCACTCGAGCATTGCAACGAACAAGGATCCTCGAACACCTACGACGATTGCCGCGCGGCGGCAACCTTCGGGTCTGCCCAACAGATTTGGAGCGAAGTACTCCCCGCGCAGGCGAATGTCGAGTTTGAGCCGGCAGATATGGTGCTTTTCCGCAACGATGTCACCACTGGCTGCGGCTACGCTACCTCCGATACCGGCCCGTTCTACTGCCCTCGCGATACCACCGCTTACCTTGACGTGAGCTTCTTTGAGCAGCTGGGCCAACTCGGCGGCGCGAACGGTCCGCTTACTCAGGAGTACGTAACTGCCCACGAGTACGGCCACCACATCCAGCATCTGGAAGGAACGTTGGGGCTGAGCGACTATAAGAACCCAGGCCAGGATTCTGCGGCTGTCGCAATTGAGCTGCAGGCGGACTGCTACGCCGGAATCTGGGCAAAACATGCTGCCGAGCAGGGCGTTTTGGAACCGATCACCGACGAACAGCTCGAGCAGGCACTGCAGACCGCCCGTTCGATTGGCGACGACAACATTCAACGACGCTCAGGCGGCGACGTCGACCCGGATGCGTGGACGCATGGCTCCTCTGAGCAGCGTATGGAAGCGTTTAATTCCGGATACAACTCTGGACAGATGGCCGCCTGCGACACGCTCAACCGCGGTGTCTACAACTAAAAGGCACCGTTCGCTTATGACCAAGTCCGCACCAAACCGCGCTATCCCGTTCCTTGCCGCCTTCAATTCGATCGAGTCGCATTTGCGCAGCGAATTGGATGCCAAGCGATCCGATTCGTTTACGTGGATGGTGGGCCTCGCCGCAAAGAAAGGGATTCTTGCTCGCGACCAGGCCGAGACCTTGCGTGAGTTTGCGGATCTGCGCAACGCGATTAGCCATGGGGAGTACGACAATCTCCGCCCGATTGCAGAGCCGCTCCCCGAGACGGTTCAAACAATCGAGCATTTGCGCGACGCGATACTCTCCCCACCTTTGGCCCTTGAGGTGGTCCCACACCAGAAGGTGGTGACGTTTACGCCGGAGACGGACATTCATGAGCCATTGAAGACAATCGCGACACAGGGACTAACGCAATTCCCGATCTACGACGAAGGCAAGTGCGTCGGGCTGCTCACCACGAATGCAATCGCGCGCTGGGTGGCAGCGGAACTCACAGACGATGACCGCATTCCCGCTACCACCGTTCGCGATGTGCTCACCCACAGTGGCAAACTCGACCACCCGGTGTTTCTTCCACGAAGCGTGACCGCCGCACGTGCTGTTGATGCGTTGAGCACTCCATTGAAAACCGGCGCGGTGCCTCGCCTGGCCATCATTACCGAGCACGGCAAGGCAAACCAGCGGCCGATCTCGGTTTTGGGGGCAACCGACATCCCTGCACTATCTCAAGCGCAGTAGCGCATCCCGCTTATCGACGAGCCACAACCGGTTTCTGCGGTAGGATTCGCCGCATGTCAGCAAACTTTGTCAGTGTTGTCGACCTGTTCAGTATCGGCATCGGTCCATCCTCATCTCACACCGTTGGCCCGATGCGGGCCGCAATGACGTTTGTGGAGAAACTCGGGAAGGTACCGGCGAAGGTTGTCGTAGAGTTGCGTGGTTCCCTCGCCGCCACGGGAGTCGGCCACGGCACCGACCGTGCTGCGTTGCTCGGGCTGGTTGGGTACACCCCCACCACCACTTCTGCAGACATTGCTCCAAAACCTGGCGAGCCGATCCCTTCCACAGGCGTGATCGAAGGCCCGACAGGGCGCGTGGAGTACGAGCTTCGCTTCGACCCGGCACCGGTGGCCGAGCACCCGAACTGTCTCATCTTCGATGCGTGGGACACAGACGGCACCATGATCGCCGAACGCGAGGACTATTACTCTGTCGGCGGCGGCTTCATTCTGGATCGCTGGGAGATGGAAGCGCACCGACAAGAATCCGGTGTTGCATCCGCTCGTGAAATTGCGACGGTCCCCTACCCGTTTAACAATGGCGCAGAACTCATGGAGCAGTGCCGAACACATGGGATGACAATCGCAGAGATCATGCGTGCGAACGAGGAGTCGATCCACGGGGCGCAGCGACTCAACTCCCATTTGGATGCGGTGTGGGACGTCATGCAGGAATGCGTTGCGCATGGCCTGAAGACAGAGGGAATCCTTCCCGGCGGCTTGAACGTAAGGCGTCGCGCGAACCGTCTTCACCGTCTACTGACTGCAGAGTACGAAGCATCCACTGCCCGTGGGCTTGACGCTATGGAATGGGTGAACCTGTACGCGCTTGCCGTGAACGAAGAAAACGCTGCTCACGGCCAGGTGGTTACCGCGCCAACGAACGGCGCAGCCGGCATTATCCCTGCAGTTATGCATTACTGCCGCGACTTCACCGACGACTTCACTGCTGAGCGCGCCCGCGAATTTCTGCTTACGGCTGGTGCGATCGGGTCGATCATCAAGACCAACGCCTCGATTTCAGGCGCAGAAGTCGGCTGTCAGGGCGAGGTCGGTTCGGCTTCTTCGATGGCCGCTGCTGGCATGTGCGCAATCCTGGGCGGCACCCCTGAGCAGGTTGAAAACGCAGCTGAGATCGCGCTCGAGCACAACCTTGGCCTGACCTGCGATCCTGTGGGCGGTCTGGTCCAGGTTC
Source organism: Corynebacterium sp. HMSC070H05 (assembly GCF_001837615.1). NCBI lineage: Bacteria > Bacillati > Actinomycetota > Actinomycetes > Mycobacteriales > Corynebacteriaceae > Corynebacterium > Corynebacterium sp. HMSC070H05. Next base: position 182,294 of record NZ_KV833273.1, read on the forward strand.
CGTGCATCGAGCGCAACGCAATTGGTGGCGTAAAGGCCATCAACGCGGCACGGTTGGCAAAGCTTGGAGATGGCACCAACATCGTCACCCTCGACGACGTGGTGGAGACCATGGCAGCCACCGGCCGCGACATGATGACTCAGTACAAGGAAACGTCCATGGGTGGCCTCGCAGTCCAGCTCGGCCTGCCCGTGAACATTACTGAGTGCTGATTGCCTGCGCGACCGCTTCAGCGGAAAGCGCAACGGCCTCCTGTGAGTGCTCGGCGAGGTTCTTGACTGCAACCTCGCCTGCCTCCAGCTCACGCTCGCCGAGCACCAGCGCGAAGCGTGCGCCCGCGCGGTCAGCACCCTTCATTGAGCCCTTGAGCCCGCGGTGGCCGTATGCCATGTCGGCGCTGATACCGGCCGCGCGGAGTTCGTCGACAAGCTTGCTCATCTTCACTCGTGCTTCGTCGCCAATCGCGATACCGAACACATCGACACGGTGGGCTGCTGCTTCAAGCTCGACGCGTTCAGCTTCGAGGGCGAGTACCGCGCGATCAACGCCGAGACCGTAGCCGATGCCGGAGAGGTCCGGGCCGCCAATCTGGGCCATCAGGCCGTCGTATCGTCCACCGCCACCGATGCCGGACTGTGCGCCGAGGCCATCGTGGACGAACTCGAAGGTGGTCTTGGTGTAGTAGTCCAAACCACGAACCATGCGTGGGTTAATGACGTACGGCACGCCGAAGTCATCCAACGCCGCGGTGACGGCGTCGAAGTGGGCACGGCATTCGTCGCAAAGGTGATCCAGCATCAACGGCGCATCGGCGGTCATCTCTCGGACCGCCTCACGCTTGTCGTCGAGCACTCGAAGTGGGTTGATCTCAGCACGGTGGCGAGTTTCCTCGTCGAGTGGGAGATCAAACAGGAACTTCTGCAGCTTCTCGCGGTAGGCCGGGCGGCAATTCTTGTCGCCGAGGCTGGTGATCTCCAGACGGAAACCGCTCAGGCCGATCGCACGGTAGCTGCGGTCTGCCAAGGCGATCACCTCGGCGTCGAGCAGCGGATCGTCGACACCAATGGCTTCCACGCCCACCTGCTGCAGCTGACGGTAGCGTCCGGCCTGCGGGCGCTCATAGCGGAAGAACGGTCCGTAGTAGTTGAGCTTCACGGGCAGGTAACCGCGGTCCATATTGTGCTCGATGAAGGAGCGCATGACGCCGGCGGTGCCCTCGGGACGCAGCGTTACCGAACGGCCACCGCGGTCCTCGAAGGTGTACATCTCCTTGCTCACTACGTCAGTAGATTCACCGACGCCGCGGGCAAACAAGGTGGTGTCTTCGAACACCGGCAGCTCAATGTGTTGGTAGCCAGCGATCCGTGCCTGGCGCGCGAACTCGTCGCGGACATGGATGAACGCACTCGAGGCGGGCGGCACATAATCGGGCACGCCTTTCGGTGCGGAAAGTTTTTGGAACTGCTCGGCTTGATTCTCACTCACGAGGCCTTAGTCTAACCAACCTCTCCCCTGTGCGGGCGCACTTGTCGCTGTGGTCTTTCCACCGCTGTTGCGATTAGCCCTGCTAGGCTTTTGCACCGTTCAATGCGCGCGTGCTTTTCGACGACATCACGCACGCGCTTTCCCCGATACTCGAAGAGGTGCATCGCCAGTGGCTAGCAACGAACAGCGTGGCAAAGAGGCCCTGTCCAATCTGGAACGGGAACTCGATTCCCGCGACCGCAAGGAAAAGTCCCGCCCGTGGTCTGTCGCAGCGCTTTCCGCCGTTGCCATCGCGCTGATTGGTGGCGGCATCTACGTCGCAGCCAACCAGGGCGACGAGGACAATCTAGCAACTGACGATACCTCCGCCGCTTCGGAGACTGACAACGCGGAACAGGAAGAATTCGACGCTTCCACCTTCGCGCCGATTGCTACGAAGCGCGAGAAGGCCTTGCCGGCTACCGTCTCGTGCACCTATGAAAACGAGGACGGCGCCGAGCTGCGCGCTGGCACCCCGCCGACCGAGAACGTGTCCACCGAAGGCACCGTCACCGTCGAGCTCGAGACCAACCAGGGTCCGATCGGCATGACGCTCGATCGCGCAGCTTCCCCGTGCACGGTCAACGCCATCGAGTACCTGACCTCCGAGGGATACTTCAACGACACGGTCTGCCACCGTCTGACCACTGCCGACGGGCTGAAGGTGCTGCAGTGTGGCGACCCGGATGGCACCGGTGCGGGTGGCCCTGGCTTCCAGTTCGCCAACGAGCTTCCCACTGACGAGGCACTCGACGGCATCGACACCGAAGGTCTCGACCTACCAGCCGATATGGATGAGGCAACCAAGAACCAAACCCTGCAGATGATGCTGCAAAACGAGCCTAAGCGCTATGACCGTGGCACGATCGCCATGGCTAACGCCGGCGCGGACACCAACGGCTCCCAGTTCTTCCTTAACTACGGCGACTCGGTCCTGCCGCCGCTGTACACCTACTTCGGCACGATTGACGACGAGGGCCTTGCCACCCTGGACAAGATCGCCGAAAAGGGAGTTGAAGGCGGCGGGACTGACGGCGCACCGGCAGATGAAGTACGCATCACCAAGGCCACTGTGAAGTAGCACTGTGCAGTAGCACTCCGCTCTTCCACACCGGTATCGCTATTGCACGCAACCCTCGCAGGCGATAGCATCCTGCAGAGATTCCGTTTCAAACCTTTTCAGTGAGGACCCTCATGAAGACCCGCACCAGCCTTATCGTCGCCGCTACCGTCACCGCAGTCGCCTTCACCGGTGCAGGTGTTGCTCAGGCTGCGCCGACTGTCGTCGGCGATAACACCACGAACACCACCAACAATGGTGGATCGTCCTCCAACGAAGAGGGCTCCTCCTCCCGCGATATGAGCCCCTCTGAGATCCAGGATTGGCTCGCCGTTGTCACCGCGATCATTGGCATCCTGAGCCAGGTGGCTACGGTTGCCATGAAGTTCATGCGCTAAAACACGGCACTGCGAAAAGCGTCTCCGGTTTCTCGCCGGAGACGCTCTTCTGTTTCGTGGTCATTTCTCTCGCGCTGGGTCATGCAGGCCTATGAGTTCAAACGCAATCCATTCAATGTCTGCATACGAATCCGTCGTGACAAACGATGCACGCTGAGTGCTTAAGTCCAGCAGCAGCATCGAGGAGAATCCCCGCGTTGCACCGTTATGCCAGTACAGTTCGGTGCCTTTAATGTTCGCCCACGTAAATCGCGTACTGCGACGCTCAAGGATATGCATGGCGTACTTCGCCATGTCCGAGGTGGTCGAACGCAGGCCGCCGGATGGAGCTGTGCCGTCCATCTCCCAAGCTTGAACAGGTAGACCGAGTGCGGAGACTCCCCTGGGTCTATCCGGTCCGACTGTTCCAGGCAAAGCGACGTAAGTCTCCGTCATCCCCAACGGGTCGAGCACCCACTCTTTGATCAACGTCGGGTAGGTCGTGGTGGACACCCTGGCCAGTAGAAGCCCGAGCAAGTCGTGGCCGAGGTTAGAGTATTCCTCCACGCCACGCTCTCGCAGTGTCGCTGACAGTGCCTGCTCGATGACATCCTCGGATGTGACTCCTACATCAGGATTCAAGCCGAGAAGTGCTCGTGCAATGTTTCGCGGTCGTTGCTTGCCGGTTCGTGGCAAGCCCGAGGTGTGGTTCGCCAATTCAGCCAGCGTCACATCTGCTAATGCGTTACCTCGCACACGCTGCCCAAGCACATCTCCGACCGTTGTATCGGTGTCAACCAACCCCTTGGTAATGGCTTGCTCGAGCAGCTCGGCATTGAACGTCTTGGTTATCGAGGCAATCTCGAACTCGGTGTGCTCATCCGCCCCGAGCCCAGCAAAGTTGGCTTTCCCGTCTTCAACAACGCAAGACGCAACATTGCGAAGAGGATAACTATCCGCACTCGCCCGTGTTGCCAATGAGGAGAGTAGCCGCGCAAGAGACGCATCCCCTGTCAGCTCTTGTGCAAGGGTGACCCGTTTGAACCGCATCGCAACCTTCCTATCAACGCAACGTTGAACAGGTCTCGAACGAGCTTAGGTTACGCAGTCACTCTGTAGACGTCGAACACACCTTCAATGTTGCGAATCTGATTCATGATCGAGCCGAGTTGTTTGATGTCTGACACCTCAATGGTCAGTCGGATCGTCGCCACTCGGTCCTCCCCTGCTTGAGACGACATCGCGAGGATTGGGAGTTTCGCCTCGGAGAGCACCCCGGTGGTCTCGGTAAGCAGACCATTGCGGTCGAGTGCTTCCAGCTGAATCGTCGCGCGTGACGCACTCTTGGTGCCACCGGGGGCGGACCATGACACTTCGACGAGACGCTCTGGCTCGTCGTTAAGTTTGGTCGCGTTCGTGCAGTCAGTCCGGTGCACGGAAACTCCCCCACCACGGGTGACAAACCCGAAGATGGCATCGCCGGGGACGGGTTGGCAGCATTTCGCCAACTTCGCCATCACATCCGGGCTGCCCTCAACCAGGATCGCAGGGCCGTCGCCGGTTGTTTGCGGGCGAACAAGTGCAGAAACAGGGGTACGCGCTGTGAGGGCGTCTACGGCGTCATCGTCGCCGCCGAACATGTCCATGAGCAAGTGCGCGACGTGCGCTGCAGACACTGTTCCCGCGCCGATAGCCGTATACAGCGCATCAACGTCCTGGTAGTGCAAACGCGTTGCTACCTGGCGCATCGACTCGTTGGTGAACAGCCTGTGCAACGGCAGCCCGCCACGCTGCACCTCAGCAGCCAGGGCATCGCGACCCGCGTCGAGCTGCTCCTCGCGACGTTCCTTGGCAAACCACTGTCGAATCTTCGCCTTCGCGCGCGGGGAGACAACAAAGTCCTGCCAATCGCGCGTCGGCCCAGCGTTTTGGTCCTTGGAGGTAAAGATCTCTACCCTGTCGCCGGACTTCAGCTCGGTTTCTAGGGTGACCAACTTGCCGTTAACCTTCGCACCAATGCAGCGGTGGCCAACTTCAGTGTGCACGGCGTAGGCGAAATCGACCGGAGTAGAGCCTGCCGGCAAATCCACTACATCGCCCTTCGGAGTGAACGCGAAAATCTGCTGGCTTGTCAGGTCGTAACGCAACGAGTCCAAAAACTCATTCGGGTCCGCGGCTTCCTTCTGCCAGTCAAGCAACTGACGCATCCACGCCATCTGGTCGACCTCGGCCTGATCGCCCTTGTGGGAGCCCTTCGTCTCTTTGTAACGCCAGTGGGCAGCCACACCGTATTCGGCGTTGTAGTGCATCTCGTGTGTACGCACCTGCACTTCAAGGGGGCGACCGGTCGTCGTCATCACCGTCGTATGCAGCGACTGGTAGACACCGAAACGCGGGTTGGAAATGTAGTCCTTGAACCTGCCCGGCATCGGCGAATACAGCGAGTGGACCACACCAACAGCGGCGTAGCAGTCATACACCGTATCCACCAGAACACGGATACCGACCAGATCGAATATCTCCGCGAAGTCGTGACCGCGCACAGCCATCTTCTGATAGATCGACCAGTAGTGCTTCGGACGGCCCATGACCTCAGCCTGGATGCCATTCGTGCTCAGCTCGCGCTGCAGATCGGTAGTGATCTCGCGCAGGGCACGGTCGCGTGACGGAGCGTGATCCGCCACAAGACGCACAATTTCCTCGTATTTTTTCGGCTGCAAAATAGCGAACGCGAGATCTTCTAGCTCCCACTTCACCGTCGCCATACCCAAGCGGTGCGCCAACGGTGCGATGACGTCGAGCGTCTCCTGCGCCTTCTTCGCCTGCTTCTCCGGCGGCAAGAAACGCATTGTGCGCATGTTGTGCAATCGGTCCGCGACCTTAATCACCAGTACGCGAGGATCCTCGGACATAGCAACGATCATTTTGCGGATCGTTTCCGCTTCTGCGGCGGCGCCGAGCGCGACCTTGTCCAGTTTGGTCACGCCATTGACAAGTTTGGCCACTTCAGGGCCAAAATCACGGGTGAGCTCATCAAGTGAGTAGTCGGTGTCCTCTACCGTGTCATGGAGCAGAGCCGCCACCAGCGTGGTGGTATCCATACCAATCTCGGCACAAATCGTTGCGACGGCGAGCGGGTGGGTGATGTAGGGATCACCTGACTTGCGGAACACACCCTCGTGCAACCGCTCTGCCGTTTCGTATGCAAATCCAAGCTGCTCTACGTCAGCCTTCGGGTGATACTTGTGGTGAATCGACAACAGCGGATCGAGCACTGGGTTCGTTCGCGGACGCCCACCTCCCGTAAGAGAGCGGGCCAACCTGGCGGAGACACTGCGCACGGTCGGGCCCGACCGTTTGACTGGTTTATCTGTCATGTCAGGACTCCTCCACTGTCAGCAGGTACTAAGTCTGTGATACTACCCGGCTAGTTTTCTTCTTTCCCCAAAACCACAAGCGGAGCGCCGTCGAGTCGCTCGCGCCCTCCAAGTCCCGGGACTTCCAAGACGACGACGTAGCCGGCAACTCGCCCGCCGGCGCGCTCAATCAAGTCGCGCGCCGCGATCAACGTCCCGCCGGTAGCCAGGACGTCGTCGACAAGCACAATGCTCTTGCCAGAGATATCCACCCCATTAGCGGGGATCTCCAGCGCAGCGGAGCTGTACTCCGTGGTGTACTCCTGGGTAATCACCGGTGGCGGCAACTTGCCCTTCTTGCGAATCGCAAGAATGCCGGTGCCCATCTCGTACGCCACAGCGGAGCCGAGCAAAAACCCTCGGGCATCAAGACCGCCGACGAGATCGGCGCCGAGCTCCTTGCTCGCCTCGGCCATCTCTGCAATGACCACGTTGAGCGCGGCTGGGTCGGCAAGCACCGGAGTCAGGTCCTCGAACAGCACTCCCGGCTCCGGAAAATCCGGAACGCGGCGAATCTTGTCCTGCAGTGCCTCAAGAGCGGAAGCGTAAGGCTGACCGCCATGCGGGCTGATCGACGGGGTGGGCGACATGATTTCGGATCGTCTCCTGGTCAGGTTTATCGGGTTTTTAGGGTCGGGAATTAAGTTTGGTCAGTTGAACCATCGGTCCATGTTCCAGCCAATGCCGGAAAGTCCTGTATACGGCACCACGTTGCGCACTGCATTATCGACGACAAAGGTTCGGGGTTGTGCGGCCAGCGGAATCGATGGCAGCGTCTTCCACAGATGCCCCTCCTGGGCACGCAACGCCCCCAGATCCTGGGCGCGATTGTTGGCCGCTGGGTACTCGCTCATCGGGTCAACGACTCGCAAGATAGCGTCGGCTTCGCCGTCATGCACGGATTCGTTGCGCCACTCGTCGTACTCCACGTGAGGCAGGTCAGCGAGCGTCTTCCCCTCGCCTGTGACGTCGGTGATCGTAATTCCTGCTGGCTCGCAGGTGCGGCGCATCGATTCCACCATCGCGGCCCAACGCTCGTCCGGATACACGTAACCGATACGCAACGTGGAACCCCGAAGTGCGGAAGCTTCCTGGATGTTCACGTCCAAAAGCGGAGCAGCGATATCTGCCATACGCTGAGCCAACGGGTCGGTGTGCTGAATGACATGCAACGGTGCAACTGGCACTTCAACCCCCGCCTTCTCACTTGAAGCGGCGGCAACAGCGCGAGGATCGATGCAACGTGCAAGTGCCTTCCGGTTCTCCGGATCCGCCCAAAAACCAACCTCCGGCAGGGTCAACATCTCGGTGAGCTCACCGATGGTCGTTTTCACATCCAGTCGATTGCCTTCTGCGTCCTCGTCGTACCACTGTGGTTGCAACTGCCGCAGGTCGCCGATCTTCATCGCCTTGGATGCTGCCAGCTCCGCAGAATCTACGGAACCAGGCCACACCACCATTGCTGCTGTCTGCGGAGCGTCCCCGTAGTAATGCTCATTAGCGACGAGCCGAACCTGGCCCTTCTCTCCTACCTCCGCAACCTTGAACGGGCCAAACGAGACTTGGAGTTCAGGATCGAACTCTTTGAGGTCAAACCCGTGGCGCCACACCTGCGCGATTGGTTTGAGTCGCTCCAGATCATCCGAGAGTAGATCAGCGACGAGGTCCTCGACAGATCGATTGGTCTTTGCAGCAACAGCATGTGCGGGAAGGACCGTGCCTGGTTCAAAAAGGCCACGCCAGCGTGCACCACGGCCTTCCTTGAAGGTCACAGTGAACTCTTTCGATCCGGGTGTGCACGACAGCGAATCCGTGTCGCCGAACAAAGGCATATTCGAACCGAACGTCGCCGGGTATTGTCCGGCAGCAAACGTCAAAAGATAGTCAGCGCAGGTGACGGGAGTGCCGTCCGAAAACACTGCCGCTTCCGACAAGGTGTAAATCACCTTGCGCTGATCCCCCGGCAGCACCTGGGTTTTTACAAGGTCAGTGTTGGGGATCAACTGTCCGCTTGGACCGGGAACATACACCCCGGGGTACAGGCGACCGGACAACGATTGCGCTAAGTCTGTCGATCCTTCGAGGGATCCAGCGTTTGTGGTGCGCAGATTGCTTGTTACCTGGTAACCGAAAAGTTTCGTGGACTCATCATCGTCGTTGTCTGAAGATGCGCACCCGGAAAGCACCAGCGCCGTTGCGGCCAACACAGCCGCAACCTTGCTGCCAATCACCATTTTCGGTCTCATGAGTCCACGCACCACTAGGTTTCAGCCGCTTTCTTACGCGTTCGGACGCCAGGTGCTTGTCGAAGATGCACCCGTGTCTTCCACAGGTCGAATCGGAGTAGCCACGTGGCGCTTCTTCTCTTCGACCGGTTCCTCTTCAACTTCTTCGACCTGGCCACGGCTTCGGAATGCCTCAACCGCAGCATTGTGGTCCTTGTGCTCCTGACGGCGGTTTACCAGGCTGACCAACATCGGGGTGGCCAAGAACAACGAGGAGATCACGCCTTGAATGACGCCAATGAGCTGGATGAGCGCAAGGTCCTTCAAAGTACCCACGCCCAGCATCCATACCGCGACAATCATCAGTGCGATGATCGGCAGCGCAGAAATAACCGAGGTGGAAATCGAACGCATTACGGTCTGGTTGACCGCGAGGTTGGCCTCTTCCGCGTAGGTGGATCGTCGAGAATCAAGCACTCCCGACGTGTTCTCCTTGACCTTGTCAAACACAATCACCGTGTCGTAAAGCGAGAACGTCAACACAGTCAGGAAACCGATGATCATCGCTGGGGTGATCTCAAGGGCGAACAATGCGTAGATACCCATGATGAGGATGGCATCAACCAACAGCGCCCCCATGGCAGCCAGCGCCATCGCACGCTGCAAACGCACCGCGACATACACGGACGCTGCCAAAAGGAACACGACCATAGCCAGGAGCATGCGGTTCGTAATCGTGGAACCCCACGACTCCGACACGGTGGAGTCACCGATAGCGTCAGCGCTCGGCTCACCGTTGTGATCCTGTGGGTGGTAAGTATCGAAAATAGCCTGGCGCGCGGCATCGATCTGCTCCTGTGAAAGGTGGGCAGAGTTGATCTCCAGCGTGCGGGCGTCGCCAGCGCCAACGATCTGGGTGAGCTCAGGTGTCACACCGGTGGCCTCGACGAAGGTTTCCTCGACCTCGGTCGCAACCAAATCGCCGGCAGGCATCGTCAGTTTGGTGCCGCCCTCGAAGTCGATACCCATGTTGAAGCCACGAATGAACATCGCCAGGATCGCGACCACAATAAGTCCGAGGGTGATGCTGTACCAGGTCTTGCGGTGCCCGACGAAGTCGAGGCCGCCGGAGCCGTCATACAGCGATTCACGGTCGCGACGTGCAAAGCCGCGCTTCGTCGTGGGGGTTTCGGTCGTAGCTACAGTGCTCGACATGATTAGGCCTCCTCATTCGCGGCGGATGCTTCCACGGAAGCTTGTTGCTTGACGACGACGCCGTCGCCCTCCTCAAGATCACCTGCAGCGCGGCGTTCTTCTGCGGTGCGGAATGCGGCACCCATACCGTTGACAGACGGCTTCGACCAGAAATTGCTGCGAGATGCGAGCACCAGAAGCGGCGCAGTGACCAGGAAGGTGACCAACAGGTCGAAGATGGTTGTCAGACCCATGGTGAAGGCGAAGCCCTTGACATCGCCAACTGCCAGGAAGTAGATGATGACCGCACCAATCAGAGTCACCATGTTGCCTGTGATGACCGTCTCCTTGGCCCGTTCCCAACCGGACGCGGTCGCCGAACGGAATGTCTTGCCGTGGCGTACCTGGTCCTTGATGCGCTCATAAATCACGATGAACGAGTCTGCAGTCGTACCGATACCGATGACCAGACCAGCGATGCCCGACAGGTCGAGCGAGTATCCAATCCAGCGACCGAGCAACACGAGCATGCCGTAGACAAGCAAACCCGCTGCTGCCAGGGTGACCAACGAGATGAAGCCGAAGAGGCGGTAGTAGGCGAAAACGAAGATCGCCACCATGGCAAGACCCACCAGCCCCGCATACAGGCCAGCCTTCAAGGAGGCCTGACCGAGTGAAGGGGGAACCGTCATCGCAGTTCCGCCTGGCTCACCGTTTTCACCGGCGAACGACAGCGGCAGTGCTCCGTAGCGCAGGTTGTTTGCGAGCCCCTCAGCTTCCTCTTGAGTGAACTGACCCGTGATCGAGGTTGCGGAGCCGACTGGGGTTGCGCCCTGGATAACTGGCGCGGAGATCACCTGGGAGTCAAGTGTGATTGCAATCTGCTTCTGCAGCATCTCACTGGTGAGTTTCGCCCAGGTGGCGGAACCGTTGACATCACCAGCCTGGTTGAAGGCGAAGCTGATCTCCATCTGTCCCGACTGCGGGTTGTATCCGCCGGTAATCGCGCGGCTGGTATCAATCTGCTCGCCGGTCAGGCGGGGCCCTTCCGGATCTGTTACACCGCTCAGCAGGGGGACCTCGTCAAGCAGCATCGCCTGACCGGTCGACGGGTCACAAGCAACTAGCGGAAGATCTTGCTTATCCGAGCCAGCGAGCGGGTCGGTTGCCTGGCCGAAGCAGCGTGCGGACATCAACGTCAACGCAGCGTACTGCTGAGTCGGGTCAGTCGACTGGCGGGTCTTGCGCAGCATGTCAGTGATTTCCTGGCGGCGCTCAGTGGCCTCAACCGGGCCGTTCGGTTCCGGCAGTGGTTCAGCGGAAATCTGTGGGACGTTCTTCGGCTCTGCTGGCGCTTCTTCCTCGCTTGGCGCGACGTCCTTGCCAACCTCTGGGTTGTTTGCATCGCCTGACTCAGCAGCTTTGGCCTGCTCCTCGGCTTGTTTCTCAGCCTGCTCCTTGCGAGCCGCGAACTGTTTCAGCAGTGACTGGCCCTCTTCGGGCGTGAAGATGCCGTACTTTACCCACTCGTTTGCCATATCCGAGATGGCTTTATCTGCTTCAGCCGGGTTTGCAGCCGGAGGGTCAAGCACAGGTCGGAAGAACAGCTGGGAGGTCTGTCCGATGTTACGGATCTCCGAGGTATCGTCACCGGCTGCTTCGATCACGATGGTGTTGCCATCGACGACGACCGATGCGCCCGAGACGCCCATGCCGTTGACACGGTTCTCCAGAATCCGACGAGCATCCTGGAGCTGTTCTGACGTAGGCTCTTCACCCTGCGGCACCAGTGTCACACGAGTACCGCCCTGCAAGTCAATACCTAGCTTCGGGGTAGCACTCTTCGTGCCGGTAAAAAATACAAGGGCGTAGACGCCGATGACGATGAGAGCGAATAGGGCAAGCGCCTTCGCGGGCCACTGCCGCTTCGACTTCGCCTCGCCGGATCGCCGAGTGCGTGTAGACACTGAGCAGACTCCTCTTTGTTCAGGCTCGGGTTTTCCGCCTTACACCGGCGCACACGCCGATCCAGCAGCATCTTTCAAGGTGCGGTGGACACAAACAATCGCGCGAGCCGGTGATGGCACAACGCAAATATGCTACGCCATCAGGCCAGAAAAACTTAGTTGGGTACCTCATTTGTGTCGACAGGTGCCACAGGCTCAATCTTGCGCATCACACCAGCCGTATCCATCGTCACGGCTACACCCGGGGCAAGCTCCACAAGCATGGTCTCGCCATTGTGCTCCACGACCGTGGCGTGGAAGCCTGCAACGTTGACAATCTGATCGCCAGGCTGAATCGACTGACGCAGTTGTTCAATCTGAGCCTGACGCTTCTTCTGGCCACGCATCATGAGGATGGAAGGCAGCAAGAACAAGGCCAGAATGACAATGAGCAAAATTGGTTCCATGAGAAACCATCATTGCACAACACAATCGTGGGCTTAGTAGAGCGGCATCTGCCCAGGCGCTTCGGGAGGTGCCTGCAAACCCAAGTGCTCCCACGCGGCGGCGGTAGCAACCCTCCCCCGGCCTGTTCGCGACATCAGTCCCGCGCGCACCAGATAAGGCTCACAGACCTCTTCGATGGTGCCGGATTCCTCGCCAACCGCGATCGCAAGGGTCCCTACACCTACCGGGCCACCGCCATGTCCCCTGATCAGGGCGCCAAGCACAGCACGGTCGAGGCGATCTAGCCCTAGCTCGTCGACATCGAACACTTCGAGCGCACTTCGTGCGGCATCCAGGTTTACCCTGCCGTCGCCATGGACCTCAGCCCAGTCGCGCACTCGACGCAGGAGTCGGTTCGCAATTCGCGGGGTTCCACGTGAACGCGAGGCGATCTCAACCGCAGCGTCAGTATCAATCTGCACCCCAAGGATGTTCGCTGCACGGCTGACAACCTTGGTGAGGTCGTCGACATCGTAAAACTCCATTTGAGCTGTAAACCCAAAGCGGTCACGCAACGGGCCGGTGAGCATACCTGCCCTCGTGGTTGCCCCGACAAGGGTAAACGGAGGAATCTCTAGCGGAATCGATGTCGCGCCCGGGCCCTTGCCAACAATGACGTCGATACGGAAATCCTCCATGGCCATATAGAGCATTTCCTCAGCCGGCCGTGCGATGCGGTGAATCTCATCGATGAAGAGCACATCGCCCTCCATCAAGTTAGACAACATCGCCGCCAAGTCGCCTGCCCGTTCAAGAGCAGGCCCGGAGGTCATGCGCAACGACGTGCCTAATTCCTGTGCGACGATCATTGCCATTGTGGTCTTGCCCAGTCCAGGCGGACCAGACAGCAAGATATGATCCGGCGTCACACCACGATTTCGGGCGCCCGTAAGCACAAGACTGAGTTGTTCTCGTACCTTGGGTTGGCCGATGAATTCCTGAATGGACTTCGGACGCAACGAACGCTCAATATCGTGTTCGTCGGCCTGCACGTTGGCGTCGACAGGCGACGGTGCTTTCGCTGAAAAACCTTCAGGGAGCTGGAACTCGGTCTTTTCCACATCAGACATTGCGCATTAGCCTACTTCTTGCCCAAATGCGTCAGCGCTTGACGCAACAACGCAGAAGCGTCGAGATCCGGCTGGTCTGTTGTCAGCTGATCTACGACCGACTGTGCCGTACGCTCTGGGAATCCGAGTCCGACCAGCGCTTCCACAACCTGTTCCGAGGCATAGGTGGTGGCTGGTTTTACTCCTGTACCAGCCGCCGCACCGCTTGGTGACTGCGCCGGCAACATCGCTTCGACTTTGTCCTTGAGCTCGAGGATCATGCGCTCGGCCATTTTCTTGCCCACGCCGGGGATCGTTTGAACCTTCTTCGCGTCACCGTTTGCAATATGCGTCGAAAGCTCGCCAGGCTCAAAAACAGACAACGCGGCAATAGCCAACTTCGGACCCAAGCCAGTCACGGTCTGCAACTTATGGAACATCTCGCGCGATTCATTGTCGCCAAAGCCATACAAGGTGACGCCGTCGTCTTTGACCACCATCGAGGTCATCACTCGACGCGTTTCACCACGCACAAGACCGCCAAGCGTTTGCGGTGTAGCAAGAAACCTATAGCCCACCCCAGAACACTCAATGACCGCATGGTCGAGACCAATAGTGAGCACCTCACCGTTGAGAGAATCAATCATTGCACTGCCGCCTTCGTATTGGGGTGTTGAAGTTGTTGGAGATGTTGCGTTCGAGCGATAAGTGGCGCGCGCCAGCAGTGACAGACTGCAATGGCCAGCGCATCAGCAGCATCTGCTGGTTTCGGCGCCTCACTCAAACCAAGAATGCGCGTGACCATAGTGGTCATTTGCTTCTTGTCCGCACGCCCGTTGCCAGATATTGCTTTCTTTACCTCTGAAGGGGTGTACATGTGCACCGGGATGTCACGCTCCGCAGCGGCTAAGACCATGACACCGACAGCGTGCGCTGTGTGCATCACCGTGGAGACGTTGCCACGTTCAAAGATACGTTCCATAGCAACAACATCGGGCTGGTAATCATCCATCCACTCGCCCACCGCCCGAGAGATTCTGAGCAGGCGCTCCGCAAGCTCCGCTGTTGAGGGAGTTCGCACGACGCCAACTGCTACGGGAATGATCTGGCGGCCACGACCTGCCTGCACAACAGACAAGCCACAACGCGTCAGACCGGGATCAATGCCCATCACCCGTAGTCCTTCGAGGTTCACGCAACCACTCCTTCGCTCATGACACATATGTTCTACCACAACGTGCGAAAAAGGCGCGCCTCTCAAAGAGGGCGCGCCGGTTCACGACGAAGTGTTAAGCGTCGAGCTGCGCTGCAACCTCGTCCGAGATCGTCATATTGGTGTAGACATTCTGGACGTCGTCGGAATCTTCCAACGCGTCGATCAGGCGCATCATCTTCTGTGCGCCCTCGAGATCCAGATCGACCTGAACGTCGGCACGGAATTCCTGGCCAGCATCTTCAATCTCGATGCTTTCACCGATCAGCGCCTCACGCACTGCAGGCAGGTCAGTCGGCTTGCAGGTAATTTCGAACTCCTCACCGAGGTCGTTGACTTCCTCAGCGCCAGCGTCGAGCACTGCCATCAGCACGTCATCTTCGGAGAGGTCACCCTTCTTGATCGTGACCACACCGGTGCGCTCAAACATGTAACCGACAGAGCCGGACTCGCCCAGGTTGCCACCGTTCTTGGTCATGGCGGTACGTACCTCGGTTGCGGCACGGTTGCGGTTGTCGGTCAAGCACTCAATCAACACAGCAACACCGTTGTTGCCGTAGCCCTCGTACATGACAGTTTCCCAGTCGGATCCGCCGGCTTCCTCGCCGGAGCCACGCTTGCGAGCGCGCTCGATATTGTCGTTGGGGACCGAGGCCTTCTTCGCCTTGCGGATCATGTCATCGAGGGTCGGGTTAGCAGCGGGGTCACCGCCGCCTGTGCGGGCGGCGACCTCGATATCCTTGATCATCTTCGCCCAGAGCTTGGAACGCTTTGCATCGTTCGCCGCTTTTTTGTGCTTGGTCGTTGCCCACTTTGAGTGGCCTGCCATCGAGCACCCCTTCATTCCTCTGTTGACGGTTAACAGAGCGCAAGTATACGCCAGCTGCACAAATACGCTGTTACTGGCCGTCGGTGGCAAACTGCGGCACTACCGCAGTACCGCCAAGACGGAAAAACCGCACCATAGGTCGCAACTGCAGCACCAACGTATCCGCAACCGCATCGTTATAGAACCGCCGGGCGAGTTCTACTCGGGTATGTGCATCACGGAGTTCAGCCGGTACGTCGCCACTGCTTTGCGACGACTCCCTGACCACCTGCATCAGATCCCCCTCAGCGCCAAGACGCAGCCGAAGATCCTTCGAGCTGAACCGAAGCGCCTCCGTTTCGTGAGCCTGCTTCGCGAGCTCCGGAAACAGCGCCGCAACTACAGCGCAGCGGCGGTCAAGAGCAGCCTGCAGCGCATCACGGGACCTATCCAAACGAATATGCAATCGGTGAAGTCGCTGCGCAGTGTGAAACGCCCAGGCAGCCACGATGACAACGCAGATCAGCGCGACGACGAGAAGCACGACACCAAATGTCACCGCTCAATCCTCACCTTCTCGTTGTAGGAAACAGCCTCATACACAGCGCAAACACGGTTCGCCACCACTGACCAGTCGAATTCCCTGGCCCGACGTGCGCCTCGGTTAATCAAGTCATTGCGGTAAGTGGCGTCGTCGATAAGCAGCTGCAACTGCTGCGCCAAAGCATCGGGATCCCCCGGTGGGAAGAATGCCGCAGCGTCAGAGCCAACGGCGGCAAAAGCAGGGATATCGCTGGCTACCACGGCACACCCCGCCGCCATTGCTTCGACCAGAATGATGCCAAACGACTCGCCGCCGAGGTTCGGGGCAACAAAAATGTCGGCGCGGCCGAGAATCTCGACCTTTTCATCCTCCGTAACCTTCCCAGCGAAACGCACCCCGTCCATTTCGCGTGCAGCACCTCCGCCCATCACCGTCACCTGAGGAAGGCGCGGAAGACGCTCCAGGGCAGCCAAGAACACATCGAGGCCTTTACGTGGCTCGTCGAGTCGCCCAAGGAACACAACCTCCACGTCTGAAGAGTCATTGCGCACACCACGAGCCCGCGCGAAGCGTCGCGTGTCAACTCCGTTCGGAATGATCACAGGGTCAGTGCCAATCTGTTCTGCCTGCCACTGCCATGCCAACTCGCTCACTGCGATTCCGGCACGAATCTTCTCCAAGTTCGCACGCAACGCAGGCAGCGCTACTTTCAGCGCGTAGGAGCTCTCCGCAGAGGTGTGATAGGTAGCCACGATCGGACCCGCAGCTATTCGGTTCGCAACCATGGCGTAGCCCGGCGAATTTGGCTCGTGGATATGCAGCACATCGAAATCGCCGAGTTCGATGAATCGCTTGGTCGTCCTCACTACTCGCGGGCCAAACGACAAGCGCGCCACAGAACCGTTGTAAGGAATCGGAACCGCTGGCCCGCCCCGAGTTACCCATTCGGGCAACGGTGTATCGGCAGATGCAGGGCCAAGGACTTCACTGTGATGTCCCATTTCCCGCAACCGCTCCGCCAAGTCAAGGACATGCGCTTGAACTCCACCAGGTTCATCAAAAGAATAGGAGCAGACTAGCCCAACCCGCATCGGCTAGGTCTCCCTTGAGATGTCTGAACGGTTGTCGAGCGCCCAGCGCCTCCCGCGAACCGGGACATCGACAGGCCACAACGGCTGCAGCATGTGCCAATCCTGCGGGTGGTGGGCAATCGCGACAGCGAACTCGTCTGCAATTGCCTGCACCGTTCGCTCAAGCGTGGTTACTTTCAGCGCAGGTGCAACGCTCATCCCCCAGCCAGGATCCGTCTGCGAACCTGCAAACCACGTATGCACCGTGTGAAGGCCCGCGCCTGTCTCCAATGCCAACTTTGCTGGCCCTGCAGGAAAAGTCGTATCCTCGCCGAAAAATGTCACTGGCACACCTCGACGCCCAAGGTCGCGCTCTCCCATCAAACACACGATGCCCCCGCCTTGGAGGACCTCTTTGAGCCTTGCATAGGGAGGAGTTTTCTCCCCGGTGAGGGCAAGTACTTCGAAACCCAGACTTTCGCGATACTCCACGAACGAATCAAACAGCTTCTCAGGCCTGAGCCGCTCAGCAACCGTTGTAAACGTTCCATAGTGCTTTGCAAGCCACATTCCCGCCATATCCCAATTCCCGGAATGCGGCAGAGTCAGTACGACCCCGTTGCCAGCATCGATCGACTCCTGCAAATACTCCCTACCAACCAGACCTGCAGTGAGTCGCTCATCCAAGTTTGGATCATCCGCAATGCGAGGCAGTTGGAAAGCTTCGAGCCAATATCTTGCGTAGGAACGCATGCTGTCACGCACCAGCTCCTTGGTGACGTTTTCTGCACCGACGACGCGTGTGAGATTGCGGCGCAGCATGTCCATTCCGGCGCCGTCGTTTGATACCCAATCCGCACCAGCAGCAGCTAACGGACGCGTGAGGCACTCCGGAAGCGCCCCGACGATCTTCCACCCGGCGATGTAACCCGCCGAAGACACACGCTTTCCAATGCCGCTCATCTACGCCCCTGCTGGTGGCGCCATCTTCGCGTTCGCCTGATCGTCTCGCGCGGCGAAGACCAGCCGCTGCACCACGGTAAACAACGACCCTGCTAACAGAATCCAAATTGACACCACGACAGCGTTGGGCACCCCAAACCCCTCGAGCGCTAGCCCGCCCAAAGCAAGGATCAAACGCTCTGGCCGTTCAATGAGGCCGCCGACGACGCTGATGCCGCCGGCTTCAGCGCGCGCCTTGATGTAGCTGATCGCCTGCGAGAGGACCAACACAGCTAGGCAGGCTGCAACGTGGACCGCAGACAAGTCCGCAACGTAGACCATCCACATCGCGATCGACCCAAACAGGGCGCCGTCCGTGAGACGGTCACAACTGGCGTCTAGTGTTGCGCCGAAAGCCGTCCCACCACCACGTAATCGCGCCATGGTGCCGTCCACCATGTCACACGCTGCAAAAATCGTGCTCAACACCGCTGCCCACACGAGATGATCCGTCGGGATGAGAACCATCATCGCCAGCATCGTGGCAATCGTGCCGGCAAGGGTGATCATGTTCGGCGTGACGCCGGCTTTCAACAAGCCCTTCGCCACCGGTTCCACGACAACAGCTGCCGGTTTACGCCCATGCACACTAAGCATCGTGGCTTCTCCCCTCGCCCTGTTCGACCTCGCGCCACCCCTGCGCCAGCAGCTCGCGAGTCTCCCGCAGGAGCTGCGGCAGAACCTTGGTTCCGGAAAGCACAGTCATAAAATTCGAGTCACCGGACCAGCGCGGAACCACATGCAGATGCAGGTGATCTCCAACCGACCCCCCGGACGCCTTGCCCAGGTTCAAACCGACGTTAATCGCCTCTGGGTTCGACACATGCTTCAGCGTCTTTACCGCATGCTTGGCAAACGCCATCAGTTCGGTTGTTTCTTCGTCGTCAAGCGCTTCAAGCTCCGCGACCTTGCGATACGGCACAACCATGAGATGTCCCGCGTTGTACGGATACAGGTTCAACACCGCGTACACACGCGTGCCACGGGCAATAATCAATCCGTCTTCGTCGCTGAGTTTCGGTATCTCTAGAAACGGGTCATTGCTTTTCGACGATCTCGGCGCCGACGCAATGTAACTCGACCGGTAGGGCGCCCACAGACGTACAAGACGGTCAGGAGCCCCTACACCGGTATCGATGTAGGGGTCCTCGCCATGATTACTGCCGCTGGTCTGCAACGTTTGCCTCACTCGGCTGATCGTTACGTTTCGCCGCGATCCAGTCCGCGATGATCTCCACTGCCTCATCGACATTCACGCCGTTGATCTGCGTGCCATCAAGGAAGCGGAAGCTCACAGCGTTGGCATCAACGTCACGCTCACCCGCAAGCAGCATGAACGGGATCTTGTTCGTGGTGTGCGTACGGATCTTCTTCTGCATGCGGTCGTCCGAGTGGTCAACCTCTGCACGAATACCGCGCTCGCACAGCTTTGCGACGACCCCATCAAGGTGGTCGGCAAACGCATCAGCAACCGGAATACCCACAACCTGGTGTGGCGCCAGCCATGCCGGGAACGCACCCGCGTAGTGCTCGAGCAGCACGCCGAAGAAACGCTCGATCGAGCCAAAGAGTGCACGGTGGATCATCACCGGACGCTTCTTCGAACCGTCAGAGGCGGTGTAGGTCAGGTCAAAGCGCTCAGGAAGGTTGAAGTCCAACTGGACGGTCGACATCTGCCAGGTGCGACCGATGGCGTCGCGTGCCTGCACCGAAATCTTCGGGCCATAGAAAGCGGCGCCGGCAGGGTCCGGAACCAGCTCAAGGCCAGACTTCTTCGCCACCGACTCGAGAATGTTCGTGGAACGCTCCCAGATGTCGTCGTCGCCAATGTATTTCTTCGGGTCCTTCGTGGACAGTTCGAGGTAGAAGTCATCCAGACCGTAGTCCTGCAGCAGCGAGATGATGAACTCCAGAACGCTGGTGAGCTCTTCTTCCAGCTGCTCCTCAGTGCAGTAGATGTGAGCATCATCCTGGGTAAAGCCACGAGCACGAGTCAGACCGTGCACCACACCAGACTTTTCGTAGCGGTACACCGTGCCGAACTCGAACAAACGCAGCGGAAGTTCGCGGTAGGAACGACCACGAGAGTCGAAGATCAGGTTGTGCATCGGGCAGTTCATCGGCTTGGCGTAGTAGTCCACCGGCTGCTTAGTCACGTTGCCGTCAGCGTCAACCTCACCGTCGAGCTTCATCGGCGGGAACATGCCGTCGGCGTACCAATCCAGGTGACCAGACTTCTTGAAAAGGTCACCCTTGGTCACGTGCGGGGTGTTGACGAAGGAGTAGCCGGCTGCCACGTGACGCTCACGCGAGTGCTGCTCCATGGTCATACGCACGATGCCACCGTCCGGGTGGAATACCGGAAGACCAGAACCGACCTCGTCTGGGAAGGAGAACAAATCCAGCTCATTGCCAAGACGGCGGTGATCGCGCTTCTCAGCCTCCTCGAGCATGGTCATGTACTCGTCGAGCTTTTCCTTCGACTCCCACGCCGTGCCGTAGACACGCTGCAGACCAGCGTTGTCCTGGTCGCCTCGCCAGTAGGCAGCGGACGAACGGGTCAGTGCGAATGCCGGGATGTACTTCGTCGTTGGAACGTGCGGGCCACGGCACAGGTCATGCCACTCCACCTCGCCCGTGCGGGGATTGACGTTGTCGTAGTGGGTCAGCTCGCCTGCACCGATTTCAGTAGCTTCGTCGGAATCTGGGTCGACGTTGCCCTTGTCGTTGATCAGTTCGAGCTTGTACGGCTCATCCTTGAGATCCTCGGCTGCTTCCTCCACGGATGCGTAGACACCGCGGACAAACTTCTGGCCTTGCTTGATGATCTTCTTCATACGCCGTTCAAGCGTTTTCAGATCTTCAGGCGTAAACGGCTCGGCGACATCAAAGTCGTAGTAAAAGCCATCTTCAATCGCAGGGCCAATGCCCAGCTTGGTTCCCGGGAACTCCGCCTGAACAGCCTGTGCAAGTACGTGCGCACAGGAGTGGCGGATAACCGAGCGACCAAGCTCAGTGTTTGCCGGGACAGGAGTGAACGTGGCGGTTTGCTCCGGCACGTGGGAAAGATCTTTGAGTTCGCCCTCTGCATCCAAGACGCAAACGACGGCGTCGTCGCCCTTGTTTGGCAAGTTCAACTCCCGCATCGCTGCACCCACGGCGGTGCCTGCGGGGACCTCGAACGTTGCAAACTCGACTACTGCTTCGTTTGACATAGGTGTCGTGCGCTCCTTTGCGCGTCATTGGGCTGCGTCATACCTGGACGCAACCCCATCGTGCTGTTCACTGTCCCGACGGCGCAGACGCACGCCGGTCGATAGGGATTCTACCCCCGAGTGCCGGAAAGTACGGCTTCGCCCCAGTACGTATCACCGGAGTTACCACTACCCGGCTCCACAGTGCCCGGTGGCACCCAGTACACCGCGGAACCAATGTGAGTCGTCCATTCGTTAAGGCGATCCATCTCCAGCAGACGGCGAAGCACCGGCGTGAACTGGATATCCGGGTCCTTCTGGAAAGTCAGAAAGACCAAGCCTGCATTTGAGAGACCTTTCGAGTTCGGGTCCGGCGGAAGGTTGTAGTTGTACGGTCTGCGTAAGAAACGCTGCTCCGGATGGTCCTTCGGCGGCATTGCTCGCGCCATGTGCGAGTTCCTGTCAATGACGGGCAGACCGTATTCATCAATTGCATCGAGATCTGGTTTGTCGAATTCGCTGTCGCCAGTGAGCGGGGCACCGTCGCTCAACCTGCGGCCGACAGACTCCTCGCGTGAAGCCCGGTCGAGCCGCTCCCAATCGTCGAGATCCATCGCGATCCGGCGCACTACCAGTGAGGAAGAGCCATCCTCGTGAAACACCTGCTCCGCGAATTCATCGTCCGAATGTGGGTTGACGGTTCCATCGACTTGACCGAAGAGGTTGCGCGGGGTTTGGCCTTTCGGAATATTGCCGTAGGCGTTCATGAACCCTTGCTGCACCCACGCAGTTTTTACGTAGTCCATCCCTGCGCGGGTCATGTGGCGCATTACCCATGCGCACACCATCGGGTCATCCGAGCAGATCTGGAGAACGATATCGGTTTGTCCCCACTCTGGAACGAGTTTCTCCCGCGGCATCGGCTCAATGTCGTGCAGCCACGCCGGCTTACTTTTGGGGGCGGCGACGTCAAAGATTCGCTCGCCCAAGCCGCATGTGATTGTGAGGTTTGCTGGCCTGTCTACCATTTCTGGCTCAAGGCTTGACAAAGGGTTGCGGCCGGAGACGAGCTCTCGCGCATCTTCCGTCCACAACCGCATTAGACGGCGGATTCCATCGGCCTCCACGCCGTCTTTGAGGTTGAACCCAACGAGGTTGAGATTCGCTTGTGTAGTCGTTTGGATGCCTGCCTGATGAGCGCCATCGAATGCGATAGTTGATTCGGTAAGTGCCCGTGATGCAGTTTCGCGATCATCCTCACCGCTACACGCAACGAGCGCCATGCTTGATGACGCAACCCCCGCCACCCCAGCCGCACCGGCCAGAAACACCCGGCGGGAAACTCCGCCACGCTGTGGCTCAACCATTGAATTCGCTCCTCCTAGTGCTTGTGCTCAGCGGTTTCGCTGTGCTCGGCGTGTTCGCCATGCGCTGCATCGTCGCCGTGCTTGTGCTGGCTGTGGTCCATGACCTGGCCATCCTCGCCGTAGTCCTCCACGCCCGGCAGCATGGTACGGACGGCTACTTCCGGAATATCAATGGTGGTGCCACCCTCAGTCAGCAGCGTGACATCAACGGTGTCTCCAGCAGGAATCTCGTCCGGGTAGCCCATCACCATGAAGTGGTCACCGCCCGGCTTCAGCTCGTAAGTGCCACCGGCCGGAATGACGATGCCCCCCTCCTTCTCCTGCATGACGCCATCCACAACCTCGTGGATTTCGTACATGGCTTCACCCAGCGAGGTAGTGAAGCCAATCACGTGGATGTCTTCATCCGTGCCATTTTTCAAGGTGCCAAAGATCGCCGTCATATCACTGCCATTTTCTGCGTCCTTGGCAGCCTTTGCACGCACAGTGCCATCGACGAGTTCAACGTCCGAGGTGGCGGCAGCATCCGTGGCAGTCTCACTTGCCGACGTTGCAGCGGACGAGGTAGCTGTGTCGGTTGCCGCCTCATTAGAGTCGCTAGAGCAGGCGGTCAGCGCCGGGGTCAAAGCGAAAGCAGCGACAACTGCCGTGGCCATCAAACGATTCTTCATCATGTTTCCTTACTGCGCGCCTTTGCGCACGTGATCAGTTATGGTCTTGCTCTTCTTCGAACGATTCGTCACGGCCAACACCGCGATGACCGCAAGCACGATGGTGCCAAGAGCAAGCAGCCAGAGAGCAGAAACGCTTGAGTTTTCATTCGTTTCTGCAGCGTTAGTAGCGGTCGAATCCTGTTGCGATTGCGAGCCAGCGCCATCTGGCTGATAGCTAAACGAGGTCATGCCCTTAGTTGCGTGTCCGTCGGACGAGACGATTTGGAAGCCAACTTTGTAGTCTCCGGCCTCCGGCTGCAGATCTGGCGGAAGGTCGAGTGTGACGTTTCGGCCCTCAATTACCGGTTCGCCGGTGAACAGCACATCCGTGCTTCCATTCTCCGTACGTGAGATGGCGACGGTATTGAAACCTTCCTTGGGCTCGCCAGAAAACTCCAGCTCGATCCGCTCAGGAAAGTCCTGCACCACAGACTTGTTTTCGGGGTTGGATCCGATAACAACGTCATGCGCAACCGCGGGAGCCGAGGTAACCAGAACAGTTGCCAACGCCGCGGCAGCGATACCGCCCACTCGTGCAACTTGCCTGCAATGTGCAGGTTTGGGCATTTCGTCTCCTTGTTCAAACTGTTGAGTGCGTAATTCTCACACTCGAAATGAGTAGTCGCTTAAAACGGCCGAATAGTTCCCACACTGGCACAAAACCCCCAATATTGGCAGCTAGGAATCGCAGACCCCAGCCTGACTGCCTGAAGAAAAAGAAAAACGGGTTAAGCGACAAAATGTGTGTCCGGAA
>NZ_KV833274.1:0-868 GCF_001837615.1 Corynebacterium sp. HMSC070H05
GGGTTAAGCGACAAAATGTGTGTCCGGAATCGTTGATTTTCATGCTCTGAACTCCGCCTTTGCGGAAAATATATGCTCCAAAAGCATATATCGGCCCTCCCTTGCGAAAATCCCCGGTGTGGCTGCCATGGTGTGCTACGCGGCGGTGGTTCGGTTGCCCCATGCCAAAGAACCGACCACGCTGCCATTGTGGCGGCGATATGAAACGAAACGGCACCACCAGCAACGGGACGACCCGGTGGCGGTGCAAAACCTGCGGTGCTTCACTGACCAAGCAACGCAGCGATATCACCAACGCAGCCCTATTTCGTGCGTTCATCCAGCACCTGACCACCGGGACCAGTCTTGCTGCGATCGCCGGCAACTTGAGCTGCTCGACACGTACGCTGCAACGCAAATTCGATACCTTTTGGCTGGTTGACGTGCCTGACCCGACCATCGGCCATACAGGCAGGGTCTACGACCAGATCTTCATCGACGGCACCTACACCGCAGGTGGCTGTCTGATCGTGGCGGCAACGCTCGACCACGTCATCGCCTGGCACTGGTGCAAACAAGAAACCACACACGACTACAAATGCCTGCTCGAGCGCATCGAAGCACCGTTGATCGCTGTGATCGACGGTGGCCGAGGAGCCACAAGCGCAATTAAAACGTGCTGGCCAAACACCAAAATCCAACGCTGCCTCGTGCACGCCCAACGCAGAGTACGCCGCTACACCACCTCACGACCACGCACTGATGCTGGCCGCACCATCTACCGACTCGCGCTGAAACTCACCCGCATCACCACCCTGGACGAGGCTGCACAATGGGGTGCACAACTGCAAGAGTTTCACACGCTCTACAAGGATTGGCTCAACGAAAA
>NZ_KV833275.1:0-475 GCF_001837615.1 Corynebacterium sp. HMSC070H05
GGCTCTTTTGGAATGAAAAAGGGCCATGCCGAGTAACCATCCCAGTAGGTTTCTGTTCCTGAGAAATGTCCCATCTTCGTTTGGCCGCGAGGTCCGGGACTTGGTTTTTCAGGAAGGGACCAGAAAGTAGATGACAATCAGCATGACCACGATCGAAACTATCAGACAGCTCGATGACGAGGGAATGTCCCGACGAGCGATCGCGAAGGCGGTATCGGTATCTCGCGCTACGGTCGATAAGTACGTCAACCAGGACGATTTCAGCCCTATCCCGCCAGTTAAGTTACATAAGCCAGGATCACTAGCGCTCGGTGAGACGTTGTGTGCCGTGATTGATCGGTGGCTTGAGCAAGATCAGCGCATGCCGCGCAAGCAACGCCACACTGCGCAGCGCATCTGTGACCGGCTTGCCGCCGAACATGGATATACCGGCTCGTATTCGCCGGTACAGCGCTACGTCAAGCAGTGGAGGCAG
>NZ_KV833276.1:0-313 GCF_001837615.1 Corynebacterium sp. HMSC070H05
AGCAGACACACATTTTGTCGCTTAACCCGTCGGCGACAACAATGATGTGGGTATGCGTAAAAACACCCGTAGGTGAAACCGGTTGGGTTTAGTTTCGTCTACGGGTGTTTGTTTTGAAGTTGTTGGGTCGGCGGTAACCTACTCTCCCACTCCCTCCCGGGAGCAGTACCATCGGCGCGGGCGGGCTTAGCTTCCGGGTTCGGAATGGGACCGGGCGTTTCCCCGCCGCTATCAACCACCGACACATCTTGGGGGTTCATAGAGTGTCCATGTGTTGTGGACTGTATTGAGATGTCATTGTGACAATGTGGGT
>NZ_KV833277.1:0-56019 GCF_001837615.1 Corynebacterium sp. HMSC070H05
ATAGCAGACACACATTTTGTCGCTTAACCCCCCAAAATCTTCTTGACCTTGCCAATCTCGACAGACATACCTTCACGCTACGCCTACCTACCTACTAGGTCGTGGCATAAGGAAACCCGCCACTGCGTGTTCTCAGTGGCGGGTTTGCGCTTCGAATTTCTCCGCGCCTAAGCATAAACACGGACCTAATAAAGGAAAAGCCCTAACTGTGTTTTGTGACGACTGTCACCTCAAAATTTCTTAGAATGACGAACTACCGCCACCAGCGGAAAAGCCCGACGAGGACACGCCGCCACTAAAGCCACTCGAGGAGGACGACGACGCCGCCTCCGCCGCCTGCACGTTCGCCGCGTGCCACGAGTGCATCTGTACATATGGGACGTACCCGCCGTACCAGAACCCAGTCTCGTACACCGCCGGTGCCCGCAGCTTTTGCTTCTCCTTCACGTCGCTGAACTGCTTCTTCTTCACCTGGTCCAGGATCACGCGGTAATCGCCGAGCACGCGCACGAAGTCGTCGAGGAAGGTGGGGGAGTTCGGGTTTGCGTCCAGCGCCTCGATCCGCCCCATCAGCAGGTCGAGTTCCCGCTTCAGCTCCTTGCCCTTCACCTCACTGCGCGCCCGCAGCACGTCCTCGCGGATCTTGGTCAGGTCGGCCCGTCGCGCTGCGGCGTCGCCATGCTCGACGGCGAAAAGCCTGTCGATGTTTTCCTCCGCCTTAGACACGTGCTTGACGGATTCGGCCGCGTCCGCCAACTGCCTGCGGTGCTCGTACACGTCCTTGTCGTCGTTCATGTTGATCGCGTTCAGCCCCGCCGCGCCGTGGACCAACTCGTTCATGCTCAGGAAGCGGTCGCGGACTTCCGCCCACTGGCGGCGCAGGGTTTCGTCGGCAAACGCGGACGTCAGCGAGTTCGCCCGCACGTCCACCTCGTCCAGTCGCCCTGCGAGGCGGGTGTATTCGCTGGTCACGGTGTCGTAGTCCTTGCGCGCCTGGGCGACTGCTTTTCGACGACGCCCCCGCACCGCCACCAACCCACCCCCACTAGCGCCTGCCACACCGGCACCGAGGACGCCAAGCCCGATGGTCGCGCCGATCTGGTCATCAGTCGCGTCGTCCACCTGCTTCTGGGCGAGTGCCTCGGCGTTCATGGCCTGGTTCGCGGTACGGAACAGCCCGGCCGGGATGTTGCCGTCCTTCACGCCGGGTTTCATGGCGTCGAGGAGATCGGCGAGGTGGGATTTGTCGTCAAGCATGAGCTCGCGAGTCACATCCTCGCCGCCGTACACAAATGCCCGCCGCGGGTCGAGGCCTACGCCGACGATGAGCGCGCCGTCCGCAAGGTGGCCGTTCTCGCGCTTCGACTGATCGACAAGGTCCGGGTACTGGGTGCGCAGGATTTCCTCAACGTCGTCGAGGACGTTGTCGTGGTTCGTTTTGAACACCATGTAGTGGAAATCCGTGACCACCTCAGGCGCATCAATGCGCGCAGTGTCACGCTCGAGACGGGCGCGGTCGTCGGGGGAGAGGACCTGCTGCGGGTCGTCGATAATCGCATTCGGCGCGCCATGCGTTTGCATCATGACCTGCGAAATCTCCGGCACATCCACCATGTTGTAGCCGACGGCGGCGCCACCGAAACCCACCAACGCCGTGACGCCAAGAACCGCTGCAGTCTCACTCAAATTCGCCATGGAAAAAATTTTAGCGACGAAGTAACACACATCGCTTGGCGAGCGATGTTAGGTTTACACGTGTCAGAGCCCTGGCATGTTTAACCGATTCATTGAGGAGAACCCCATGAAGCGCATCGCTACCGCAGCCGCTGCTGCAACCCTGTCCCTGTCCCTCGTTGCCGGCCCCGCATTCGCTGAGACCCAGGGCACCACCCCGCCGAAGCCGGACAACAACGGTTCCTCCATCTCCAAGCAGGAGGGCGACAAGGCCGGCGAGACCAAGGTTGGCTCCTCCGAGGCTTACAAGAAGTGCAAGAAGGAAGAGAAGAAGGTCGAGGCCAAGGACGGCGACGCTAAGGCTGAGGACACCAAGGGTAAGGAAACCAAGTCCACCGGCGACTGCATCCAGGAGCTCATCAAGGACGACAACTACAAGTCCGGCATCCTCGGCCTCCTGATCGGCGTCCCGGTCGCTCTCGTTGCACTGCTCGGCGCAGCTGCTGCCTTCTCCGGCGCTATCCCGGGCCTGCAGCTCCCGGCTCTCCCGTTCTAAGTCACACTTAGACGCGGTACTTTGACCCGGCTCCCTGGTGGGAGACCGGGTCTTTTGTTGTTTTGGCGATGCACTGAATGTAACGACCAGACCGCGTTGCGCGATCTCCCAACCAAGCGTTAGCTTCCGCAACGCAGAACCAACGATCGAAGGAGAAGGCTATGAAGCGCATCGCAACTGCCGCTGTCGCAGCAACTGTGTCCCTGACCGCAATCGCAACCCCAGCCATCGCCGCTGAAACGGGTTCCTCTCAGTACTACAAGGACTGCAAGGTGGATGCCGACCGGTTCTTCAACAACAAGGGCAAGATCGAGGACAAGACGGACAACGGAATCGTCAAGGGTGGAATGGATGAGATCCAAAAGGCTAAGTTCGGCGAGAACAACAGCTCCACCGCTACCGGTGTCTGCGTAAAGAAGCTCGTTAATAACGACGAGTACAAGTCTGGTACCCTCGCCCTCCTGATCGGCGTCCCGGTTGCCCTCGTCGCACTGCTCGGCGCTGCTGCTGCCTTCTCCGGCGCCATCCCGGGCGTTCAGCTCCCGGCACTGCCGTTCTAACTCGGCGCGCGTAGGCGCTACAGGTTCAACCCGGTCCCTAGATGGGGCCGGGTTTTGTGTTGCCATGTGGAACTTTCTTCGGTGTGCCGTCGTGGTCTCCTGGAGAAAGTGAATTATTTGGGTGAGGTGGGGGACGAAAGTTCCCGAGAACAGCCGTTTTCATCGGCGCGTGACTGAGTGGGGACGCAAACGTCAGTGAAGAACACGAAACCTGTGTGATTTCTCCAACCCGCAACACAGATTCGACCCGTACAAGTGAATGGCGACGGGCACAACGCCCGAGCGAATCAACTCGTGCGAATCAATTAGCGAAGGAGTAATCATGACCAACACTCGTATTGCAGCCGCCGCTACCGCTCTTGTTCTCGGCGCAACCGGGCTGGCCGCCTGCAACGACTCCGAGGACACCACTGACTCCGTGACCACTCCGACCGACGGTGTGGTCTCCGACGTCAGCGACGCCGTCACCACCGGTGACGCCACCGCGGGTGACACGGGCAGCACGGGTGGCACGGACTCCACCGGCGATGCGGTCGTCTCCGATTCGGCTGTTGTCTCCGAGGATCCGTTGGCGTCGACCGACGCGGTCATTTCCGACGAGGTAGTGACCAACTCCATCCCAGCTGACGGTGCAGCAGGTGGCGCTGCCAACGATGCAGCTGGCAGTGCAGCCACCGCACCGACCAACTAAGCCAACACCGACAGCGGGTAACGCCCGCTAGAACGGTTCAGACACCGCCCGGCTAATCACCACTGCGTCAGGCTCGATGCACTCACGCAGTTGAAGCTCGGCGGTGTTGTTGCTGTCTGAGGTGAGCACCCAACCCGCCCAGGCGTCCTTGCCAGGGGAGAAGATGCCGTCGCCCTTGCCGATGATGTTCAAGGTGGCGTCGCGAAGCCAGAGCGGGCCGACAAGATCAGCATGTTCGGTTCCCTCGAGTGGGGCGACGAAGGGTTGGTAGGCGACGGCGTTGAGGGCGGCGAGGGTGTCGTCGAAAAGCTGCTGCGCCACCGCCATGTGTTGCGAGGCACCGAGATAGACGATGGTGGTGAGAGAGAGGGGGCCGGTGGGCTCGTCGCGAAGCGTGAGGTCCGACAGGCCGCCGAGTGCCGCCGCGAACCGCGTGGGGCCGCCCATGTCCTCGAAGAAGAAGTAGTCGAGCGCCTCGTCGCGGTTGGTCGTGGTGAAGTCCACGAGGGCGTTGAGCTCGTAGAGCTGGAGGTCCTCCGGCGCGGCGAGGTTGTCGTACGCGGCTTGGCAGCGGAGATCCCAAAGCACGTACTCGTCCTCGATGGGGTGAGGGTGCGGTGACACCGCCGCAATCTCGACGCCGCTGGCCCGGATGCGGTTCAGGTAGAGCTCGTACGCGCCGTCGAGGTCCGGCTCGTGCGCCACGAAATGAGTGGTGACGATCTCGAAGGACATGCGAATGACACTACGCCATTGGGGGAGTGGGCAAATGTTTCACGTGAAACGGTGTGGCTAGTTGGGGAGGCGATACTTTCGCTTGCGGCTTGTGGGTGGGGCAGTGGGCACAATTTCACCCACATCCACCATGCTGCGGAGTCTTGGGCGCAGGGTGTTGACACTCACGTCAAGGTGCTCCGCGATGTCGCGTGCTGCTGCCTCTCCAACTTGGGACAGGTAGGCGATGAGTTTGTTGTCTGTTTCATCGAGTTCGATGCCGCTGCTTGAAAGTACAAACGAATCCCGCGTGTGGCCCGGACCGAGCAGCCCGCGTGTGACGAGATCACTCAACAGACTCCGTGCATCGTCACTATCAAGCCCAATGTGCTTACGGAGCTCCTTCACGGACACAGCACCCAAACCCTTGGCAATCGCCAGCGCGATCTGTTCCTCTCGAGAGCTATTAGGAGCAACCGACTCCAACCATGCCGACATTTCAGGATCGAGGATCCCGAACCTGTAGAGGATGACGGTGAACTCACCAATCCGGGCATCGAACACCGGCTGGGGCAGGCCATAGCCTTCCATCCCTTGCTTCATTCGTTGAATGCCGCTTCCCTGGTTTTCAGCCACGCGCATCGAGCCTGAAGGCGTTGGAAGGTTGCTCAGCAAGTTCGCGAGCGAAGGGTTCCTGCTTACCGACCTGTTCTCGTCGATATTGTCTTCGGTGCGATCTCCCCACAGTCCGCCGGGACTGTTTACCTCGACCCGGTCCGGGTACACATCAACCTGCACTTGCCGCCCCTGAACCTGCGGACTGTAGTCACGGTGCATCGCGGCATTCACAATCGCTTCACGCAGAGCAATCTCTGGAATCTCAGGTTCGTCGACCATATTCGACCCAACTTCCACAGTACGAACCCGGAGATTGCGCACGACAGCTTTAATCGCATCCTCGACCGCCAGTGGAAGCGGACCGTCGCAGTGAGCCCGATCGAGGAAGCGTGTCTCAGACGTCGACTTCTCCGTCGTCGGGTGCACTGCGACATCGATGAAGAGCTGCGGGAAGAACTGCTGCGGATAGCTGCCCAATGCCAACGCGCCCGCAAGGGTTGGTACGCCCTCTGCATCAAGCACATGCAGTCGCTCCAGAACCTCTGCATCGGTTCTTGTTCCCACCCGGATCCGGGATCCCCTCTTCTCCAAAGATTGGATCAGCCCGTTCCACGTCTGGCCATCCAGGTCATCGAGGTTCGCCCCAGGAACAGGCAGCAACTCCGAGGAATCTGGCGTGTAGAGATTCATGAGCTGGAAGATCTCGTAGCTGGAAAGCCTCTGATCGCCATCCAGTACTCGCTTGTACGCGCCATCCCGGAGTCCTTGCGAGGTCACGTAACACGGCATCTGCTTTCCGAGGCGCTCATCGGTACGCATCGGCCGCACCTCAACCAAGATCACCGGCGAACCCTGGTATTCATCGAGTTCGACGACAGTCTCGGGTATCGGCGTCACCGGAGGCTTCTGTTGGTCGACCCTCAAAGCACTGATGAGTCGATCATTCATCGCACGAGAGTCAAAATCAGTGGCTGGCTGGAACGTACCGGTCGACTGATCTTCCTCAATGCCAAGGACGATCAGGCCACCCTTCGTATTTGCAAAGGCGCTCACTGCTTTCCAAAAGGCTGTATCCAACTTCCCCGTACCGGATTTCGCCTCAATCCAGTGATCATCATTCCGCTGGCGCCGCAGCCTGGCCATGATGTCATCCATCCGCTCACTCATGCTCTCACTGTACTCACTTTTTACAGTGAGGGCATCACTCAATACAGTGAGGACCCATTTTCACCTCTCTTTTTACAGTGAGGGCGTCACTTCATACAGTGAGGAGCCATCTCGATACAGTGAGCACCTGATGTTTCACGTGAAACACCTCGAAGAGCAACAAGGCAAAAGAAAACCGCCCCGAAGGGCGGTCGTCTCAAATCAGTGGGGGACTAGCGGGTGGCTTCCGCCGGGGTGGTGACGGTGTCGTCGTTAAGCGAATCGCTCTTGATCTTGCCCGCAGCGAGTTTGTTCACGATCAGGGCGATCGCGCCGTCGCCGGTGACGTTGGCGGCGGTACCGAAGGAGTCAACGACGATGTAGGACGCGATCATGAGGGAGACCATGGACTCGTCGAAACCGAGGTTGGACTGCAGCAGACCGACAGCGGCCATGATGGCGCCACCCGGCACGCCCGGCGCGGCGATCATCATGATGCCCAGCAGGAGGATGAATCCGATGACCTGGCCGGCGGAGATGTCCAGGTTGGCCATGAACACGATGGAGAGCGCGTAGAGGGTGATCTTCATCATCGAGCCGGACAGGTGAATCGTCGCGCAGAGCGGGACCACGAAGCCGGCGACGTCCTCGTCAACCTTGTTCTTCAGGGTAGACTTGTAGGTGACCGGGATGGTCGCGGCGGAGGACGAGGTGCCCAGTGCGGTGAAGTATGCCGGCAGCATGTTCTTCAGCGCCTTGAACGGGTTCACGCCAGCGACGGTGCCTGCGACCAGGTACTGCAGCAGGACGATCACAACAGTCATCACGACGGAGAGCAGGAGGACCACGCCCATGGCCGCCATGGTGTCGCCGAAGTTCTCGTTCATGCCCAGGTTGAGGAAGGTGCCGAAGATGAACAGCGGCAGCAGCGGGATGACGAAGGTGACCACGACCTTGAGCACGATGTCGTTAAGCTCGCCGAGCACCTTGAACAGGTTGTCGGACTTCACTGCCGTCATGGACAGGCCGACGACGAAGGCGAGGAGCAGCGCGGACATGACTTCCAGTGGTGGCGGCATTTCAACGCTGAAGTAAGGGGAGAGGCCGCCGGCATCGGGGTCGGCGACATCGGTGATGAGGGTCTTGCCGTCCAGAAGCCTCGGGTACAGCGTGGACGCCGTGAACCATGCGATCAGGCCGGAGATGAACGTGGAGCCGTATGCGACACCGGCGGTGACGCCGAGCCACTTGCCTGCGCCCTGACCCAGACCCGCGATGGCGGGGGCGATGAGGGCGAAGATAAGGACCGGGACGAAGAAGCCGAGGAAGTTAGAGAACAGCCCGTTGAACGTGACAAAGACGCGGGCAAGCCAGTCCGGGAAGAAGAAGCTGCAGGCGAAGCCCAAGGCAATCGCTACAACCACCCAGAACAGCAATGAGTGGAGGATTTTCTTTTGCATGGGCCTAGCGTAGCCCGTATTTATGCAATCTACTGCATTTTGATCATATTTTTTTGCAGGTGAGTGTGCGGTCGTATGCTTAGTGGCTATGAGTCCGTTCGCGAACATGAGCTCCCTTAACGTTGTCCTCGGCATTATCTTCTCGTTGCTAACGCTTGCGCTGTTCATCCCCGGCGCGCTCGCCTCTGCGGGCAAGCTGCCCGGCAACAAGTGGATCGGCCTCCACGTGCCGGCTGTGCGCAAGGACGAAGGCATTTGGAACCAGGCGCATAAGGTAGCGGGTCCGTTCTGGGTGCTGGCCGCGTTGGCGCTCGCGTTCGGCGCGGCGTTTTCGTTCATCGCTTCCGGCTGGATGTGGGTCATGCCGGCGATCGCGGCGGTAGCGGCGGTGATTTCGGCGTCCGTGGGCGGCAACTTCGGTGCGCGCGCCGCGACGTTGGTGGAGCACGCGCGTGAGCAGGCGCCTGCGCAAGAAGAGGAGAAGCCCGCGGTGAACCTTGATGCTTTGCGACGAGCCGCCGACCACGCCGACAACAACGAATAAAATGAGCCCGCGAAGCCGGATCCTCGGCTACACTTCCTTTTTGTGACGTACATGACTTCCCAAACATGGTGGTGGCTCGCCTAACTGGCGCGCCACCTAGCGAAGTCACGGCCCGCCAGCTTGTCCCCCAAGCGCCGCGGGCCCTTTTTTATCCCTCGGTGCAAGCAAGAACAGAACCGAGGATCACATGAAATTCACCCGTCAAGAGGTGCGCTACCACGAGGATGTGGCAAGCCTCTTCGCCCACATCGGCGGCCTCGACGCAACCGACACGGTGTTGCTCGAGTCCGCTGACATCACGACACGTTCGGGGTTGCAGTCGTTGGCGGTGCTGAGGTCGTCGATACGCATTACTTGCTCCGGCAACCGCGTGACGCTGACACCGCTGACGCCGTCGGGCGAGATTATTGCGAACGAGATCGGGCTCGAGCACGAGTTTCCGCGCGTTGATGTGGAGGACGAGCGCGAGCGCCTGACCGCGGCGTCCACGATGGATGTGCTGCGCAAACTGACCGCCACCGAGGGCAATGAGGACTTTCCGCTGCTCGCGGGCGGTTTCGCGTTTGATTACCTGGAGACGTTCGAGCGCCTGCCCGAGGTCGCGGACGGCGACAACACCTACCCGGATTACGAGTTTGTCCTCGCGGAGGTCGTGCTGCGCGTGAACCACCAAACCGGCACGGCGTACCTCGCCGGGGTTGATGCTGCAGGTGACGGCATTGATCTCGCCGAGATCGCAGCACTTATCGACGACGCCCCCGCACCCACCGACCCAACCACCCTCACCGGCACCCTCGTCGCCGAGGCAGATATGCCGGACGAGGAGTTCCGTGGGGTAGTGGAGCAGCTGCAGGGCAACATTTACAACGGCGACATCTACCAAGTCGTGCCGGCGCGCAGCTTCACCGCCGACTGCGACGACGCCTTCGGTGCGTACCGCCGCCTGCGTGCCGCGAACCCCTCGCCGTACATGTTCTACATCCGCGGCGAGGGCTACGAACTGTTCGGCGCATCGCCGGAGTCGAACCTGAAGTTCTCGCCGACCACCCGCCAGGTGCAGCTGTATCCCATTGCCGGCACGCGCCCGCGCGGGCTGAACCCGGACGGCACGGTCAATCACGAACTGGACACGCGCATGGAACTGCAGTTGCGCACCGACGCCAAAGAGGTTGCCGAGCACACCATGCTGGTGGACCTGGCCCGCAACGACATGGCGCGCGTGGCCGAGCCGCGTACCCGCAAGGTGCAAGACCTACTGCAGGTGGACCGCTACTCGCGCGTGATGCACCTGGTCAGCCGGGTCACCGCCACGCTGGCTGCGGACCTCGACGCGCTTGACGCCTACCGCGCGTGCATGAACATGGGCACGCTCACCGGCGCACCGAAGCTGCGTGCGACCGAACTGCTGCGCTCCGTGGAGCGCAAGCGCCGCGGCTCCTACGGCGGGGCGGTGGGGTACTTGCGTGGCGACGGCGAATTCGACACCTGCATCGTCATCCGCTCCGCATTCGTGGCCAACGGCAAGGCCATCGTGCAGGCCGGCGCGGGTGTTGTGCGCGACTCCGTGCCCCAGTCCGAGGCTGACGAAACTCTGCACAAGGCCTACGCAGTCCTGCACGCACTCGCCGGTGGCCGCGACCTGGAGGTGAAGAAATGATCGTCCTGCTGGATAACCAAGACTCCTTTGTGTACAACCTGGTGGACGCGTTCGCGGACTACGACACCGTGGTTTACCGCAATACCGTTACCGCCGACACGGTGTTGAACGCCAACCCGGACCTCATCGTGCTTTCGCCCGGCCCCGGCTACCCCGCGGATGCCGGCTGCATGATGGAGGTCATCGAGCGCGCCCAGGGCCGCATCCCGATTCTGGGCATCTGCCTGGGCTTTCAGGCGCTGGTGGAGCACTTTGGTGGGCGGGTTGAGCCGTGCGGGCCGGTGCATGGGTCGTCGCAAAGCATGGTGCTTACAGACGGCCGCCGCGTCCCCGTCGCCCGCTACCACTCCCTCGGCGCCACCACCGCGCCACCCGGTATTACGCCGCTGGCGTGGACCGGCACGGAGATCGGCGACGTGATCATGGCCGCCGAAACCGACGACGGCATGTCCATCGGACTGCAGTTCCACCCCGAATCCATCCTTACTCCCTCTGGCCCGCAAATCCTGGACCACTGTGTGACGAAATTGCTACAGAAAGGCCGCGACAATGACTAGCCAACTCGAGATCTTCCGCCGCTTTATGGACAACCCCGAGCCCACCCTCGAGGAGGCTATCGAGGCGTTTACCCCGCTGACCGTCGGCGACTACGACGACGTACACATCGCCGCACTGTTGGCCATGATCCGCACGCGCGGCGAAACTTTTGCCGACATCGCCGGTGCGGCCCGCGCGTTCCTCGCCGCCGGGCGTCCGTTCCCGGTGACGGGGGAGGGGATCATGGACACCGCCGGTACGGGTGGCGACGGCGCGAACACCATCAACATCACCACCGCCGCTTCGCTGACCGCAGCCGCCGGGGGCGTGAAGATGATCAAGTGCGGCAACCGCTCCGTGTCCTCGAAGTCCGGTTCCGCAGACGTGCTCGAGGCGCTGAACATCCCGCTGGACCTCGACCCGGATCGTGCTGTGCGCCAGTTCGAGTCCTCCAACTTCACGTTCCTGTTCGCCCCGGCGTACAACCCGGCCATCGCGTTCGTGCAGCAGGTCCGCAGGGCGCTCGGCGTGTCCACGCTGTTTAACACGATGGGTCCGCTGCTCAGCCCGGCGCGTCCGGAGTTCCAGATCATGGGCATCGCTAACCCGGCGCTGGGTCAGGTGATTGCGGAAACGATGCGTGAGCTGGGCCGTAACCGTGCGCTCGTCGTCCATGGCGCGGGTACCGACGAGATCGCGGTCCACGGCGAGACCGAGGTCTGGGAACTCAAGGACGGCGAGATCACCCACTACACGGTCACGCCCGAGGAGCTCGGCGTGGAGCGCCACAGCCTGGAGGATCTGCGCGGCGGCAACGGTGCCGAGAACGCAGCCTTCATGCGCGCCACGTTTGCGGGGGAGGGCCCGGCTGCCCACCGCGACGCCGTCGCGGTGACCGCGGGTGCGATGTTCTACCTCTACGGCATTGCGGATTCGCTGGCCGCCGGTACCGAGCACGCGAAGCAGTTGCTTGCAAACGGCACGGTGGCCGATTGGCTCGCCACCCACGAGGAGGCCGATTACAGTGGCTAAGATTTTGACCAATATCGTTGAGAACCGAAAACGTCACCTTGACGTTATTCGCGCACGCGTCGCCCACGTTGCTTTCGACACGTTACGCAATTCGGAGCGCTCTCTGTACGACTCCCTCGCGCGCCCCGGCACCTCCTTCATCATGGAGTGCAAGTCCGCGTCGCCCTCGCTCGGGCCAATTCGCGACGACTACAAGCCGGGGGAGATCGCGTCGGTCTACTCCCGCTACGCCGCTGGCATCTCCGTGCTGTGCGAGCCGGACTTCTTTAACGGCGACTACAACCACCTGGCCACCGTCGCCGCCACGACGCATCTGCCGGTGCTGTGTAAGGACTTCATCATCGACGAGGTCCAGATCTACGCCGCGCGCTACTTCGGCGCCGACGCGATCCTGCTCATGCTCTCCGTGCTGAACGACGAGGAGTACGCGCACCTGGCCTCCATCGCCGCGTCGCTCCACATGGACGTGCTCACCGAGGTGATCAACGAGGACGAAGCTCACCGCGCCATCAAGCTCGGCGCGAAGATCTTCGGCGTGAACCACCGCAATCTTCACGATCTCTCCATCGACCTCGACCGCTCCGCACGCCTGGCCGAACTCGCACCCGATGGGGCAGTGGTGGTCTCCGAGTCCGGCATCCGTGACTCTGCAACGGTGCGTCGCCTCGGCGGCCACTCGGATGCGTTCCTGGTTGGCAGCCAGCTCACCTCCCAGCCGGACATCGACCGCGCATGCCGCGAACTGGTCTATGGCCCGAACAAGGTCTGCGGTCTGCATTCCGCGTCCGCTGCCCAAGCCGCCAAAGCGTGCGGTGCGGTCTACGGCGGACTCATTTTCGACGACGCCTCCCCACGCAATGTTTCACGTGAAACAGCCACCGACATCATTGCCGCCGAGCCCGGGCTGGACTACGTCGCGGTTTCCCGCCGCACCTCGGGTTACGACGAGCTCGTCCAACCCGGCATCACCGCCGTGCAGATCCACGCCCCGTACCAGAGCTCCGTTGAGGCGGAATTGGCGCTCATCGAATCCGTGCGCAAGGAGGTCGACGTCGAGGTCTGGCGTGCCGTCTCCATGACGCAGCCGGATGGCGAAAAGGTGGCCGAGGCGGTTGCTGGGGTCGTCGACAAGCTAGTGCTCGACGCCCACGACGGCGGGTCGGGGGAGCGCTTCGACTGGACGCGCGTGCCGGACGCCGTGAAGCAGAAAGCGTTCCTCGCGGGCGGCCTCAACCCCGACAACCTCACCGACGCGCTGCGCGTCGGCTGCGCCGGCCTCGACCTGAACTCCGGCTTCGAAGACCCCAACGGCCACAAAGACGCGGGCGCGCTGCGCCGCGGCTTCGACACAATCGGCAACTACCACGACTAAAGGACACCCCATGACTCTCCTCCCTGCGTACTACGGCGAATTCGGCGGACAGTTCGTCCCCGAATCCCTCCTGCCAGCGCTCGACCAACTCGAGCAAGCCTTCGTCGACGCGTTTAACGACGACACCTTCATGGCTGAATACCGCGCCCTCCTGCGCGATTACCTCGGCCGCCCGACTCCGCTGACCGAATGCCGCAACCTGCCGATCGACGGCAACGCGCGCATCTTCCTCAAACGCGAGGACCTCGTACACGGCGGCGCCCATAAGACCAACCAGGTGATCGGTCAGGCGCTGCTGGCGAAGAAGATGGGCAAGACCCGCATTATCGCGGAGACCGGCGCCGGCCAACACGGCACTGCAACCGCGCTTGCCTGTGCGCTGCTTGGCCTGGACTGCGTGATCTACATGGGCAAGACCGACATGCAGCGCCAGGCGCCGAACGTCTACCGTATGCGCCTGATGGGCGCGAAAGTCGTCGGCGTGGAATCCGGCGCGGGCACCCTCAAGGACGCGGTGAACGAGGCGCTTCGGGATTGGACCGCCACCTTCCACGAATCCCACTACCTCCTCGGCACGGCTGCCGGCCCGCACCCGTTCCCGAAGATCGTCAAAGAATTCCACCGCGTGATCTCCACCGAGGCGCGCGCCCAGATCCTCGAGCGCACCGGCGCACTGCCCGACGTGGTGGTCGCCTGCGTCGGCGGCGGCTCCAACGCCATCGGCATGTTCGCCGATTTCATTGACGACGACAGCGTCGAACTGGTCGGCGCCGAACCCGGCGGCGAAGGCTTCGGCCAAGGCAAGCACGGCGCCGCCATCGCCCAGGGCACCATCGGCATCCTGCACGGCACCCGCTCGTACCTCATGCGTGACGACGACGGCCAGGTCGAAGAGTCCTACTCCATCTCCGCCGGCCTGGACTACCCGGCCGTCGGCCCGGAGCACGCCTACCTCGCCCAATCCGGCCGTGCGAAGTACGTGCCTGTCACCGACGACGAGGCCCTCGACGCCTTCCAGGCCCTATCCCGCCACGAAGGCATCATCCCGGCGCTCGAGTCCTCGCACGCCCTTGCCTACGCCCTGAAGCGCGCCGCCGAGCACCCGGCGGACGCCGAACCGCTGAACATTCTCGTCGCCCTGTCCGGCCGCGGCGACAAGGACATCGCACACGTCCGCGCAACCCTCGAGCAGAAGGAGAACAAGTAAATGTCGCGCTACGAGCAGCTCTTTGCCAAGGGGGAGGGCGCGTTCGTCCCCTTCATCATGCTGTCCGCTCCGAACCCGGATGACGCGGTGGAGATCATCTCCGCCATCGTCGAAGCCGGCGCCGACGCACTCGAGCTCGGCGTGCCGTTCTCCGACCCGGTCGCCGACGGCCCCGCCATCCAGGGCGCCCACGTCCGCGCGCTCCGTGGGGGAGCGACCGTGCAGCAGGCCCTCGACCAGGTGCGCACCATCCGCGAGCGCTACCCGGACCTGCCGATCGGCATGCTGATCTACGCCAACGTCGCGCACACTCGCGGCCTCGACCGCTTCTACACCGAGTTCAAGGAGGCCGGCGCCGATAGCGTATTGCTTCCCGACGTCCCCGTGCGCGAGTCTGACCCCTTCACCGCCGCCGCCGAGCGCGCCGGCATCGACCCGATCTTCATCGCCCCTGCCAAGGCGTCCCGCGAAGTCCTCGAGGGCGTGGCCGCTAACTCCCGCGGCTACATTTACGCCATTTCTCGCGACGGCGTCACCGGCGCGGAGAATGAGGCGACGGTGGAGGGCCTGCGTGAGGTCGTCGATAATGTGCAGTCCTTCGGCGGCGCACCGGTACTGCTCGGCTTCGGTATTTCCCGACCCGAGCACGTGCGCGACGCGATCGCCGCTGGGGCCGCTGGCGCGATCACCGGGTCGGCGATTACGAACATTATTGATAAGTATGTCGTCGATAATCGTGTGGAAAACATGGACAGGCTGAAACGGGAACTTTCCGACTACGTCAGCGCCATGAAGCAGGCTACGATCGCATCATGACCTGTTCACGTCGCATGTTCCTGCTCGGCACCGCCACCACCTTCGCCGGTGCCTTCCTGGCCGCCTGCGGGGAAGAGGCCCCCGAAGAAATTGCGAAGACCGACGTGCCGGTCGGCTCCGCGGTGATCCTGGACAAGTTCATCATCGCCCAGCCGTCCGCCGGCCAGTTCGTCGCATACTCGGCGGTGTGCCCGCACCAGCAGAAGAAGATCACCAAGGTGGAGGGCGAAACCGTCAAGTGTGTCGCCCACGGTTCCGTTTTCAACATCGCCACCGGCGAGCGCGTCTCCGGCCCGGCCGTGACCGGCCTGCGCGAAGTTGAGGTCATCGAAGCCGGCGACAAGGTCGAAGCTCAAAACCCGGCGAGCTAACCTGCTGGCCGTAGACTCGGCCACATGAAGAAGCTCGATCCTCTCCTCGTCGGCATCGTTGTTGCTGCGATCCTCGCCTTCGTCGTGCCGGCGCGCGGCGCGTTCGCGGACGGCTTTGGGGTGGCCGTCAAACTCGCGATCGCGCTGCTCTTTTCCCTCTACGGCGCACGCCTATCGACGCAAGAAGCCCTCCGGGGCCTCACCAACTGGCGCCTCCATGCCCTCATCCTCGCGTTTACCTTCGTGGCATACCCGCTGATCGGTCTGCTCGCGCGACCTACCACCGGGCTCATCTCCGAGGACCTCTACCAGGGCCTACTCTTCATGACCCTCGTTCCGTCCACCGTCCAGTCCTC
Organism: Corynebacterium sp. HMSC070H05; assembly: GCF_001837615.1. NCBI lineage: Bacteria > Bacillati > Actinomycetota > Actinomycetes > Mycobacteriales > Corynebacteriaceae > Corynebacterium > Corynebacterium sp. HMSC070H05. The sequence continues at coordinate 15,312 of NZ_KV833277.1, forward strand.
CGTGGCGCTGACCGGCATCGCACGCGGCAACGTGTCCGGTGCTGTTGTGGCGGCGTCGGTGTCGTCGTTGGTGGGTGTCGTCGCTACGCCATTGCTCGTGATGTGGCTGATGGGCGCAGGCGACGGCGTGCACATCGACACCACCGTGTTCACCGACATCGCCCTCCAACTCCTCCTGCCGTTCATGCTCGGCCAGCTGGCACACAAACGGCTGGGGGAGTTGGCTAAATCCAAGGCCACCAAGATCGTCGACCGCGGCTCCATCTGGATGGTGGTCTACTCCGCCTTTTCCAAGGGTGTCGTCTCCGGCGTGTGGTCGAACGTCACCGCGCTTGAGATCGTGCTGCTGATCGTATTCTCCGTGGTGTTGGTCTTCGCGATGCTGTGGCTGACCCGCGTCGTGCCTGCCGCGCTGCGGTTCCCGCGCGAGGACGTCGTGGCCGTGCAGATGTGCGGCACGCAGAAATCTCTTGCGACCGGCCTGCCCATGGCCACCGTCATCTTCGGCGGCGCGCAACTCGGCGTGTTGATCATCCCGCTGATGATCTACCACATGGCACAGTTGATTATCTGTTCCGCTTACGTCTCCAGAAAGAGTTTCACGTGAAACATTACGTCCGCATCCACTACAACGTCCCCGAACTCGGCGGAGAGCTGCTGAATATCGCTGAGCTGGAGGAGGTGTCGTCGCAAAGCTGCACCATGCTGCGCATGATTGAACTCGACCCTGCCGAAACCATCACCGGCATCTACGTCGACGGCCGCGTCATCGGGCAGGCCAACCAACCCATGGGCACCGTGCCACACCCGCGCACCTACGACGCGATGGAAGGCATCACCGCCCGCCACCTCACCGCCGACGAATTCGAAGGCCTCTGGAGCGAAGCCCGAGCGAAGTTCCCGCACTAGCTTTATTCTTCGCCTATGGGTAGCTTTTTCGACACCATAGGCCCCTTCCTGCCTGGCCCGCTCGAGATCATCGCGTTCTATGGCCAGATTTTCCTCCCGATCCTGGTGCTGTTTTTCATCGCTCGGATGATCTTCCCGGGCCGCGCACCCATCGGATTCCGCCGCGACCTTATCGACGGCGTCATCCGCACCATCCACATCACCCCGCACATCCCGGGTGTGGACTCGACCGTCAGATACATGTCCGTTGCGACGATCGAGGCCACCACGCCCAATGGGGTAGTGAAGTACAAGGACATCCCCGCCAGTCCCGGTGCCCTCCCCAGCGCGGTTCGTCGGCAGATTTTCAAGCGCCCCCTACGCCAGCGCTCGCATCGGATCGACGTCGGCGACACGCTCAAAGCCCGCGAGATCCGCCGCCAGATCCAGAGTGGTGGCTACGACTTCACCCTGCCGCAGCCGGTCCGCGTGAAACTCGTCCCGCCGAAGAAGGAAGGCAAGCGCCTCTGGTACCGCGTGGTGAATTAGTTGGTGCGTCCCCACTTGTCCGCAATGCGGAGTTGCGGATGCTTGACGACGACCCCACGCGCCCGAATTCGTTGGGCCTCCCCAACGATTGGCGCGGCCGGGATTGTCCGCAATGCGGAGTTGTTCCGTTCGGTTTTAGTGCGTTTTATAGCACTCATATAAAACATTGTTTGTGCAGGTCACAGCCGTGTCGTGGCGGGTTGTATGCTTTGCTTTATCGAACATACATACGGCCTTAAGGGGGACCACAATGACAACGGCAGTGGAGGAGAAGTGCACTGAACCTAGTGCGTTTGCGGAGTTGCTTACGGATGCAATCGAGCAGTCGCACAGAAGCATGACGCGTTGTAAGGCGGAGCTGTTGTCGTCGATACGCGCGTTTGAGGAGGGCGGTTTCGCACCGCAGATGGGGGCACGGACCACGGCGCAGTTTCTGACGCGTCGCCTGGGGATCTCGATCTCCACAGCGCACGAATATGTCCACGTCGGCTGCCGCCTCGGCGAGTTTCTGTACCTTCAGCAGCAGTTCTCTGCGGGCAAGATCAGCTACTCGGTGGTTCGCTTGCTGCTTCGCTACCTAACCCCGGCGGTAGAGCGCCAACTTGTCGACATGGCCCTGGAACTCGGCTACCACGAACTCGAAATCGCACTCAGTGGATACGACAAACCAGGGAATGGTGATAGCGAGAAACCGGACCACTACCTGCGCGTACACACCCGCGATAACGGCGAGATTGCCCTCCACGGGGTGCTCAACGCCTCGGATGGCGCCGCGTTCATCGCCGCGCTGAAACTCGGGGAGATCGCCTACTACGAGATGGAGGAAATGCTCGAGGATGCATTGCGCCACGAAGACGGTCGGGTCGCCGAGCTCTCCATCAGGGACATGCTGCAGAAGGCCGACGCCGTCGAACCCGCAAAGAAGGCACGCAAGACCGCCTCGGGCTATGGCATGCCGATCGGCCGAATGCTGCTGCAGGCCTTCATGGGCATGGTGCACATGACGCGGAGCCAGCCCAAAAGCGCGCTGACAACGCCAGGCGCACACGTCAACGTTCTGGTGACTAAGGACGGCCGCGCCTACATGCCCAACAACGTCGGCGCACGCTCCGAGGCACTGGTTGGGTTGATCGCGAACGCTGACCTGCGCGTTTCTACTGTCGACGACGACGGCCTGATCATCAACACCGGCCGCTCTTCCCGCTTCGCGACGCCGGGACAGGTCAACGCCCTGCTCACGATGTGGGGCGGGCAATGTGCCGCTCCCGGTTGCACGCACTCCCGCTTCATCGAAATCCACCACATCAAGGAATGGTCCGAGGGCGGTATGACCGATCTAGAAAACCTGCTGCCACTCTGTTCCGCCTGCCACTCCTTGGTTACCGATGGCTACCTCGAAACCGTCAAGGACGGCAGCGACGTGCACTTCATCTACCAAGACGGCACCCGCTACGTCTCGGACAACTATTCCCTGCCACGGCGCCGCGACAACGCGCAGACCTGGGCAGAAAGCGGGGGTGGGTTCGACGACTAAGCATGGCTCAGGCAGAGAAAAACTCCCCTCCGCAGGGGAGAGGAGTTACGTGCAAGAACCAAGGGCGGTTTAGAACGGGAGCTGTCCCGCGATCTGTGGTGGCAGGACACCCGCCTGCTTCGCAGCGAATGCGATCAAGCCCAACCCCGCGGCTGATACTGCAATCCAGGTGGCAACCCAGCCGGCCTGGGTGGCTCCGTATGCCTGCTCACCCGAAGACCCAGCCTTCACCGAGCCACCAGCCATGTAGCCAGCCTCATAGGTGTTAGGCATGGCTCCGTAGCCATTTTCGTCCCACTTCTTGATTAGCTTCTCGACTTCTTTTGCATTACGCGCTTCGTCCTGGGCGCGGGCTTCGTCGACGGTAATGCCGTGTGCCGGGACGGTGGCGAGCGACAGTGCGGTAGTCGCTGCCAAAACTGCTGCTGTAGTGCGCTTCATGGGATGCTCCTACTGTGAGGCGGATTACTTCTGTCAATTACTTTGACACACGCCATTAAAACAGAACTTCGCATTCGTTGCAGAAGTCAAATTGGAAAAGGGCGACCACAACAGCCCTCGGATCATCTCAATAGCAGCGTGACCTGGGAAACAGGGCAGAGAAAAACTCCCCTCCACAAGAGAGAGGAGTCAAGCCTTAAAGCCGGGAAGGCTTAGAACGGGAGCTGAACGCCCGGGATGACGCCTGCGTAAGCAGCGCCGCCGAGGGCAGCGAGAACCAGAGCGGCGATGCCGGTGCCGACGAGGATGTCGTAGGTGGTGCCGAGCTTGTAGCCGTTGTTCGCGTCGTTCTGGTACGAGGACGTCATGACGGCGTTCTGGTTAGCGATTTCCTTATCGGTCTTGGTCTCAAACATGCCAGCCTTGGAGGAGCCCATGAACGGGGCAGAGAAACCCTCACCCGGCTTATCAAACTCAGCTGCAATAGCAGCGAGGGCGTACACACCAAGCTCCGCTTCGGTGACCTGGGAAGAAGCTGCGTGGCCGTAGCCTCCGGTTTCTTTACCGGCAATTTCGACAGCGTGAGCCGGAACGGCGGCGAGGGACAGGGCGGTGGTTGCTGCCAGGACGGCTGCGGCGGTGCGCTTCATGGGAAACTCCTGAAGTAGAGCGGATAAAAGTGAGCCAAGTAACTTGACAACCGCAATTAAAGCACAGCCAACAACCTGTGACCAAACGTAATTTAACCGTAACGTTATCGGGTTGCCTGGCGATATAAGCGCTCTACACCACCAGGTTCACCAGCAGCATGTACACGGCGGTGCCGGCGAAGATGGAGAGGTCGGCGCGGCGTCGCCAGGCGTGGAGCACGAACGTAATCACCAAAGCCGCGAGGGCGGACCAGAAGCGGCCGGGGTTTCCGGCTTCGCCGGCGATGGTGTACACGACCAGGACGGTCATCACGCCGACGGGCATGAGGACGGCAAGGAAGTCGATGAACGGGCTGCCCTTGAGGTACCGCGTGAGCGCGAACGGCAGGGCGCGCAGCAGGAACGTCACGATGCCGGCCGGGATGATCACGGCGGCCGCCATGCCGAGGGTGACGCCGTCGGGGAGTCCGAGGGGGCTCATTTATTTCACCTGCCAGGTGAGGAGGTCGTCGATACGCGGTGCCCAGAACCGCAGCAACAGCACGCCGAAGTAGGCGAGCAGGCCGAGGATGATCATCTGGTCGGGGAAGATGAACGCAGCGACCACGGCCAGCGCGCCGGCGATGAGGGGCGCGGAGAGGTCCTTGCTGCTTTGGAATGCCTCGTAGGCGAGGACGGCGAACAGGGCGGTGAGGGCGAATTCGAAGCCTTCGATGTTCTCCGGGATGAGGTTGCCCACGAGCGCGCCGATGATGCCCGGCAGGATCCACGACGCGTTGATCAGCATCGCGCTGGTCATCAAGCGGGCATGAGTCAGGCGCGCGCCATTAGCGACGAGCGTGGACGTCAGCGCGTAGAGCTCATCGGTCACGCCGTAGGTGAGGTACAGGCGCGGCAGGCCCGGGCGCGCGACGTCGCGGGGGAAGGTGAGGCCATAGAAGATATGGCGGAAGTTCACCATGAACGCGGTCAGGGCGGAGGAGAACACTCCGAACCCGCTGGTCACCATGCCGATGGCGAGGAATTCCATCGAGCCGGAATAGATAATGACGGAGAAGATCGGCGCCCACCACCACGCGAAACCCGCTTGCGTGACCAGCAATCCGAACGCCAGCCCGAGCGGCACCAAGCCGAGGCAGACGAGCCATGAGTCCTTCAGGCCGAGGCGGATCTGCCGCTTTGTTTCACGTGAAACACCCAATTAGTTGTCCTCCAGGCTCGCGGGGAACGTCGCGAACAGAGGCAAGGGCATTGCTTGGCGACGCATCACGTCCCCCCACAAATCCGTACCCGCCGGAGCGATCACGTCGGAGGGCAGTGCGGGGGCAACGAACCAGTCGCCGCGGAGGATCTCGTCGTCGAGTTGGCCCGGCTCCCACTCGGCGTAGCCGGCGAAGATGCGAACACCGTCGATGTCGGCGGCGACAAGCTCCGGGTCCACGTTGAGGTTGAGCAGCACGAGGCGGTTGGCCATGCGCTGGAAGTACGGGTTGGCGTCGATGTCCACGCCGGGGGAGGTGACGCCGAGGCAGACTGCGGCCTCGGGGCGGACGGGCCCGCCGATGTGCACGGCCTGGGGCTTGGCAGCGAGGTCGGCCCACGCGGGGATCACGTTGGCAAGCGCTGTTTCGCTGCGTCGGTTCAACACGACGCCGAGGGTGCGATCCGCGCTCTGCTCGATGATGAGCACCACGGTGCGGGCGAACTCGGGGGAGTACATGCCGGGAGCGGCGACGAGCAACATGCCCGGTTCGGGATCAGTGCGCTCCAGGGCGTTGAAGAGGCGATCGGCGTAGAAATACTCAGGCATTCTCGTTCTCCCACCAGGTTTTGAGTTCGGCGACGGCCTCGTCGTGGTCGAGCTCGCCACGCTCGAGGCGCAGTTCCTTCAGATACTTCCACGCCTTGCCAACCTCCGGGCCCGGTTTGAGGCCGAGGATCTGCATGATCTCGTTGCCATCCAGGTCCGGGCGCACGCGAGCGAGGTCCTCCTTGGCGGCGATGTCGGCGATGCGCTCCTCCAGGTGGTCGTAGGTGCGCTGGAGGCGCGCGGCCTTCCTGGGGTTGCGGGTGGTGCAGTCGGCCCGAACGAGTTTGTGAAGCTTAGGCAGCAATTCGCCGGCGTCGGTGACGTAGCGGCGCACGGCAGAATCGGTCCACTGACCCTCGCCGAAGCCGTGGAAGCGCATGTGCAAGAACACGAGCTGGCCCACGTCGGAAATGACGTGCTTCGGGTACTTCAGGGCCTTGAGGCGCTTGCGGGTCATCTTCGCGCCGACCACTTCGTGGTGGTAGAAGGTCACGCCGCCGCCTTCCTTCGGCGCGCGAGTGGCGGGTTTGCCGATGTCGTGCATGAGCGCCGCCCAGCGCAGCTTCAGGTCAGGGCCTTCGTCCGAGTCTTCAAGTTCGGTGGCCTGGCGCAGCACGGTCAGGGAGTGGCGGTAGACGTCCTTGTGCTGCATGTGCTCGTCGGTCTCGAGTTGCAGGGCAGGGATCTCGGGCAGGATGTACTCGGCAACACCGGTGGCCACGAGCAGGTCGATGCCCTCCCAGGGGCGCGAGCCGCACATGAGTTTGTCTAGCTCGGCCTGGACGCGCTCGGCGGTGATGCGCTCGATCTCGCTTGCCATGTCGCGCATCGCATCGAAGACGCGGTCGGCCACCGTAAAGCCCAGTTGGGAGACGAAGCGGGCGGCGCGCAGCATGCGCAGCGGGTCGTCGCGGAACGACACCTCCGGCTCCTGCGGGGTGTCCAGCACGCCCACGACCAGGTCAGACAGGCCGTTGACGGGGTCGTGGAAGGTGGGGGCGAGGTGGTCGTCGACAAGCGAGAGCTCGATAGCCATCGCGTTGCAGGCGAAGTCGCGGCGCACGAGGTCGCCTTCGAGGGTGTCGCCGAAGGTGACTTCGGGGTTGCGGGTGATGCCGTCGTAAAGATCGGAGCGGAACGTCGTAATTTCCACGGTTTCGCCGTGCCGGATCGCGGAGACGGTGCCGAACTCGATGCCGGTGTCCCACACTTTCTCGCCCCACTCCGCGAGAATTTCCTGGATAACCGCAGGTCGGGCGGAGGTAGTGAAGTCCAAATCGTGCACCCCGCGGCCCAGCATGGCGTCGCGGACGGAACCGCCAACAATATATAAGGACTCGCCGCGCTCGGCGAAGAGTCGGGCAAGCGGCTCCAGCAGGGCAGATTGCTTCTCGACGACCCCCTGCGCTCGGGCCATCAACGCGGCGGGGGCAAGTGGGTCGTTCGGATCGGGCATGTCGAAAAGCTTTGTCACCTTGGACACGATACCCGCCACCCCCGCGCGTGGAGTACCACAACCGGCCTGAAGCCGGATAGCATGGCACGAATGAGTGACAACACGCGGCCTGTACCGGGTCCCCCCAGCGGTAAGGGGGGATCCGGCGGGCGGCGTCGTCCGCGGAAGCGCCGCGGCGGCCAGAATAAAAACCAGCAGGGCCAAGACAAGAACCAATCAGAAGGCGGCGACAAGCCGAAGAAGAAGCAACACCGTCGCCGTAACCCGAACAACCGCCGGAGGGGCGGGCGCGGGAATCAGCGGAACCGAAACCGCAACCAGCATCGCCGTCATTCGCAGTACAACCGCCAGCACGACTCTTCGATGGAGGTGCGCGACGAGACCTCGGCCGGTGGTCTGGTGGTCTCCGGTATGGCGGAGGCTGTCGGCCCGGACGGCAAGGTAGACATGAGCCGCATCTACGTCGCGCTGATTGGCCGGCTGGATCGCCGTGGGCGGTTGTTGTGGTCGATGCCGAAGGGCCACGTCGAGGATGGCGAGCACCAGTGGCGCACCGCAGAGCGTGAGGTCTGGGAGGAGACCGGTATTACCGGCGAGGCCTTCGACACCCTGGGCACCATTGATTACTGGTTTGTGTCCGACGGAGTGCGGATCCACAAGACGGTGCACCACAACCTGCTGCGGTTTGTGGACGGCGTGTTTAACGACGAAGACCCGGAGGTCACCGAAGTGGCCTGGGTGCCCATGAGCGAGTTGATGGAGCACCTTGCGTATGCCGACGAGCGCAAACTGGCGCGTATCGCGTTTGACCGGATGCCTGAGCTGGCTCGGAAGGAAGTCGCCGCCGGAAGGTCTACCCCGCGATGATTCGGCCGATTTCCCGTCTAGCTGCGGCCGCGGTTGCGGTGGCGCTGGCGGTCCCGTCAGCGACCCCGGCTCGCGCGGTGCCTGCGGTGCCGGTGAGCCCGAAGAACCCTGAGGTTGCGGAGCAGTGGGTCAACCCGGCGGTGCGCCCGGGTGAGGGCCAGCTCGCGCGCGTGTCGCTTATCGACGCCCCCGCGGTCGTCTCCGCGCACGATCCGTTTCACGTGAAACTTCGCGTGACCAATCAGACCGACACAACCCTCGAGGGCCTCAAAGTGCTCACGCGTCGCGCCGCGCCGGTGGGCTCCGTCTCCGAGCAGCGCGTGGCCGCCGTCGCCGGGGTGGGGGAGTACAGCGTTGTGGGCGACGAGGTGGTCGTGGATACCCGGCTGCGCCCCGGCGAAAGCGCCGAGCTGTCGCTGCAGATGACCGCGCCCGGCGGCATCGGCGTGTACCCGATGATGCTGCAACTTATCGACGACACCAGCGCCACCCTGGACACCGACCGCTTCCACTTGGCCGTGCGCGGGTCGGCCGACGACGTCGAACCGGGCGGGCTGACCGCCCTGTACCCGGTCTCCGCTCCGGTGAATATCGTGCCGGGAGAGACCGGCGAGGCCCCCGAGGACCCGCCGCTGGTGCTGCAGAGCGACGCACTGGCGGAACAACTCGCGCCCGGCGGGCGCTTGGACACCCTGGTGGAGCAGTACCGCAAGGCGGTGGAAACCCCTGAGGTTGGCTACGCCACCTGCATGGCGCTCGACCCGGCGCTGGTGGACACAGTGGACCGCATGACCGGCGGCTACACCGTCAGTGATTCGCGCCCCGCCGTGGTGGAGGAACCGAAGCGTCTGCGCGACAGCTGGGGTTCGAACGACGACACGCACCGCACCCCAGGGTCCGGGGCCGAGGACGCGAAGGCGTGGCTGGACAAAGTGCGCGAGATCGCCGCGACCGGCTGCACCGTGGCGCTGCCGTGGGCGAACGCGGACCTCAACGCGGTGGCGCGTACGGGTGATCCGTGGCTGATGCGCGAGGCCGTCGAGCGCGGCCCGTTTGTGCTGCAGCGGGTGCTGGGCACGGCAGGCACGATCAATACGGTGGTCGCCGGCACCGGCTACATCGAGGCGGGCGCCGGGCCGGCGCTTGGCTGGGCGGACCACACCCGCTCCACGGTGTTCGACGGCGGGATGCACGCCGCGTGGGAGGCGGCCCAAGCTGACAGCGCGCCCGACGCCGAAGCCAACTCCCACCAGAGCGCGCTCGAACGCGCGGAGCTCGCAGACTTCTCGGGCGCGGCGGCGCCGGTGCCGGAGGTGCCGGTGCAGGTGCTCGTCGCAAAGCCTGCGGATGCGCAACGTTTCACGTGGAACACTGCCGGCGTGATGGAGGTCGGGTACCAGGATTCGCTGGCCGCGGTGCTAGCGGCGACGGGGGAGCACCCGGACACGCCGGGGTATTCCAACCCGGGCCTGCGTTTCGACTACACCCGGGATTCCAATACCGCGCGCGATGTCAACGCCGCCGCAGCGATGCGGCTTGCCGCCCAGAGCGCCACCACGGGTGAGGGCGACGCACCGACCCAACCCGTGATGATCAACCCACCGGCAACGTGGGACGCGAAAACCGCCGCGGTGCTCCTGGGCACGGTCGCGGGCCTGATCGCCGACGGAACCTCCCGCCCGATCTCGTTCGGCGACTACCTCGCCGCCCCGCCGGAGGTCCCACCCGCCGACACCACGGCCACATTCTCGGACCCCGCCGCCTTCACCGACGCAGAAATCTTGCAGGTCACGCAGCAAAACAGCTTCATCAACGACATCACCGCGCTCATGGCAAACGACCCCGCCATCGCGCTGACCCGCTACGGCTTCACCCTGCCACTGCGCCGCGACATGCTCGTCGCGCTCAGCACCAACAGACGCAGGGCACTTTCGCTTTACGACGACGCCGTGCGCGCCACCGGCGACCGCCTCGCCGCCAGCCGGGCAACGCTGAACGATCTGCGCGATTCCGTGACGTTAATCCCGCCGGGGAACGTGTACACCAGGGCGTCGTCGTCAAGCCCACTGCTCATCGTCGCCCAAAACGGAATGCCGCTGCCGGTGCACACCCAGATCCGCTACTGGGGGCCCGACGGCGCGAAACTGAACGTACCGGGGACGCTGAAAATCCCCGCACGCGGCTCCGTCACCGTCCAGATGACCGCCGACCTGCCCGACAACAACCGCGGCACCGACCTGCAGCTTTACCTCGCGGGTGCCTCGGCCCAACCGATCTCGCGCCCGGTGGACATCTCCGTGCGCACCGCCGGGCTCCAACTCGGCGGGTGGGCGCTCGCCGGCGCGCTGATCGCCGCGATGCTAGCGCTCCTGCTCATCACCCGCAGGAAAGCACCGCCGAACAGGCGCCCGACCAAACGCCCACCGCCCAGCAACCCACGTGAACGGAGACAGCCGTGACAGCACAGGACAACAGCCAGCCCGAGGCTGGCCTGCGCCGCCGCATCGTCGCCCCGGCACCCCCGGCGCCAGTACCGGCCCCGCGCGAGCCGAAGCCGCCCACGCCGGCGGCAACCGGCCTGCCGGACAAGTCCCTGCTGACCACCAGCCCCAAGGGCGAGACCATCGCCCCGCCGCCGACGGCTGACGACGCCGCCGCAGTCGCCACAGCCGCGACAAGCGTTGCGGTCGCCGAGCCCGCTGAGCCTGCCGAGGACACCAAACCGAGCGAGGGCGAAAAGGTCGTCCGCGCCACCGGCTCGATGGCGATTGCCACGCTGATCTCGCGCATCACCGGCTTCATCCGCACCGTGCTCATCGGTGCGGCGCTCGGCGAGGTTGTCGCCTCCGCGTTCAACACCGCCAACACGCTGCCGAACCTGATCACAGAGATCGTGCTCGGCTCCGTGCTCACCGCACTCGTCGTGCCGGTGCTCGTCCGCGCGGAGAAAGAGGACGCCGACCACGGCGCCGCCTTCATCCGTCGCCTGTTCACGCTCACGCTGACACTGATGACGGTGGTCACGCTGCTCGCCGTCGTCGGTGCGCCGTGGCTGACCGAGATGATGCTGGACGAGGACTCCACAGGCAACCTCGTCCAAACCACATCCTTTGCCTACCTGCTGCTGCCGCAGATCTTCTTCTACGGCATGTTCTCCCTGTTCATGGCCATCCTGAACACGAAGGAACACTTCCGGCCGGGCGCATGGGCACCGGTGGCCAACAACGTCGTGTCTATTGCGGTGCTGGTGGCGTATATGGCGTTGCCGGGGACGTTGAATCCGGCGGCGCCGTCGTCGATAAGCAATCCGCACGTCATGCTGCTTGGCCTGGGCACCACCGCGGGCGTGGTGGTGCAGTGCCTGATCATGCTGCCCGCACTGCGCAAACTGGGCATCGACCTGCGACCGCTGTGGGGGATCGACGAGCGCCTCAAGCAGTTCGGCGGCATGGCCCTGGCCATCATCACCTACGTGGCGATCAGCCAGCTGGGCTACGTGATCACCACCCGCATCGCGTTCGCGGCGGACCCGGCGGCACAGTTCATCTACCAACAGCACTGGATGCTGCTGCAGATGCCATACGGCATCATCGGCGTGACCCTGCTGACCGCGATCATGCCGCGCCTGTCGCGCAACGCCGCCGACGGCGACGACAAGGCTGTCGTGCACGACCTGACCATGGGCACCAAACTGACGTTTATCGCCCTGCTGCCGATCATCGTGTTCATGACCGCGCTCGGCCCCGACATCGCCAGCGCCCTGTTCGCCTACGGCTCATTTAGCGACGAAGCCGCCTACACCCTCGGCCTGACCATCAGCGCCGCCGCGTTCACGCTCATCCCGTACGCGCTGGTCATGCTGCACCTGCGTGTGTTCTACGCGCGCGAGGAAGCCTGGACGCCGACGTTCATCATCGCCGGCATCACCGGCACCAAAATTGCGCTGTCCATGCTGGCGCCGACCATCGCGAGCGAGCCGGGCCACGTGGTCATCCTGCTCGGTGCGGCTAACGGCTTCGGCTTTGTCGCCGGCGCGATCATCGGTGCGCTGCTGCTGCGCCGCAAACTGGGCACCCTGCAGTCCCGCGAGGTGCTACGCACGTCCCTGTGGGCCATCGGTGCGTCCGCCGTCGGTGTTGCCGCGGTGTTCGGCGTGCGCTGGTTGCTTCGCGACGTCGCCGGCCTCCACCTCCCGGAAGCCCTTGGGCGCATGATCGGTGCGCCGTCGCTGGGATCGCTGATCGAGATCGCATTGCTCGGCGTGCTGTTCCTCATCGTCACCGGCGTCGTGCTGTCGCGCTCCGGCCTGCCTGAGGTGCAGAACCTGGGCTCCGCCGTGGGCCGCATTCCGGGCCTGGGCCGGTTCATCACCGCGGATGCCGACCGCGGCCTCGAAGTGGGCCAGGTGGACCCGCGCGAGATGTCCAACCAGTTCCTCGCCGCCGACACCTTCAACGCCTCCCCGGTACCACCGCCGATGTCCGCCGGTGTCGTCCGCGGCCCACGCCTCGTGCCGGGTGCGTCCGTGTCCGACGGCCGCTTCCGACTCATCCGCGACCACGGCGCCACCTCCAGCGCCCGCTTCTGGCAGGCCCGCGAGATTGCAACCGGCCGCGACGTCGCCCTGACGTTCGTGGACACCACCGGTGCCGCCCCCATGGCGCCCGCCACCCCGCGCGAGGCCGCCCTGCAGGCCGCGGGCATCGCGCGCCGTACCCGCCAGCTGGTCAACATGCACCTGCCGGCGCTGCCGGACCACGTGGAGATCCTGTCGTTCCGCTCCGGCGCCGTTGTGGTGTCCGACTGGATCGAGGGCTCCTCGGTGAAGGCTGTTGCGGAGTCGGGCCAGACGCTGCACACGGAGGCCGTCGCCAATGCACTCGTGCCGCTGGCTGCTGCGCTGGCCACCGCGCACGAGGCCGGCGTGCCGCTGGGTCTGGACAACCGCCAGCAGTTGCGCATTGATACAGACGGCATCGTGCGCCTCGCATTCCCGGCCGTCCTGCCGGATGCGACAAAGCCGACCGACGCCGAGGCGTTCGCCGCCGCCCTGGAGTTGCTGACCTCCAACGTCACCTCCGACGACCTTGCCGAGATCACCGCACGCACGCGAGCGCTTGTCGACGCCGACGCCGTCGACCAAGCCGCCTTCCGCGAAATCGCCACCGCCCTGAAGGAAGCAGCCAACCTGCCGGGCTCGCGCCGCCACAGCGAGGAAGACGACACCCCGACCGACACCATCCCCGTCGTCGAGGTGCCCGAGTCCGTCGAGCCCGTGCCCGAGCACGTGGAGGACCCGGACGTCATCCACGGTGGCTTCGGCAGCGGCCGCACCAAGCCGTTGACAATCGCGCTGGTCACCCTGGTGGCCGTGGCTGCCGCAGTGGCGATCGGTGTGCTGACGACCTACCTGGTGGACATCGTCTCCGGGGAGGAAGAAGAGGAAGCCGTCGCGACATCCTCCGTGGCGCCCGCCCCTCGCGTACCGGTGCTCATTGCACCGCTGGAGGCCACTGCTGCTGACTCTGCTGGCTCTTCCGGCTCTGATGCCCACGCCGCCGTTGACGGTGATCGGACCACGAAGTGGGAGGTCGGAGGGGATCTCGTCGTCAAGCAAAGCAACGGTCAGCCGTTCGACCTCGAGCAAGTGCTTATCGACGCCTCCGGCGCAACCGGCGCAACCTTCACCATCTCCGGCGTGCCCGCGGGTGGTCAAGCGCCTGTGGTGCTGTCGGAGGGCACGGTGCGCACCGGCCAGATCAGTGCCGATGTGGACTACACCGGCGCGCTGACCGAGGTGATCATCTCCTTCACCCCGGCGGAACAGAAACCGCTCGAAATTTCGGAAGTTTCGTTGGCAGGGCATGTGGATGTCCAATAGATTGTGCAATTGACCCCTTCCCTTCCGGGGAGGGGTCGTGCACACTGGGGGTCAACACTTTTCTGGGGGGAATCATGGATTACCGCAATGACCGGGCTATAGTCGCCCAATACCTCGACGGAGACCGACGAGCGTTCAGGCAGATCGTCAAACGCCACCACAAAGCCATGTACTACGTGGCCCGCAACTACACGCGCAACGACCAAGACGCGCAGGACATCGTCCAGGACGCGTTCTTCAAGGCGGCACGCAGCCTGCACACCTACCGCGGGGAAGCGAAGCTATCCACGTGGCTGCACCGTATGACCATCAACGCCGCCATCGACCACCAACGCAAGTTCACGCGCGCGGGCGCACAGGCGAGTCTTGACGACGACGCCGTGGCCGTCAGCAGCGACATGAACAAATACCTCGCCTACAACCCCATGGAGGCCATGGAACGCACCATCGCGATGCGCCAGGCGCTCAACGTGTTGCCGTCGGGGCAGCGTAAGGCACTGTGGCTGATCGATGTCGCAGGCATGTCCGTCGAGCACGCCGCCCACGAATTAGGCGTGAAACCGGGCACCGTGAAGTCCCGGAGATACCGTGCCCGAGAGGCTGTAGCTGCAGCAATCGGGGAGAGGTTAACAAGCAGCTAGACTCACCGATATGAACTTCTCCGGATTCAATTTCGTTACCCCGCAGACCGACGAAAGCGGCGATTCCGCAACGGAACCCGCCACCGCCCGCACCGATGTAGACACCATCCACGATGTGATCATCATCGGCTCCGGACCGGCCGGCTACACCGCCGCGCTCTACGCCGCTCGCGCCGAGCTCAAGCCCCTCGTATTCGAGGGTTACGAGTTCGGCGGCGAACTCATGAACACCACCGACGTGGAGAACTTCCCCGGCTTCCCCGAGGGCGTGCTCGGCCCAGACCTGATGGGCAACATGCGCGAGCAGGCCGAAAAGTTTGGTGCAGACCTGCGCCCTGAACTGGTAGACCGCGTGGACTTCTCCGGCGAGATTAAGAAGGTGTTCGTGGACGACGAGGAGTTCCACGCCCGCGCCGTCATCCTTGCCACCGGTGCAGCCCCACGCCACCTGGGCATCCCGGGCGAGGCCGAACTGACCGGCCGTGGCGTGTCCACCTGCGCCACCTGCGACGGTTTCTTCTTCAAAGACCAGCACATCGCCGTCGTCGGTGGTGGCGACTCCGCAATGGAGGAAGCAACCTTCCTGACCAAGTTTGGCTACAAGGTCACCCTGATCCACCGTTCGGAGAACTTCCGTGCCTCCGCCATCATGCTGGAGCGCGCAAAGCAGAACGAGAAGATCGAGTTTGTCACCAACACCGTCGTCGAGTCCGTCGTTGAGGCAGACGGCAAGGTTGGCGGACTGAACGTACGCAACGTGGAAACCGGCGAAGAGTCCGTCCTGGATGCCACCGCGTTGTTCGTTGCTATCGGCCACGACCCGCGCTCCGGGTTCCTCGAGGGCCAGGTTGCTGTAGACGAGGGCGGTTACGTTTCGGTGGAGGATCCGTCGACACGCACCAGCGTCGCCGGCGTGTTCGCCTGCGGTGACCTGGTGGACAAGACATACCGTCAGGCCATCACGGCGGCTGGTTCGGGCTGCCGTGCCGCGTTGGACGCACAGCACTATCTCGCGGAGCTGTAAACTAACGGCCATGAGCGCACCAGTAGATGTCACCCAGGCCACCTTCAAGAGCGAGGTCATCGAGTCCGACACCCCGGTTCTCGTGGACTTCTGGGCAGAGTGGTGCGGCCCGTGCCGCAAACTCTCCCCGTTGCTCGATGAGATCGCGTCGGAGATGGCAGGCCAGGTTAAGGTAGCCAAGGTCAACGTGGACAACGAGCGCACCCTGGGCGCAATGTTCCAGGTCATGTCCATTCCGACCGTGCTGCTGTTCAAGGACGGCAAGCGCGTCGACGAGTTTGTGGGTCTGCGTCCGAAGTCGGAGATCGTCGCTAAGATCCAGGCGCAGCTCGACGCGTAAGCTGTTGTAGTTGGTTTTGTTTTTTCGACCGGGAAAGTTAGGTGCTTAGTGCAAGACTTGCTGCACGTTGGCGACTCCAGCTCGCGGGTTGCCGAGGTTCGGTTGTCGCTGGCCCGCCTCGGTCTCCTCGACGGATACGAAGGCGAAATCGATAGCACGCGTCGCTTCACCGAAAGCGAGATGCTTTTCGACGACACCCTCGCCGAAGCCCTCAAAGCCTTCCAACAATCTCGCGGCATTTTGCCGTCTGGCTCCATCGACGACCTGACGCTCCGCGAGCTGCGCGAAGCCTCCTACACGTTGGGCGCGCGCGTGCTGAGCTACCAGCCGGGCCAAGAAATGGTCGGCGACGACGTGGGCCAGCTGCAGACACAGCTTCACGAGCTCGGCTTTTACTCCAACCGCATCGACGGCCGCTTCGGCCCCGCGACCTACGAAGCGTTGATGAACTACCAGTTGAACTCCGGTTTGGAGGACGACGGTGTCTGCGGCCCCGACACGTTGCATGCATTGTCCCTGCTTGGCCGCCGCATCACCGGAGGTTCCGCCCAGGCGATCCGTGAGCGCGAAACCGTCCGCCAGGCCGGCCCGAACCTCGCCGGTAAGCGCGTAGTCATCGACCCTGACCTCGGTGGTTCCGACAAGGGCCTGGTTGTGGAGGGCCCGTATGGTCCCATCACGGAGGAGGAGATCCTCTGGGACCTCGCCCAGCGCATCGAGGGCCGCATGGTCGCCACCGGCATGGAAACCATCCTGTCCCGCCCGCGCGGCGACAACCCGTCCAACAAGCACCGCGCCGACCTGGCCAACGGCTTCAACGCCGACCTGCTGATCTCACTGCGTCTGGATTCCTACCCAAACGAGAAGGCCAACGGCGTTGCCACCTTCTACTTCGGCTCCGAGCACGGCAGCTCCTCGATGACCGGCGAAACCCTGTCCGGTTACATCCAGCGCGAGATCGCTGCCCGCACTGACCTGCAGAATTGCCGCAACCACGCCCGCACCTGGGAGATGCTGCGGATGACCCGCATGCCGTCGGTGGAGCTCGTGGCCGGCTACCTCACCAACCCAGGCGACCTGGCCGTACTTACCGACCCCGCCCAGCGCGACGCCATCGCCGAAGCCGTCGTCGTCGCCGTGAAGCGCCTCTACCTGCTGGACCACGACACCCGCCCGACAGGCACCTACTCCTTCAAGGAGCTACTGCGCGAAGAGCAGGCCTAACCGCCGGTTGTTGGGCGCCGCTGCGGCCCTCTCTGCCCGGCCCTTTCTGCCCAGCCCGCACGCCCAGGCTCTCGCGCCCGTTCTGGCCCCCTCGCCAAGCCGCCCAGCCTTCTCCTCCCAAGAAAGTTCCCCGTCTGGGAATCTTCTTGGCATTCCGGGCCCAAATAGTTCACTTCGCCCAGGTCGCGCCGTCGCGGGCCGAAAATAGTTCCCGGACCTAACGCGATCTGCCGATTTCCGTGGAACTTTTTTGGTGAGGGGAGCGGCAACGGCCTCGATCGCGACCTCTATCGCGGCAGCAGTCGCCCGTCGCCCGTCGGCCGGCACCCAGTCACTGACACATTGCGGCAGAATCTGTCAGCCGCAGGTAAACGTGCAGGTCAGACACGACCCTGACAAAGTCCGGCAGAATCTGTCAGAATCGGCTGCCGGTGGCGGGCACGGCAGACAGCGTGGCAGGCCGACAGCGGGCATGCGGACACCGCGGGCGCACAGGCGACCCAAACCAACCGCCCAAACCAGCCGCCTAAAACCCCTAGTCGGTGCCTTGGATGAGCCCCATGATGCGCTCGAAGTCGTCCTTGTCGCCGAACTCGACGACGATCTTGCCCTTGCGCTTGCCCATGGTGACGGAGACTTTGGTGTCCCAGATGTCGGCAAGCGAGTCGGCGGCCTGGCTGAGGTACTCCGGCTGGGGGAGAGGTTGGCGCTTCGGCTTGTCGGGCACCTTGCCGCCTGCGTTGATCATGGATACGGCCTCTTCGGTGGCGCGTACGGACAGGCCTTCGGCGACGATGCGGTCGGCGAGTTGGGTCTGGGCGTCGGTGGTGTCGTCGCCAAGTTTGATGCCCAGGATGGCGCGGGCGTGGCCGGCGGAGAGCACACCGGCGGCGACGCGGCGCTGCACCGGAACCGGCAGGTTGAGCAGGCGGATCGCGTTGGTGATCACGGGGCGGGAGCGGCCGAGGCGGTCGGCGAGTTGTTCTTGGGTGACGCCGAACTCGTCGAGAAGTTGCTGGTAGGCGGCAGCTTCTTCGAGTGGATTCAACTGCACGCGGTGGATGTTTTCAAGCAGTGCGTCGCGGAGCATGTCCTCGTCGGAGGTTTCGCGCACGATCGCCGGGATGTGCTTGAGGCCTGCCTTGGAGGAGGCGCGCCAACGGCGCTCGCCCATGATGAGTTCAAAGCCTTCGGGGGTGTCGCGGACGACGATGGGTTGGAGGAGGCCGAACTCGCGGATGGAGTGGACCAGTTCGGCGAGATCATCCTCGTCGAAGACCTGGCGTGGCTGCTTCGGGTTGGGGATGATCTGGCCGATCGGGATTTCCTGGTATCGGGCGCCCACCGGCACCGGCTGCATGACGTTGTCCTGCTTCGCAGTAACGGTCGGCGCGCCCTTCACAGCCCGCGGCGCACCCTTCGGCGCCTTGCCAGACCCTGCACCAGAACCAGCACCAGAGCCCTTGTCCTGCTTGCCGAAGATCACGTCGGAGGCGTTGCCACCGATGCCGGGGGTTTTGCCGTTCTTGTCAATGTCTGCGGGTGCCGACGGGATCAGTGCTGCCAGTCCGCGGCCGAGGCCGCCTTTGCGTTCTGCCATGGTTTAGTCCTCCTCGGAAGAGCTGTCGAGTTGGGCGGAGACTTCCGGGCTCACGCCAATTGGGCCGGTGGTGGGGTGGGGTTGGTAGTCGCCGCGCAGTGCGAGTTCTTTGGCTGCGTCGAAGTAGGCGAGTGCTCCGCGGGAGCCGGGGTCGTAGTCGATGACGGTCTGGCCGTAACCCGGCGCTTCGGAGACCTTCACGGAGCGGGGGATGACGTTGTTCAGTACGACTTGGCCGAATTGGCCGCGCACTTCGTCGGCGACGTCGGCGGCAAGCCGGGTGCGGGCGTCGTACATGGTCAAAAGGATCGCGGAGATGTGCAGGTTGTGGTTGAGGTGTTCGCGGATCATGCCGATGTTGCCCAGCAGTTGCCCCACGCCTTCGAGTGCGTAGTACTCGCATTGGATGGGGATGAGTACTTCGTCGACGGCGGTCATCGCGTTGATGGTCAGCAGCCCGAGCGAGGGTGGGCAGTCGATAAAGACGTAGTCGAAGCCGTGTTCTTGCATGAAACCGCGGCGGATAGCGTCGTGGAGCCGGTATTCGCGGCGCACCATGGACACCAGCTCGATTTCCGCGCCGGCGAGGTCGATGGTGGCTGGGATGCAGTACAGGTTTTCGTTGTCGGCGTGGGCCTGCACGGCGTCGGCGGCGTCGGCCTCACCGATGAGCACCTCGTAGCTGGAGGTGGTGCCGGAGGTGTGTTCGGCGCCGAGGGCGGTTGAGGCGTTGCCCTGCGGGTCGAGGTCGATCACCAGCACTTTCATGCCCTGGCGGCTCAGTGACGCTGCGAGGTTGACGCTGGTTGTGGTTTTGCCGACGCCGCCTTTTTGGTTGGCAACGGTGATCACGCGGGGTTGGTCGGGTCGCGGGAGCGTTTCGCTTCTCGACGACACCCTCGCCGCCCGCATCGCCTCCTCCATCAAAGGCGTGTCATCGTAGTGATCCACTTATTCCCCCTTCTTCTTGCGGGTGATGCGGATTAGGGTGGTTGGCTGTTCAAGCGTAGTCGCACCCACGGTGAGAATCTCGGGATCCTTACCGCCAGCCTTGGCGATGAGCTTGGCGTCGCGCTCCAGCTCCTCGGCGACGGATTCGCCCTTCATGGCGATCATGGCCCCACCGCCCTGCAGCAGCGGAAGCGACCAGCCGGCAAGTTTGCCCAAGGGTGCCACGGCGCGGGAGGTCACGGCGTCGAAGGATGCCTTCGGCTGCTCCTCGGCGCGGCCACGGATGACGGTGACGTTGTCCAGGCCGAGCTCCTCGGTGATCTCGCGCAGGTAGGTGGAGCGCTTCAGCAGCGGCTCGATGAGCGTGATCTTCAGGTCCGGCCGAGCGATCGCCAGCGGGATGCCGGGCAGCCCGGCGCCGGAGCCGATGTCCGCCACCTTCAGCCCCTCTTGGAAGGCCTCCGAGATCACCGCGCAGTTCAGGATGTGGCGCTCCCACAGGCGTCCGACCTCCTTGGGGCCGATAAAGCCACGCTCGGCGGCGGTGGTGGCCAACGACTGGTGGTAGGCCTCGGCTAATGCGAGGCGATCTCCGAAAACTTGGGCTGCGGCTGCAGGGGACGTATCCGACATGCACAACACTGTAGTCGGCTCCACGACACGGCCCCACACCATATATATGGGCATGAAAAATGCCCCGGGTGAAGCCGGGGCGTCGTCGATAAGCAAATGCTTACTTGCCTTGCTTGCGCTGCTTCTTCGTGCGGCGATCCACCTTGCGGGCACCCGGGGCAGGCGCGGTGGTGCGCTTCATCTCCACCTTGCGGGCCTCCTCGGCAGCCTCCTCGGCGTCCATCTTGTTGTTCAGGAAACGGGTCTGGAAGAAGGTCCACACGTTGTTGGTCAGCATGTAGAACAGCAGGCCGATGTGCCAGATAACACCGGTGGCCAGAATCATGATGGGGAAGAACCAGAGCATCATCTTGTTCATCATGCCCATCTGGGATTCCATCATCGCGGCCATCTCGCCCTGCGGCTTCGCGGTCTTGCCGGCAGCCTTGCGGGCGGCCTGGCGGTTGATCATGATGCGGGCGTTGAAGTGCGTAAACGCAGCACACAGCACGACCAGCGGGGCACAGACGGCGATGATGTTCGCACGCGTCAGGTCAGCGTTACCGAAGGCTGCGAACATCTCCTCCGGCATCGACATGTACGCCGACAGCGGCACACCGAGGAAGTCCGCGTCCAGGAAGGACTGCACGTCCGACGGCGGGAAGGCGTAGTTGGCGGTGTTGCGGTTCTGCTCAACCGTGAAACCAAGACCAACGCCGCCGCCGTCACCGGTGCGGTTGAAGGAACGCAGCACGTGCAGCAGGCCAATAAAAATTGGCATCTGCACCAGCGGCACGATGCAGGATGCCAGCGGGTTGGTACCCATCTCGCGGTAGAGCTTCTGCGTCTCCTCCGCAATTTTTTGCTGGTCGCCCTTGTACTTCTCGCGGATTTCCTGCATCCGCGGCTGCATCTCCTGCATCTTGCGGGTGGACCGCATCTGGTTCACCATCGGCTTCAGCAGCAGCAGACGCACCGTGCATGTCAGCAGCACGATGGCGAGGATCCAGGAGATACCTGAATCCTTCGGAAGGATGAAGCCGAGAACCTCGTGCCAGAACTTCAGCACCCAGGAAATCGGCCAATAAATGAAATTCAGCACGTTTCGGTGTTACTCCTCACTCAATTCGATGCTGCCCGGTACAGGGTCGTAGCCCCCCGGGTGCCAGGGTCCGCACTTGCAGATCCGGGCCGCCGCCAGCATCCCACCACGTAGAGCGCCGTGCCGAGACACAGCTTCGAGCCCATACGCGCTGCATACCGGCAGAAAACGACAGGTCCCGCCCATTTTAAGCGGTGAGAGGTATTTTTGGTAGCCGCGAATCAGCCCGACCAGCGCTTTGGCGGCCGGTCCGCGGGCGGCGGGGATTTCGCCGCCGGCGAAGTTGTAGTACGCCATTAGCGGTTCATCGCTTTGGTAATGGCGCGCTCCATGTCGCGCGCGAGGTCATCGCTGGTTGCGGTGGCAGACTTCGGCAGGGCGCGAATGACGACGTCGTAATTGCGCGGCAGCTTATCGACGACCCCACGTTGCACCACCACATGCCTCAACCTCCGCGACACCGCATGGCGGGTCACGGCGTTGCCGACCTGCTTAGACACCACAAGCCCGAAACGTGGGCCACCTGTGATGACCTCGTCCGGGCGTGGGTAGACATGGACCATTAATGTGCGAGACCCCGCGCGCACTCCCTGCTTCATCGCCGTTTTGAAGTCGGCAGATGAAGTGAGTTTGTGCGGGCGGGGTAGCACGATGGTTGCGTAAGACTACGCGGAAAGGTTCGCGCGGCCCTTCTTGCGGCGCGCGGAAACGATTGCGCGGCCGGCGCGGGTCTGCATACGAGCGCGGAAGCCGTGCTTGCGTGCGCGGCGACGGTTATTCGGCTGGAAAGTCCGCTTAGACACGGTGGACTCCTTGTGCGGTCATGAACGGCCGACGGCTCGTGAAAGCCTCCCGGGGTAGTAGCCGTTCCAAAGTTGAAACGAGTGCGTCGAGATTGCGGTTCGGCACCAGTGGATCGGTGCGCAGTCGCGTGCAGCGCCTTCGCCGGCTCGCCTTGGTAAGCGGCCCGGTGCCCGGCGGGGGCGGTGCTCTCGTGAAGCACGCCAGGGGTAACTGGCGTGAAGACGGGGATAAGACTACGCGAGATTTGCGGCCGCGGCCAAATCAACACTCCGGGTTTCTCATCTGGCCCGAACGGGTGCCCCCGTAATTACAAGCTTGTGTTTTTTCGCAGGTCGGGAAACAAATCGCCGAAGTTTCCTGCGGAGCAGCTGTGAGTATGGGGACACATGTTCGACGACAGGAGTTGTCCACAGTTTGGTGAATGACAAAACGTTAGACACTGCGAGGTCGGGCGGGGTAACAATGTTTCAACACCACAATCACACAGGCTGTTCATGCACAGCCCTGTGGATAACTGTGAAGTAATGGTTGAGACTTTCCCGGTTCGGCGGTCGTTTCCGCAGGGCAGGTCAGGTTTCTGTAATTCACACAGTTATCCACAGAGGAAAATGCACCTGTGGACAACTCCCGAATGCGAAGCTGTCCACACCTGTGGATAACATTGTGGATCGGCAGGTGAGAGCCAAGCCGATCATCCTCAGCGCTTGTGGATCAAGCGGTGAATTTGGAATTACAGGAAATTGACAGACTGGAGCGGACCTTGGCGGATCAACACCTCGAGGATCTTTGGCGTGGCATCGTCGACGAACTCCTCAGACTCTCCGAGCAACCCTCGTCCACGGTCCCCACACTCACCCCGCAGCAGCGCGCCTACCTGCGGCTCATGAAGCCAGTCGTACTTGTCGACGGCTACGCCCTCCTCTCCGCACCACACCAAGCCGCCAAAAACGTGGTCGAAGACTCCCTTTCCCCGCACATCACAGCGCTGCTGACCTCCCACACCGGACTGCCCTACAACCTGGCCGTTTCCGTCGCCGCACCCGAGCCCGAGCCTGAACCACAGCCCGAACCCGAACCGGTGCAGCCGCCCACGCCGCCGGTCCAGCAGCACTCCTGGGGCCAATCCCAAACCGTGGCGGGGGAGTACGAAGCAGAACAACCCGCCGCCGGCGAACAAATCCCAATGGGCCTCGACGAGCTGGCGCGGATGCATGCCGCTCAGGTTGAGGGGCGTCGTCGAGAAGCAGCTGCTCATCCCACCGTGGACCGCCGCATCCCGCGCGAAAAACCAGCTCACGACCCCGACCGCGAAGCCAGCCTCAACCCGAAATACACCTTTGAAAACTTCGTCATCGGCTCCTCAAACCGCTTCGCCAACGGCGCCGCCGTCGCCGTCGCCGAAAACCCCGCCAAGGCCTACAACCCCCTCTTCATCTGGGGCGGCTCCGGCCTCGGCAAAACCCACCTGCTGCACGCCGCCGGCAACTACGCGCGCGTCCTACAGCCAGGGCTGCGTATTAAATATGTGTCGTCCGAGGAATTCACCAACGACTACATCAACTCCGTGCGCGACGACCGCCAAGAATCCTTCAAGCGGCGCTACCGCAACCTGGACATTTTGATGGTCGACGACATCCAATTCCTCGAAGGCAAAGAAGGCACCCAGGAAGAGTTCTTCCACACCTTCAACGCGCTGCACCAGGCAAACAAGCAGATCATCCTGTCGTCCGACCGCCCGCCGAAGCAACTGACCACGCTGGAAGACCGTCTGCGTACGCGCTTCGAAGGCGGCCTGATCACCGACGTTCAGCCACCAGACCTAGAAACCCGCATCGCCATTCTGATGAAGAAGGCTGCCGCCGACGGCACCCAAGTCGACCACGCCGTGCTCGAACTCATCGCGTCGCAGTTTGAGTCGTCGATCCGCGAACTCGAAGGCGCGTTAATCCGCGTCTCCGCCTACTCTTCGCTGATCAACGAGCCAATCACCATGGAAGTTGCGCAGGTAGCACTGCGCGACATTCTTCCCGACGAAGGCGACGTGAACATCAACGCCGCCACCATCAAAGAAGCCGCCGCGGAATACTTCGAAGTCACCATGGAGCAGCTCGTCGGCGCAGGTAAAACCCGTCAGGTGGCGCACGCCCGCCAGATCGCCATGTACCTCTGCCGCGAACTCACCGACCTGTCACTTCCCAAGATCGGCGACGAGTTCGGCGGCAAAGACCACACCACCGTCATGTACGCCGACCGCAAGATCCGCAAGGAAATGACAGAAAACCGTGGCACCTACGACGAGATCCAGGAGCTCACGCAACTGGTGAAGAACCGGGCCCGCGCGCGGTAGGCGGTCGAGTTAATAGGGGAGTCCACTTCGGTGGGCTCCCTTTTTTGTGGTTTCGGGGCGGTTTTCCGCGCTCCCGCCCTATTCCCCAAAAAAGTTCCCCGCCTGGGAACTATTTGCGTCCAGAACCCCAAGAAAATTCACTTTCCCCAGGGCTGAACTGATAGCACCAAGAGAAAGTTCCACGACACAGCCAGAACCCGGGAACTTTTTTGGATTCAACCCCCAAAACCACGCCAAACCCCACCCAACCTAGATCTATCCACAGACCTATCCACACCTGTGTAATTACACCGTTGTAATTAGGCGATCTTAGTCACAAAAGGCTTCTGACCGGCTGGGGAGCGAAATGTGGACAAACCGTGGATAGCTCGGGACAAAATGTGTAATTCCAAAAAGCACAGAAATCTATCCACAAGCAAGGGCAGTTATCCACAAGTTATCCACACCCTGAATCACAAGACGGATCGCCGAGATGACCGGCGCAGATAACGTGTAATCCACAGATTCCCCAGGACTTACTGTTGTTCCCATCTATTTACTTGTAATTCTTCTAAGAGAAAGAGAGGGTGTGCAGAACTCGCCGGGGCTTCGTCGATAGGCGTCGAGAAGCAAATGAGCGAATGACAAAACTGGCACCCGCAAATGGCGTGTGTCGGGGTGCCCGCCTAGAGTGGTTGCGTAATTACATCCGGCCCCTACCCACGTGCAAGGAGTCTGCGCCGCCATGGTTGACATCAACGGTGACAACAACGTGTCGTTCCGCGTCGAACGGGACGACCTTTCTGACGCCGCGGCGTGGGTTGCGCGCAGTTTGCCGACGAAGAACACGCAGCCGGTGCTTCGCGCGGTGGTCATCACTGCGGATGACAATGGTTTGGAATTCGCGGGCTTTGACTACGAGGTGTCCACGCGTGTGCGTATCGGCGCGGAGGTGTCTAACCCGGGTCGTGTCGCTGTAGCGGGCAAGCTCCTGGCGGACATCGTGGCGAACATGCCGAATAAGCCGGTTGAGGTGACCACGGATGGTCAGAAGCTGGTGCTGCAGGGTGCTGCGGCACGCTTTGAGCTGCCGATTATGTCCTTGGATGATTACCCGCAGTTGCCTCACTTGCCGCAGGTCACGGGTAGCATTTCGCCGGCGTCGCTCACGGGTGCTGTCACTCAGGTCGCGGCGGCGGCAGGTCGTGATGACACGCTGCCGATGCTCACGGGTATCCATGTGGAGATCGACGGCGAAAATGTCACGCTCACTGCAACGGACCGTTTCCGCCTGGCGCAGCGTCATCTGACGTGGGAGCCGGCGAGCGCGAACGTCAAGGCGGATCTGCTGGTTCCGGCGAAGACGCTGCTGGATAACGCTCGTACGCTGGACACGAGTATCGACGAGCCGGTGGAGATCGCTGTCGGTTCCGAGGACAACATTGGCGGCGAGGGCCTGTTTGGCCTGCACACCGGCAACCGCGAAACCACAACTCGCATGTTGGATGCGGAGTTCCCGAATGTGGAGCCGCTGTTGCCGAAGGAGCACACGTCGATCGCGTCGGTTGAGGTTGCGCCGCTGATGGAGTCGATCCGTCGTGTCAGCCTGGTCGCGGACCGCAACGCGCAGCTGCGTCTGCACTTCAAGGAAGGCCAGGTCACGCTGTTTTCCTCCGGCGCGGATTCGGGTGCGGCTGAGGAGACCATCGACGCTGCTTTCACCGGTGCCGACGAACTGCTCATCGCCTTCAACGCCGGCTACCTGCGCGAGGGCCTGTCGGTGATTGGCACGAACCGCGTGGTGTTCGGCTTCACGGAGCCGTCGCGTCCGGCGATCATGATCCCGGAGCCGGAGGAGCTGCCGGAGGCGGACGAGAACGGCACGTTCCCCACCCCGGATACGTACTTCACGTACCTGCTGATGCCGGTTCGCCTGCCGGGTTAGTCGTGGGCGGCCTGTATGCACGTCCGCGAGCTTGATCTGCGTGATTTCCGCTCGTGGCCCGAGTTGAATCTCAAGCTCGAGCCGGGGGTGACGGTGATCGCCGGCCGCAACGGCCATGGCAAGACCAACATTGTGGAGGCCGTGCACTACACATCCACGTTGTCGAGCCATCGCGTATCTACGGACGCACCGCTCGTAGCCAGCAACAGACCGAACGCGCGCGTCTCGGTCACCACGGTCAACGACGGCCGCGAACTCACAACCCATCTGCTGATCAAGCCGCATGGGGCGAACCAGGCGCAGATCAACCGCACGAAACTGAAGTCCGCCCGGGAGATCCTGGGCGTGTTGAGCACGGTGATGTTTTCGCCGGAGGACCTGCGGCTGATCAATGGTGAGCCGGCGGAGCGGCGTCGCTTCCTGGACGACCTGGCGGCGCTGCGCACGCCGCGTCTTGGCGGGGCCCGCGCGGATTATGAGCGGGTGCTGCGCCAACGAAACGCACTGCTCAAGCACTCAAACATGGCGCTTCGCAGGGGCTATGGTGACGACGACGGCGCCAGCGCCTTGAGCACCCTCGACGTGTGGGACGGCCAGCTTGCACATTTTGGGGCGCAGGTGGTGGCGGGGCGGCATGGGCTCGTCGATACGCTTGGGCCCCTGATCGCGGAGGCGTACCACTCGGTGGCGCCGGAGTCGCGCCCGGCGTCGGTGGAATACCGCTCTACGCTGGACAAAGCTGTCACGGAGCTCGCCGGCGGGCCCTCGCGGGACCCTGCCGTGTTTGAGGCGGCGATGCTCACGGAGTTGGGGCGGCGCCGCAAGGAGGAGATCGACCGGGGCATCACGCTGGTCGGCCCGCACCGCGACGACCTGGCGCTCATGCTCGGCGACAACCCTGCGAAAGGTTACGCCTCGCACGGGGAGACCTGGTCGTATGCGTTGTCACTGCACCTGGCCGAATACCAATTGTTGTCCAGCGACGGCAAGGATCCGGTGCTGATTCTCGACGACGTCTTCGCCGAACTCGACGCCAAACGCCGCGAGCGCCTCGTTCACGTGGCCGAAGAGGCCGAGCAGGTCCTGATTACCGCTGCGGTTGGCGACGATCTGCCCGGCAACCTCGACGACGCCGTCACCGCCCGCTACGCCGTGACCATGGAGGATGGGGTGAGTTCGATTGAGCGATCTCATTAAAACCACCTTCGACAACCTGCGCGCCACCGCCCGCAAACGCGGCGGCCGCCTGCCGGACCTCTCCCGGCAGGGCACAAGTGTGATTCCAAGGCGCAACAAGCCAACGCTTATCGACGACCACCGCACCATCACGGTGCCGGGGTTGGACTTGCCGGAAGGGGGTCGTCGACAAGCAGATGTTCGGGGGATTCCCACCGGCCTGGACGGACGCGCGCTGCCGAGGAGTTACAAAGTCTCCTCCTTTGCCAACCTGCTGGGCAAAGAAGTGCGCAAACGCGACTGGACCGAAAAGATGGCGCATGGCTGGGTGATGGGGCACTGGGAGGACCTGGTCGGGGAGAAGATCGCACAGCACACGCACGTGGAGATGATCAAGGGCGACGAAGTGCACGTGAGTTGTGATTCCACCGCGTGGGCGACCCAGATGAAGTACATGCAGCGCGAAGTGCTGCGCGCCATCGCCGAGAAAGTCGGGCCGGACGTGGTGACCAAACTGCACATCTACGGACCGAAGACGAAAAGTTGGCGCTACGGGCCGCTGCACGTCAAAGGCCGCGGCCCGCGGGATACGTATGGGTAGGGATTACGGTGGTATTGTTTCCCCCGAAAGCCCCGGAGCGATCCCTGCATCAGCACATCACCGGGGTTACTGATTTGAATGTCAATACCCTCACGCAGTTAGAGCTTGCGTTGGGGAAAAGTGTCGCTTATTGTTTTCCATGTAAGCCCCGCAGATTGAGCCAGTAACGGCGAAGGTTCTGAGTTTTCAGGACGCTCGGGGCATTTGAAATTTCTGGGGGTGGAAATGAATTTCAGCGATCTGAATATGAATCTCATCGCTTCTTCGCCGAGAATGTCAACGTTTCGGGATTATGTTTTAACGCCAGGAAAGAATGGACAGGAAGCGCCAGTTGATCGCTTACCAAGGGCGGAACAACACCTCGAACTTTCTGAAAGAATTAACCGGGCTGCAAGTCGACTGTATTTCTGGGACTCACAAATCGCGGGGTCTTTTTGGCCCGCAGTGGCGCTGGTGGAGGTTCTCGTCCGCAACGCTATGAACGACGAACTGTGCGACTACTTCGATATAGACCACGAAGACGGTTGGCATACGTTAGTGATGAATGGAGAAGACTCCATATCGTCTTCCGAAGAAGGGAATCAGCTCAAGAGCAAGTACGTCCTTCTGACGCGAAAAGACTACCGTGCATTTGAACAGAAACTGAGTGAGATTAAACGGAAGCGTCCCAGTTCTGCTATTTCGGGGGACTATTTTGTAGGAAAAGTTTCTCTAGGAATGTGGCTTAGCTTGTTGAATAACGGAGACTCGGGTCCAGGGCGCGGCTATCTCAACTACGAACAGACGCTATGGGAGCCGTGTTTGGTTGAGGCTTTTCCGAACTATCAAGGCAAGCGTTCCCAGCTGAGGAACGAATTAAACCAGTTTGCCAAGTTACGGAACCGGATCGCTCATCATGAACATCTTCTCGGACGGCACAACTTTAATAGTGATGCGGATAACCTCGTTAGTATCGCGAGCTATATCGACGAGGACGTTGCGGAGGTTATCCGACAAAACAACCGCTTTCGTTCTGTGATCGCCCAGCAACAAGATTTCCTTGACGGATTGATTGTCCTTTAAAACCCGAAAACGTGAAATTGGGGCGTGAAACGCCCGCTCGCGGGTTGGACGAGTGCCCGTTATGTCCCCCTCGGCGTGTAAGATGAAACGAGTTCAACGGGCTTAGGGCCCATATTTCACGCATGGAGGAGCGTCCCGCAGTGGCTGAACAGCAACCCCATTACGACGCGTCGTCGATTACTATTCTCGAGGGCCTTGAGGCGGTGCGTAAGCGCCCAGGCATGTACATCGGTTCCACCGGTGTGCGCGGTCTGCACCACTTGGTGTGGGAGGTCGTGGACAACTCTGTCGACGAGGCGATGGCGGGCTACGCCGACCAGGTCGATGTGACGTTGTTGGCAGATGGCGGCGTTGAGGTCGTCGATAATGGTCGTGGTATTCCGGTGGAGATGCACCCGTCCGGCGCCCCGACTGTCCAGGTGGTTATGACCCAGCTGCACGCCGGCGGCAAGTTCGACTCGGAGTCCTACGCGGTTTCCGGTGGCCTGCACGGTGTGGGTATTTCCGTGGTGAACGCGCTGTCCACTCGCGTTGAGGCGGATATTAAGCGTGACGGTAGGCACTGGTACCAGCGCTTCAACATGGCCGTGCCGGATGAGTTGGAAGAGGGCGGTAATGCCCGCGGTACTGGTACGGCGATTCGTTTTTGGCCGGACCCGGAGATTTTTGAGACGGTCGAGTTCAATTACGACACCATTGCGCGCCGTCTGCAGGAGATGGCGTTCCTGAACAAGGGTCTGACGATTACGCTGACGGACCAGCGCGTCACCGATGAGGAGCTCGAGCTCGAGGCGATCGCCGAAGAGGGCGACACCGCTGCGCTGATCGGCGGCGACTCGTTCGACGATTCCACCGAGACCGTCGATGCGTCCGAGGTTGATAAGGACGGCGACGGAAACCCGGTTGAGGCTGGCGATGAGGTTGCGCCGGACGTCAAGAAGAAGCGCGAGAAGAAGGTTGTCTACCACTACCCAGACGGCCTGATTGACTACGTCAACTACCTGAACAAGTCGAAGACCGCCATCCACCCGACCATCGTCGGTTTCGACCAGAAGGGTGACGGCCTCGAGGCTGAGGTGGCGATGCAGTGGAACAGCTCGTTTAAGGAGTCTGTCCACACCTTTGCCAACACCATCAACACGCATGAGGGCGGTACGCACGAGGAAGGTTTCCGTGCCGCGCTGACCACGTTGATGAACCGCTACGCCCGCGAGCACAAGCTGCTCAAGGACAAGGAGCCGAATCTTACTGGCGACGACTGCCGTGAGGGCCTCGCCGCTGTCGTCTCCGTACGCGTGGCTGACCCGCAGTTCGAGGGCCAGACGAAGACGAAGCTGGGCAACACTGAGGTCAAGGGCTTTGTCCAGCGCGCCATCAACGAGAACCTGTCCGATTGGTTCGACGCGAACCCGGCTGAGGCGAAGGTCATCGTGAACAAGGCGGTGGCGTCCTCGCAGGCTCGTCAGGCGGCGCGTAAGGCGCGTGACCTGGTTCGTCGTAAGTCTGCGACGGACCTGGGTGGCCTGCCGGGCAAGCTGGCGGACTGCCGTTCCAAGGACCCTGCAAAGTCCGAACTGTTCATCGTGGAGGGTGACTCCGCAGGCGGTTCCGCAAAGGGCGGCCGCGACTCCAAGTACCAGGCGATCTTGCCGCTGCGAGGCAAGATCCTGAACGTGGAGAAGGCCCGCATGGACCGCGTGCTCAAGAACGCCGAGGTCCAGGCGATCATCACCGCCCTGGGCACGGGTATCCACGAAGAGTTCGACATTGCGAAACTGCGCTACCACAAGATCGTGCTCATGGCCGATGCTGACGTGGACGGCCAGCACATCGCCACCCTGCTGCTGACCTTGCTATTCCGCTTCATGCCGGAACTGGTGGAGAACGGCCACGTGTACCTGGCTAACCCGCCGTTGTACAAGCTCAAGTGGGGCAAGGGCGAGCCGGGCTACGCCTTCTCCGACCGCGAGCGCGACGAGCTGCTGGCGGAGGGCCTGGAGGCCGGCCGCAAGATCAACACCGACGACGGCATCCAGCGTTACAAGGGTCTGGGCGAGATGAACGCCAAGGAGCTGTGGGAGACCACCCTGGACCCGGAGACCCGCATCCTGCGCCGCGTGGAGCTCGAGGACGCGCAGCGCGCCGACGAGTTGTTCTCCATCCTGATGGGTGACGACGTCGCCGCACGCCGTTCCTTCATCACCCGCCGTGCAAAGGACGTCCGCTTCCTCGACGTCTAGGCTGTAGGCGCGCACGACAACGCCCCGGCACCTCCACCAAGGGAAGTGCCGGGGCGTTGGCGGTTGTGGGGTGCTGCGACTGCTTTGTGCTACGCGTACTTTTCGACGACACGCCCCAGGTCCGGCAACGCCGGACTCACAATCTTCTTCGCCTTGCCGCGCAGCGTGGAGTAGACCTTCTTCAGCGCGCTGGGCATGGATTCGATGGCGGTATCGCCAGCCTTGAGGACGGAATCGATCACGGAGTCCTCGTTCGCGGCGAGGAATCCACCGAAGTCCTGCTGGCCGCTTGCCTTGAAGGCGTTCCAGTGCGGGTTCAGCGACTCGACGAGGTCCGGCAGGAACTTGTTCAGTCCCTTGCTCACAGCGTCTGCATCAGCCTTCTTACCTGCGGCGATGGCGGACTTGAGGGCCATGCCGGTCAGGCCGGACTGGTTGGCCACGGTGGTTTCCGTCAGTTGGGTCAGGTCCTCGACGAGCTTGGAACGGGTGGAGGCGTCGAGAAGCTTGGATAGATCACTCATAGTGGGCAGTGTACTTGGCGTACGACATGATTTTTGTTTGCGGGAAAACGAGCAGCTGTCAGGGAGCAGGGATATAGTCTTCAGTATCTTCGGCACTAATTGACAGGAAACGTTATGCCTGATTTTAAAGACATCGCTTCTCGGCTTCCTGAGATCGCAGGTATTGTCATCGCGATTCTGACGGTTCTCGGACTCATCGGCGGATTGTCATCGGGGGAGTTAAGTTCAGAAGCCCCAGGGCAGCAGAACATTACGCAACCGGACAGGGAGAGGCCCAACCCTGCGCCGCAGCCTCAGAAGCCTGCACCACGTGTAACCGCTGGTATGCGTAACACTGAGGTGTATCGCCAGTCCCAGGGCTTCGAACGGCTTGTCAACCTGGGCAAGGTGGCGCCGGGCGCCAAATATACGGTGTTTGACCAGGCGGGTCGTCCTAAAGGCGAATGCAGTTTTGGGTGGATGCTGCGCCAGCAGAACACTAACCGTGTGTTCAACCTGACCGCCGGTCACTGCGGTGTGACAGGTGACCGTGCGTTTGTGATGCTTCCCAATAACCAGCTCATGTATGCGGGTCGGTTTATCTCTTCGACCGGCATGCCGAATCGGATTGGGGTCGATGCTGATTTCGCAGTCATTTTCCTTGATAACCCCAATGTGCAGATTGACCCGACCGTTCCAGGTGTTGGCCGTGTGCAGGGTGTTGCTGGTTTGCCGGCAATCGATAGGACTGAGCCGAAGCTTTGCCGTCTAGGTTGGCGCAGCGGCTTGTCGTGTGGCTACTACATCGATACTCCAAGTCCACTGGTGTTCCGGTTCCGGAACATTTCGGACCACGGCGATTCCGGCGGCCCAGTGTGGGTTGAGGGGCCGAATGGCCGCTACGCCGCAGGTGTCCTGTCCTTCGGACCGAAGGTGAATGCTACCCAAATCGGTGCTGCCGCAATCGGCCCTGTGCTTGAGTACCTGAGTCAGTACAACTTCTATTACTGGGGCTAGAACCGGAGGTAAACGACAAGACCGCGTCCAGGACTGGACGCGGTCTTTTTGGTTGCAGTTCTTCCTCCGCAGCCCCATAAGTCACTGCAACCACAACAGTTCACAACCGTAACATACGCGGTTGCGGGGCGTTACTTAAACGACGGGGGATTTTTCTGGAATTGGTCAATCGCCTGCGTGACCTGGGACGTGATGAACTGTGCCGGGAAGATTCGGTTGCTCTCGGAGGAGCCCACGACGTGGGTGAGGTTGAACTGCTTGGCTACGTCGTCGACAGCTTGGCGCACTGGCGGCACGAAATCGACGATGGCCTGGATGGCAACCAGCGTGGTCACCAACGCGATGGTCAACGAGATCGGGGCCGAGCCGGTGTAGGAGCCCTCAAGTGGGCGCTTTTCTGGCACGTCGAGGTCCTTGTCGTAGTCCGGACGGTAGTTCGGCTTGGAGGAACCACCGGAGCTCGTGGTGGAGAGCTGTGTGACGGCGGGTTCGGCGTGAGCTGGTGCGACCGTGGTGGCGGCGGCAGCGGCCACGGCAATCGCAGTGGCGGCGGTGGCGATTTTCTTCATGGCAGACATGTTAAGTGCTCGGGGCTGTTAGAAGGGCAATGAACCCATCTGTGTCACTGCGAACCCTGCGGCGCCGAGCAGGGCCAGGACGCCGAGCACGATGGCGATGATGCCGCCGGTGCTGGACCCCTCCTTGTCCGTACCGCCAGGAGTCGGTGCAGGCGCAGGAGCGGGTGCCGGATTGGCGGTGGACGGCGTCCCCGGCTTCGGCGCAGGCGCAGGTGCGGGCGAACCAGGACCAGGCGCATCAGAAGGCTGCGTTGCGGTCGTGGTGTTGCTGCGGATGGCGATTGGCAGGCGGGCCGTGTTTTGCGAGCCGTCCTTGTAGGTCACCACCACATTCGCCGCAATTTGCGCAACGTCCGCGTTTTTACCTGCGGTGATGGTGATGGCGCCCGTGGAGGTGTCGGCCGTAAACGTGAGGTCGCGGACGACCAAGTTGGTGATGCTGACTACGGCACCGTCCGGCCAGTTGTTTGGCTTCACGGTCACGCTTTCCCCGGGAAGGAGTCTTGCGGTGGGGTAGCGCACGGTGGTCACGGATGCCTGTTCCACCTCGGGTTTGGTGAAGGTGAAGTTGGTCTCAAGGTACGTGCGCGACCCGTCGGGGAAGCGAGCGGTTACCGGCATGGTCACGGTGGTGCCGGCCCTGGTGCGCTGCGGCGGGGTCAGGTTGATTTCGCCGGTGTGGCGGTCGATCTTCACCTGCCAGCCGGCCGGGGGCGTTTGGTTGATCTCAAACGTGGTGCCTTTGGGGAAGTCGCCGACCGGTTTGGCTGTGGCGATTTCCGTGGTGGTGGCGCTCGCGGCGGGGTATTTCACGGTGAAGGTTTCGGAGTTCCACTTGCCGTCTTCGGTGACGGTGAAGGTTGCCCATCCGATGCCGACGAGGTTGTCCGGGGTGGTGACCTCGACTGGGATTTGGAAGGTCCAAGGTGCTGTCAGTGGGCGCTTTGGCTTGACGACGACAACCCCGCTGGCCTCGTCAACATCGACATCAATAAAGCGGAAGATGCTCGGGTTGAGATCGGGTCGTGCCTTGAAGGTGGTGCCTTCGGGCAGGGCGTCCGCCAACGCGGTGGAGGCTTGCTCGCTGCCGCTCATTGTCTTGTCGTGCCACTTCGGGGTGAAGGCGTTGTCGTAGATGTTGTTGAAGAAGTCCTCGATAGACGCACCGCTGCCAAGCGACTCGCTTGACTTCTTGGAGTAGGCGTAGATATCTGCACGCACGTTGCGGAACGAGCCGTCGGGGTACACCACCTTCACGCTGGCTGCGCTCTTGGAGCCTGGCTTGACCGGATCGAGCTGCGTGACAGACAGATCGCCGTTGGCGGCAGCGGTGACCTTGAAATGGTCGGGAGCGGTGACTTCGAATCGGGTGCCTTCGGGGAAGTCACCCTGCAGTTGCGCTACGGAGAGCACCGAATCGGAGCTGTCTTCGACGGTGAACGCTGGGTAGTACGACAGGGGATACTTCTTTGCCATCTCGCCGATGGTGTCGACGACGTGGATCATGATGGGGAAACTGCGTGCGCGCACGCCGTCGCTGCCGGTGATCATGAACTGGGTGCGCTGGTTCGGGATCACGTCTTCGGCGACGTGCATGGTGACCACGCCGGTGCGTGGGTTGGTGCTGAACCGGTAGCCCAGGTAGTCGTCGGAACCCTCGAAGCGCACGTTGCTGGGGATGGAGCCCTGCGGGGCGATCTCCACGGTACCGCCGGGCGTAACCTGCTTGACCGGCCACGTGAGTCCGGACAGGAAGGCTTGAGAGGTGGCGGCGGTTGCGGGGGAGTGGGGCAGGGCAACACCGCCGCCCAACAACGCGGCGGTGGTGGCGACCGCAATTGCGGTGCGACTGAACTTCATGGCTGCCTCCAATAAGTTATAAGAACTTTTCGACTATACCCCTAGACACCTGTAATGCGAGTTTTCGGATTTATCCCGTTTATCCCGCCCAGCGCCGATACACCTCTGCGGCGACCACGGCGAATCCCTCGTTGCCAGACGACAGCGGTGCGAGCGCAGTAATAGAAGAGGACAAGGCCTCGGCTGCGGCGTCCACCGAGTCGAAGACCGGCACGCCGTGGAACCGGGAGCCTGGCACGGCAGCACATGCTGCCAGGAACCCGAAGGACGTGATGTGGCAGCCGTGGAAGTCGCAGTACTCGTCGGCGATGGCCAGCAACTGCTCTGCACTGAAACCCATCACGAGCGTGCCTGCCGGATGCGTGATTCCATGGCGGTGTAGCCGGGGATGAGGGAGCGTGCGAGGTCGGTGACGGTGGCGTCGTCAAGCAAACGCGTTGCGGAGGAGACCACCGCACGACGCGCGGCTTCCTGCTTGGAGCACCCCCATGCGGATGCGAGTAAAACGAGCGCTTTGTCTTCGTCTGCGGTCAACCGGAGCGTCATAGCCATACCACTTTGATACCACGGCGCTCCATGGTCGTGGCGGAAAAAGCCACAGAAGCCCGGTAAACTCCATAAACATGGCTGACGAGACCTCAAGCGGCATCGACCGCATTCAACCAATCGATATCAATGAGGAGATGCAGACCAGCTACATCGATTACGCCATGAGCGTGATCGTCGGTCGTGCACTCCCAGATGTGCGCGACGGCATGAAGCCGGTCCACCGCCGCATCATCTACGCAATGTATGACAACGGCTACCGCCCCGAGCGCTCCTACGTGAAGAGTGCAAAGCCGGTGGCAGACACCATGGGTAACTTCCACCCGCACGGTGACATCGCTATCTACGACACCCTCGTGCGTATGGCGCAGCCGTGGGCGATGCGCTACCCGCTGGTGGATGGCCAGGGTAACTTCGGCTCGCCGGGCAACGACGGCCCAGCTGCTATGCGTTACACGGAGTGCAAGATGACTCCGCTGGCCATGGAGATGGTGCGCGACATCCGCGAAAACGCCGTCGACTTCAACCCGAACTACGACGGCAAAACCCAAGAGCCAGCCGTGCTGCCGTCCCGTGTGCCGAACCTCTTGATGAACGGCTCCAACGGCATCGCCGTGGGTATGGCCACCAACATCCCGCCGCACAACCTCAACGAGCTGGCGGCCGCGATCCAGTGGATCCTGGACAACCACGACGCGGACGAGCAGACCACGCTCGACGCCGTCATGGAGCGCGTGAAGGGCCCGGACTTCCCAACCGCCGGCCTCATCGTGGGCGATCAGGGTATTAAGGACGCCTACACCACCGGCCGCGGCTCCATCCGCATGCGCGGCGTGACGGAGATCGAGGAGATTGGCAACCGCCAGGTCATCACGATCACCGAGCTGCCGTACCAGGTCAACCCGGATAACTTCATCCACAACATCGCCGAGCAGGTCACCAACGGCAAGATGGTGGGCATCTCCAAGATCGAGGACGAGTCCTCCGACCGTGTGGGCATGCGCATCGTGGTCACCCTCAAGCGCGACGCTGTGCCGCGCGTGGTGCTAAACAACCTGTACAAGCACTCCCAGCTGGAGACGAACTTCTCCGCCAACATGCTGTCCATCGTCGACGGTGTGCCGCGCACCCTGCGCCTGGATCAGATGCTGCGTTACTACGTCAAGCACCAGATCGAAGTCATCGTCCGCCGCACCCAGTACCGCCTGGACGAGGCCGAGAAGCGCGCCCACATCCTGCGTGGTTTGGTCAAGGCGCTGGATGCGTTGGATGAGGTCATTGCCCTGATCCGCAACTCGCCGACTGTCGACGACGCCCGCCAGGGCCTGATGAAGCTTCTCGATGTCGACGAGATCCAGGCCAACGAAATCCTAGCCATGCAGCTGCGCCGCCTGGCAGCGCTGGAGCGCCAGAAGATTGTCGACGACCTCGCAGCCATCGAGGAACAAATCGCCGACTACAAGGACATCTTGGCCAAGCCGGAGCGTCAGCGTCAGATTGTTGGCGAGGAGCTGGGTGAGATCGTCGACAAGTATGGCGACGAGCGCCGCACCCAGATCGTTGCCGCAACCGGCGACGTGACCGAAGAGGACCTCATCGCCCGCGAGAACGTCGTGGTCACGATCACCTCCACGGGCTACGCCAAGCGCACCAAGGTGGACGCCTACAAGTCCCAGAAGCGCGGCGGCAAGGGCGTGCGCGGCGCTGAGCTCAAGCAGGACGACGTGGTGAAGAACTTCTTCATCTGCTCCACCCACGACTGGATCCTGTTCTTCACCAACTTCGGCCGCGTCTACCGGCTCAAGGCCTACGAGCTGCCGGAAGCAGGCCGCACGGCCCGCGGCCAGCACGTGGCTAACCTGCTGGAGTTCCAGCCGGAAGAGAAGATCGCCCAGGTCATCCAGATCCAGTCCTACGAGGACGCCCCCTACCTGGTCCTGGCCACCCGCGACGGTCGCGTGAAGAAGTCGCGCCTGACCGACTACGAATCCGCACGTTCCTCCGGCCTGATCGCCCTGAACCTCAACGAAGGCGACGCCCTCATCGGCGCGTCCCTCGTTGGTGAGGACGACGACATCCTGCTCGTCTCCGAACAGGGCCAGGCGATCCGCTTCTCCGCCGACGACGAGCAGCTGCGCCCGATGGGCCGCGCAACCGCCGGCGTGAAGGGCATGCGCTTCCGTGGCGACGACCAACTGCTCGCCATGACCGTCGTCCAAGACGGCCAGTTCCTGCTCGTGGCCACCTCCGGCGGCTACGGCAAGCGCACCGCCATCGAGGAGTACAACACCCAGGGCCGCGGCGGCATGGGTGTGATGACCTTCAAATACACCCCGAAGCGAGGCAAGCTCATCGGCGCCCTGGCCGTGACCGAGGAGGACCAGATCTTCGCCATCACCTCCGCGGGTGGCGTGATCCGTACTGAGGTCAACCAGATCCGCCCGTCGTCACGCGCAACCATGGGCGTGCGCCTCGTGGACCTCAACGACGGTGTCGAGCTGCTCGCCATCGACCGCAACGTCGAAGACGAGGGCGAAGAGGAAGCCACTGCCGTGGCAACCGGCCAGAAGACCCTCGACGATGCGAAGGAGTAGCCCATGGCCGCTCGCAAAGTGACAATCCGGAACGTCAGCGCCGGATCCGTCTTTAAGGTTGC
Organism: Corynebacterium sp. HMSC070H05; assembly: GCF_001837615.1. Lineage (NCBI taxonomy): Bacteria > Bacillati > Actinomycetota > Actinomycetes > Mycobacteriales > Corynebacteriaceae > Corynebacterium > Corynebacterium sp. HMSC070H05. The sequence continues at coordinate 54,196 of NZ_KV833277.1, forward strand.
GACGCTGCTTGCCTTGTTCGGGTTCATCGCCTGGATGCTCGCCGCAGTGCTGGTGTACCTCGCGCTGGACCGCGCCGGGGTGGTCGAGTCCATCAACTCGCTCATCGGCGGCGTGGGCGGCGACCAGGTCGTGGACATGAAACTTGCCATGATGGCCGCGGCACTGTTCGGCCTGGCCGGTGTGGTGTTCATGTCCATCATGGCGCCGCTGACCGCGATCATGTACAACGCCGTCGCGGACCTCGTCGGTGGTGTGCGCTACACCATGTCTAACAGGGCAAAATAGCGCTTATCGACGACACCAAACGCGCCCCGGGTCGTACCTCCCGGGGCGCGTTAAGTCTTTTCTGTGCTGGCTTGTGAACTGTCCCCGGTTTTGTACAGATTGCTACATAACGGATTGGATACGAATAATTTCACAACCGTGCGTCAGATAACCGTCCGCCTTACTATTGCGGTGAGTTTTTGTAATTGCTGTATCTGATAGGAGGCCGACAATTAATTTCTCGATGCAGGAGTTTCTCGTCTATGCGATCCTTGTTTTCATCGTAGTTACCGTGATTTGGTGGGTAGTCAAAATTCTGCGGGGTTTCGCCAACGGGTACCGATCGGTGGATAAAACGGATTTGCGCACTGATGTCGATAAGCAAAAGGGCAGGATGTAGAAAAGATTGCAAAAAGGGCGAGGACGTCATTAGCTCCTCGCCCTTTTTGCGGTTTCCTAAGGTTTGATTTCTACGCAGGCGTAGTTACTCCACTTTCCTTCAACCTTGACGCGTCCACACATAGGGCCAGCGTCAATGCTGCGGTTAAAATCCCACTTACGAGTAGCACGCACCCATCCACTATCAGGGCCGGTAGTTTCTGTGCGTCGCTGGCCGCCTTCGTACCAGGCAAGCTCCATGTCTTCTACTGTGGAGTTTTCAAGCTCAGCCCCAGAAAAGTAATTCACGTAGACAGTATCTACATGAAGTCCACTACCGTTTACGTTGATACCTACGTATGCTCCACTTGCTCCAGGAGCTGCGGTGAGTCCATCTGCAGAGTAATTGGAAATAGATGGCTCGAAGGTGACTTCCTCAGTCGAGGAAAGATTAGCATTTTGCTCAATCTTCGTTTTTTCGATGGCGCTTTGTACAGACTCATCGGCTGCGGGCGTATCCGCGTTAGCAGTTCCGATCGCGGTGGTGGCTGTCAATGCAATCACCGCCGCAGTAAAGCCGGAAAGTAGTTTCTTCTGTGTTTGCGGCATAATTCCCTTTCTCGGACGGAGGTGAACAAACCGTGGGATGAAAAGTCATCCGGTATAAAATCTTCTAAATGCTGTCCAGCCCCGCAACTGATGCTGCGCTATTCTTATTGATTTAACATATAACGTTAATGTATGAGTTTAGACTGTGTATTCGATAAAAACAGACTGGAGCTGATTGAGCGGCAATCGAGATGGGCGGGTAACTCTGGGGCAGTCACTGGCCCCGCAAGGGTCCGACTCAAGACTTCAAAGGTACTCGTGGGAGGCCTTGGGGTCAGGGGTTTCTAATGGACGAGAGTTCTCTATAAGAGATCATCTGGCCGCGAAGCACAATCAATTCGCGGAACCACGAGCGCAACGTGTGAGGGGCTACGCCAAGCAGTACCCCAACTTCTTCATGAGAGTGTTGCAACGAGCAAGATTCAACACGGACTATCTCAACGATTTGATCGACCGCCTTTTCCTTGAATTCGACGGAATACGTTCTGGATGTAGTGACCAATCCTTCCTTAGCAAAGGTAGGAACTAAATCCAGGACGCTTTGCTGAGTGCGCGTAGTTGGTAGGGGTATT
>NZ_KV833278.1:0-17153 GCF_001837615.1 Corynebacterium sp. HMSC070H05
CCAAAATGTTCATGGACATAACACGTCTAGCTAGACCTTCTGCCGGACTAGACGATCAAGCATTCCGCGCTGAATTTCCCCAGGTGAAGTTGCAACTGGTTTTCATTTAGGGGCGAATCGTCTAGCAGCATCGGAGGCGAGCTAGACGATCCGCTCCGAACAGCTCCCAGACATGCAGAAAGCCCGCCGGCGTAAACGCGCCAGCGGGCTAAAAGCAGCTACCTCGCAGAAGTTACTTTGCAAACTCCTCGACGAGTGCGGCGTTGAAGGCCGGCAGGTCGTCCGGGGTGCGCGACGAGATGACGCCGGAGTCGATGACAACTTCCTCGTCGACCCACTCGGCACCGGCGTTGACCAGGTCGGTCTTGACGTTGGCAACGGAGGTGATCTTCACGTCCTTCAAGGTGTCGGCATCCGTCATGATCCAGCCACCGTGGCAGATCACGCCGATCGGCTTGCCTGCGTCCTTGAACGCCTTGACCAGGGCGACGGCGTCAGAATCAACGCGGATGGCATCCGCGTTGAGGGTGCCGCCCGGGAGGATGAGGGCGTCGTAGTCGGCAGCCTTGGCATCGGCGGTGGTGACGTCGACGGCGACCTTGGCGCCCTTCTTGCCCTCGATCTCACCGGTTTCGGTGGAGACGACCTTGGTGGTTGCGCCGGCTTGTTCGACGGCCTCCTTCGGGGAGGTCAGTTCGGAATCTTCAAAGCCGTCGGTCGCGAGGATTGCGATGGTCTTGTTATTCAGATCGGCCATTGGTATTTCCTTTCGTCGATAACCAATTGCGGCACACCACCGTACCTAGTCTTCGTCGTTCACGCCGGGGAGGCGTCCGGGTGGGTTGGTGTCGATGTCGGACGGGGTGTCGTCGTCAAGCGGGACGCGCGTGGAGCCAAGCCCCTCTTTCACGGGCTCCTTCTCGCGTTTGGCCAGGCGCATCATGTGGTCGCGCACGGCGAGGAAGGATTCCTTGGAATCCATGGTCTGAGTTTGTTGGGTGGCCATGGCTATCTCGTCGGCGGTGATCTCGCCGGAGCGCAGCGAGACCATTTCAGCCCAGTAACGCAGCCACACGGCGGCGACAGCGGCAACCGGAACCGCGAGGAACGCGCCGACGATGCCGAACAGGGTGCCGCCGACAGCGACGGCGAGCAGGACCACGGCGGCGTGTAGGCCCATCGCCTGGGACTGCAGGATCGGCGAGAGAACGTTGCTCTCCAGCTGCTGTACGGCGATGATGAGGATGAGCACGAACACGGCGTTCATGAACCCGTTGGACACCAACGCGATGATCACCGCCAGAGCGCCTGCAGAAATCGCACCGACGATCGGGATGAAGCCGGCGAAGAACGTGATCACCGCGAGCACCGGCCACAGTGGCACGCCGAGGAACAGTAGGCCGAGACCGATGAAGATGGCGTCAACACCGGACACGATGGCCTGGGTGCGGATGAATCCGGACAGGGTGTTCCAGGAGCGGCTGCACACTTCGGTGAGGTGCCAACCAGCGCGCACGCCGGTGTACTTGCGCACCCACGGCAGGAAGCGGTCGCCGTCTTTGAGGAAGAAGAAGGTGAGCACGAGCGTCAGTGCGAGCGTGGTGCCTACCGACGCAATCGCGCCCAGGCCCGAGAACACTCCCGACGCAATGTTGGAGGCCTGGCCCTTGGCAAAGGCGGTGACTTGATCGACGGTTTCTTGGATCTTTTCCGGCTCAAGGAATGCCAGGTCGCGCTGTTTCAGCCAATCGACGATCTGATTGAGGCCCTGCTCAGTCTGACGTACGAGCTCGCTGCCTTGGCTTTTCACGGTTGGGGCCATGGCGGCGAAGATGCCGCCGATGATGCCGAAGAAGCCGATCAGGGTGATGAACGTGGCCAGGGATGCGGGGACCTTGTGGTCGCGCATCCAGCGCACCGGTGGCCACAGGACGGTGGACACAATCAGTGCTAGAAGAATCGGCAGAAGGCCCATCCAGACCCATTTGAGCAGGTAGAGAAGGATGGCCGTGGCTGCGACAACGATGATGAAGCGCAGTGCCCACGCGGCGGCGGTGCGGCCGTCGGAGGCGATGACCTCGCCGCGGTCAACCGGCTCGCGGGAGAGGTCTTGGGCGGCGTCGGCCGTGGTGGGCAGTGTCTGGATCGGGTCTACGGCCGTGTCCAGAGCTCCCACATATTTTGGTTTTTTACGTTCACTCACGTGGTCATTGTGTCAGAGATGTGGGGTTATGCATAAGGGGAAGGGGCGTGGGGTCGTCGAAAAGTGCGCGCAAGGAAGAGTTGTCCTAGACCACAAAGAGATTTGGGTGTAGTGTGGCCCACAATTCATTCCACGACCGAGAAAGGCCACAACGATGACTGTGTTTCCCAACCCTGGCACCGAGGGCTCGAACGTCAAGTTCCGCAAGCGCTACGACAACTACATCGGCGGCGACTGGGTTCCGCCGGTAGATGGCGAGTACTTCGAGAACATCACCCCGGTCACCGGCGAGGTGTTCTGCGAGGTTGCACTCGGTAAGGAAGCCGACATTAATCTGGCACTCGATGCTGCACACAAGGCCGCACCCGCGTGGGGGAAGACCTCCCCGCAGGAGCGTTCCGGCGTCCTGCTGAAGATCGCGGACCGCATGGAGGAGCACCTTGAGGAGCTCGCCGTCGCGGAAACATGGGAGAACGGCAAGGCTGTGCGTGAGACGCTCGCTGCCGATATTCCGCTGGCGATTGACCACTTCCGTTACTACGCAGGCGCGCTGCGTGCACAGGAAGGTCGTCTGAGCCAGATTGACGAGGACACCGTCGCCTACCACTTCCACGAGCCGCTCGGCGTTGTTGGCCAGATCATTCCGTGGAACTTCCCGCTGCTCATGGCGGCCTGGAAGCTTGCTCCGGCGCTGGCTGCAGGTAACGCGATCGTGCTCAAGCCGGCGGAGCAGACCCCGGCGTCGATCCTGTATCTGATGGATCTGATCGGCGACCTCATTCCGGCGGGTGTGCTAAACATTGTCAACGGTATGGGCGACGAGGCCGGCGCGGCACTGTCTGGTTCTGACCGCATTGCCAAGATTGCGTTCACCGGCTCGACTGAGGTGGGCAAGATCATTAACAAGGCCGCGGCCGACAAGATCATCCCGGTCACCCTCGAGCTTGGTGGCAAGTCCCCGGCACTGTTCTTCGAGGACATCTTTGCCAAGGATGATGACTTTAAGAAGAAGGCCATCGAGGGCTTCGCTATGTTCGCCCTGAACCAGGGGGAGGTCTGCACCTGCCCGTCCCGTGCGCTGGTGCATGAGTCCATTGCCGACGAGTTCCTTGAGCTGGGTGTGCAGCGCGTCAAGCAGATCAAGACCGGCAACCCGCTGGACACCGAAACCATGATGGGTGCGCAGGCCTCCACCGAGCAGATGGACAAGATCAAGTCCTACCTCGAGCTTGGGCCCCAGGAAGGTGCTGAGGTGCTCACCGGCGGCGGCGTGAACAAGATTGAGGGCCTGGAAAACGGTATGTACATCGAGCCGACCGTGTTCAAGGGCACCAACGACATGCGTATCTTCCAGGAGGAGATCTTCGGCCCGGTGATGTCCGTCACCACGTTCAAGGACTTCGACGAGGCTATCCGCATTGCCAACGACACCATCTACGGTCTCGGCGCCGGTGTCTGGGCGCGCTCCGGCACCACCGCATACAAGGCGGGTCGCGCGATCCAAGCGGGTCGTGTGTGGGTGAACCAGTACCACTCCTACCCGGCTCACGCGGCGTTCGGTGGTTACAAGAAGTCCGGCATCGGCCGCGAAACCCACCTGATGATGCTCGACCACTACCAGCAGACCAAGAACCTCCTCTGGTCCTACTCCGAGAAGGAAACTGGCCTGTTCTAAGGGCTTTTGCTTGTCGACGACACCCTCACCGCCCCGCTATCCCCCGGGCAGTGGGGGTGTTTTGCGCGTGTCTACCTGCGGAAACAAATAAAGTTGCGTCGAGTGGGAACAACTTTGGGTAGTGTGCCGTTACATAGATTGAGTGCAACAGACTCAAGGATGTGCCCGCCGATGTTATAGTGGTGGCCGTCAAGTTGAGTCGAAGCGCATCAACTTACTGATAAACCACATTTCAACAGGAGGAATTTACTCTTATGGCACGTGCAGTTGGTATTGACCTTGGCACCACGAACTCGGTTGTCTCCGTCCTCGAGGGCGGCGAGCCGGTAGTTATCGCTAACGCTGAGGGTTCCCGCACCACCCCGTCGGTCGTCGCGTTTGCGAAGAACGGTGAGGTGCTTGTTGGTCAGTCTGCAAAGAACCAGGCGGTGACCAACGTCGATCGCACGATCCGCTCCGTTAAGCGTCACATGGGCGAGGACTGGACCGTAGATATTGATGGCAAGAAGTACACCCCGCAGGAGATTTCCGCTCGTACGCTGCAGAAGCTGAAGCGCGACGCGGAGGCTTACCTGGGTGATGAGGTTACTGAGGCTGTTATTACCGTTCCGGCTTACTTCGAAGACGCTCAGCGTCAGGCCACCAAGGAAGCTGGCCAGATCGCGGGCCTGAACGTCCTGCGTATCGTGAACGAGCCGACCGCTGCGGCTCTGGCTTACGGCCTGGATAAGGCTGAGAAGGAAGAGACCATCCTGGTCTTCGATTTGGGCGGCGGCACCTTCGACGTGTCCCTGCTGGAGATCGGCGATGGCGTTGTTGAGGTACTGGCTACCGCTGGTGACAACGAGCTCGGCGGCGACGACTGGGATAACCGCGTAGTCGAGTGGCTCGTGGACAAGTTCAAGTCCCAGAACGGCGTTGACCTGTCCAAGGACAAGATGGCTATGCAGCGTCTGCGCGAGGCTGCGGAGAAGGCAAAGATTGAGCTTTCGTCTGCACAGCAGGCTTCCATCAACCTGCCGTACATCACGGTTGATGCAGAGAAGAACCCGCTGTTCCTCGACGAGACCCTGACCCGCACCGAGTTCCAGAAGATCACCTCCGACCTGCTGGATCGCACCAAGAGCCCGTTCAACCAGGTGATCAAGGATGCTGGCATGTCTGTCGGTGACATTGACCACGTTGTTCTGGTTGGTGGCTCGACCCGTATGCCGGCTGTGTCCGATCTGGTCAGGGAGCTCACTGGCAAGGAGCCGAACAAGTCCGTGAACCCGGACGAGGTTGTGGCTCTGGGTGCTGCTCTGCAGGCTGGTGTCCTGCGCGGCGATGTCAAGGACGTGCTGCTGCTCGACGTCACCCCGCTGTCCCTCGGTATTGAGACCAAGGGTGGTGTGATGACCAAGCTCATCGAGCGCAACACCACCATCCCGACGAAGCGTTCGGAGACCTTCACCACGGCCGAGGACAACCAGCCGTCCGTGCAGATCCAAGTCTTCCAGGGTGAGCGCGAGATCGCTTCCGCGAACAAGCTGCTCGGCTCCTTCGAACTGGCAGGTATCGCTCCGGCACCGCGTGGTGTTCCGCAGATCGAGGTCACTTTCGACATCGACGCCAACGGCATCGTGTCCGTGTCCGCGAAGGATAAGGCCACCGGCAAGGAGAACACGATCAAGATCCAGGACGGCTCTGGTCTGTCTGATGAAGAGATCGATCGCATGATCAAGGACGCTGAGGCTCACGCTGACGAGGACAAGAAGCGTCGCGAGGAGCAGGAGACCCGCAACAACGCGGAGACCATGGCGTACCAGACCCGCAAGTTCATGGACGAGAACGGCGAGAAGCTTTCCGAGGACATCAAGACCCGCGTCACCGAGGCTGCCGATGCTGTCGACGAGGCCCTCAAGGGCGAGGACCTGGATGCCATCAAGTCTGCAGTGGAGAAGCTGACCACCGAGTCCCAGGCAATGGGCACCGCGCTCTACGAGGCTCAGGCCAACGAGGGTGCTACCCAGGCTGATGCTGGCGACGACAACGTTGTGGACGCCGAGGTTGTCGAGGACGACGACACCGACGCCGACAACAAGTAATCCAACCCAGTACGTGTAAGGAGGCGACGTCTGATGACGAACCCGAACAACGAGCAGATGCCCGACAACCCGGGTAATCCGGAGGCGACGGACGAACAGTACGTCTCCCCAGATCAGGCGGAAGCCCTGGCCGACGAGGCGGCTGAGTCCGAGGCACTGTCCACGGACGAGGATCCCCTCGTTGCCGCGGAAGCTGAGTTGAAAGACTTGGAAGATGCAGCGCAGATCGCCGACGGCGAGGTAGACCCGGACGTCGATGGTGACGGCGCGGTCAGCGACATCGAGTTGCAGCTCGCAGAGCGCACCGAGTCCCTGCAGCGCGTCAGCGCCGAATACGCCAACTACCGCCGGCGCACGGAGCGTGAGCGTGGCGAGATTGCCACCACCGCGAAGGCAAAGTTTGCCACCGAGCTGCTGCCGCTTCTCGACGATCTCGATCTCGCCCAGCAGCACGGCGACCTGGAAGAAGGCCCGCTGAAGGCCTTCGCGGATAAGTTCCGTTCCATCGTCGCCGGCCAGGGAGTGAAGGAGTTCGGTGCTGAGGGTGACGAGTTCAACCCGGAGGTCCACGAGGCCGTGCAGGATCTGTCCCAGGGCGATGAAAAGGTTCTGGGAACGGTGCTGCGCAAGGGCTACACGGTGGGTGACCGCCTGGTGCGAAACGCCATGGTGATCATCGCCGATCCGGCCGAAAGTGCCGATACCACCGAGTAACAACAACTTGGTGGCAGGGCCGGGGAATGGGTACACGCAAACAAGAAGCGGCCTGATCCCCGGCCTTTTTACTTAGATTATTTAGTGAACGAAATTTAGAAGACAACAACTCCACACCGATTTACAGCGAAAGGAGGGTGCGAGATGGCCATGCAACAGGAATGGGCCGACAAGGATTATTACGGCGACTTAGGTGTGTCGTCGACGGCAAGCCAGGCCGATATTAAGAAGGCGTACCGCAAGCTCGCACGCGAAAACCACCCGGATTCGAACCCCGGCAACAAGAAGGCCGAGGAGAAGTTCAAGCGGGTCGCGGAAGCGTACGACGTTATTGGCGACGAGCAGAAGCGCAAAGAATACGACCAGTTGAAGTCCATGATCGGCTCGGGCGGCTTTGGCCGGTTCGGGCGGGGAGGAGCGTCCGGTTTTCCGGGCGGGTTTCGCGGCACGGAAACGGAATTCGACCTCTCGGACATCTTCGGATCAGCCACTGGTGGACAAGCTGGAGACGGCGGCCTTGGTGATATCTTCGGTGGCTTCTTTGGCGGCCGCGGCGGTGCTGGCAGGAACGCTCGGCCGTCGCGGGGGGCCGACGTCGAAACGGAGATAACCCTCGACTTCCGCGAAGCAGCCAAGGGCACGACGTTCCCCGTCGAGCTCACCGGCGACGCACCGTGCACCACCTGCCACGGCTCTGGTTCGAAGTCCGGCAAGACGCACACGTGCGAGGTCTGCTCCGGCTCCGGTTACATCCGGGAGAACTCCGGCGCGTTCGGCATGGCTCGTCCCTGCACGAACTGCCACGGCACCGGCGAGGTCATCGAGGATCCGTGCACCACATGCAACGGCACCGGCACCGTCCGACGTACCCGTTCGATCACGGTCCGCATCCCCGCAGGCGTCATCGATGGTCAGAAGGTGCGCCTTGCAGGCCAAGGCGAAGCAGGTCCCAACGGCACTCCCGCCGGCGACTTGTTCGTCATGGTGCATGTGCGTAGCGACGACACCTTCACCCGCTCCGGCGACGACCTCGAAGTCACGGTCCCCGTCTCGTTTGCAGAGGTCGCCCTCGGTTCCACTATCACGGTGCCGACCCTAGACAACCCGGTGAAGGTCAAGGTCCCCGCTGGCACCCCGAACGGCCGCACCTTGCGCGTGCGTGGCCGTGGTATCCCGAAGCGATCCGGCAACGCCGGCGACCTGTTGGTCACGGTTGAGGTGAAGGTGCCGAAGGATCTCGACCCGTCCGCGACCAGTGCGCTGCGCGCATACGCCCAGGCCGAGAAGGATTCTGGTTTCGACCCGCGCGCCGGCTGGTCCGAGCGCTAGACGGCGAAAGGAGGTGTAACCATGGCAGAAGAGAAGGAATACTTCGTCATCTCTGTCGCCGCCGAGCTCACCGGCATGCACGCCCAGACCCTGCGCACCTACGACAGGCTCGGCCTGGTCACCCCGATGCGTACCAAGGGTGGCGGTCGCCGCTACTCCAGCCGGGACATCTCGATGCTGCGCCGCATCCAGTACCTCTCCCAGGAGGAAGGCGTGAACCTGGCGGGCATCAAGACGATCATTGAACTCTCCGCGCAGATCGAGGAACTGCAGGACGAGTTGGATGCCCAGCGCGGCCACAACGAAGAGCTGCGCCAGAAGTTGCGCAACGGTTCTCGCCGTGGTGGCGAGTTGGTGCACGTGCCGCGTTCCACCGCGGTCGTGGCGTGGGAGCCAGCTGCTTCACGACGACGCCGTCGCCGCAACCTCACCCCCGACGCCTAGTCGGCGGCAACGACAGACAAGAAAAGCCCGCGCTACCCATCACAGGGGCAGCGCGGGCTTTATCGCGCATTCGAACTACCGCAACCTACCCGCCGAACTCGATGGCAGCAGCACCGCCGATGTGGCGGAGGTTGGACTTGGCCAGGTTGAACAGTCGGCCGACGCCACCTTCAAGGAAGGCGGTGCGGGCGCCAGACTTGGCAAAGCCCTTCATCATGTCCCAGGTGATTCCCGGTGGCAGGGAGAGAGCCTCGGGGTCGGTGACGATGTCGACGACTACGGGGCCGTCGTAAGCAAGTGCCTCCTTGAGCATCGGCTCGAGGTCCTCGGGCTCCTCGATGCGGAAGGACTTGATGCCGACACCCTTGGCGATCTCGGCGAAGTTGACCTGTTCGTGGTCGGTGCCGAAGTAGGGCATGCCGGCGACCATCATCTCGAGTTTGACCATGCCGAGGGAGGAGTTGTTGAAGCAGATCACCTTCACCGGCAGCTGGTGCAGTTTGATGGTGAGCAATTCGCCCATAAGCATGCCCAGGCCGCCGTCGCCGGACCAGGAGATGACCTGACGGTCCGGCTGTGCTGCCTGGACGCCGATGGCCATCGGCAGAGCATTAGCCATGGTGCCGTGGAGGAAGGATGCGCCTTCGTCGCGCTTACCGTTCGGGGTGAGGTAGCGCGAGGACCACACGTTGCACATGCCGGTGTCGACGGTGAAGTAGGCGTCGTCGTCGGCAAGCTTGTCCAGCACGGAGGCAGCGAGCTCGGGGTGGATCGGCTTCTTCGACTCGAAGGCTTCCTCGGTGTAGCTCTTCACCACGTGGTCCAGCAGCTGGTAGTGGCGCTTGAGCATCTTGTCCAGGAACTTGCGGTCCTTCTTCTCCTCGACGTGGGGGAGGATGTTTTCGATGACGCTCTTGACGTCGCCGACGACGGGGTAGTCGACCTTGGTGCGGCGGCCGATGTGGGTGCCGTTGATGTCGATCTGGGCGACGTTTTCCTCGGGCAGCCAGTCGGTGTAGGGGAAGTCGGTGCCGACCATGATGAACAGGTCGGACTCTTCCATGGCGTCGAGGCATGCGCCGTAGCCAAGGAGGCCGGACATGCCGACGTCGTAAGGGTTGTCGTACTCGAAGTACATCTTGCCGCGGAAGGAGTGGCCGATCGGGGATTTGATCTTCTCGGCCAAAGCGAAGACTTCGTCGCGGGCGTCGCGTGCACCGTAGCCGCAGAACAGGGTGACCTTGTCGGCGTTGTTGATGGCCTCGACAAGCCGTGCGGCCTCGGAGGGGTCCGGGTAGACGCGCTTGTCCTTGCCGGTGGCGTAGACGGAGTCGGCGGTGTGGGGGCCGTCGGCAACGTCGGCGGCGAACACGTCGCCAGGCACGACCATCACGGACACACCGTTGCCGGCGAGTGTGTTCTGCAGGGCGTTGTGCAGCACGCGCATGCCCTGGTCGGCGGTGTGGACGACCTCGCAGTAGGAGGAGCACTCCTGGAACAGCATCTCCGGGTGGGTCTCCTGGAAGAAGGAGGAACCGATCTCGGCCGTCGGGATATGCGATGCAATGGCGAGTACCTTCGCGCCGTTGCGGTGGGACTCGAACAGGCCCTGGACGAAGTGAGTGTTGCCCGGGCCGCAGGATGCGCCGCAGACGGCGAGTTCGTCGGTGGCTAGCGAGTCTGCACCGGCAGCAAACGCTGCGGCTTCCTCGTTGCGGACGTGGACCCACTCGATGTCGCTTTCGCGCACCGCGTCCGAAAGCGGGTTGAGCGAGTCGCCCACCAGACCATAAATGCGTTTAATGCCGAGGGCCTCGAGGCGCTCGACGACTTGCTCTGCAAAGTTTGCCATGGTTTATCAGACTCCTAAAGGTAGTTTCTTTAAACGTTCGCCATGGTAACGCCATTTCTTAAGTTGTGCTTGCGCGCTGTTGCAAAGCAGACACAAAGGCCGGGTCTGTGAAGTAGTCGGAGTGCCCGCCGCGCACGCCCTCCACGCGCTGTGCACCCCACCCTACATGCGACGGCGACGCCCCCAGCACCGCCGACGGACCAGAGCGCAGCAACAGGATGGGGTCCTGGGGTGAATCGACGACGTGAACGGTGGCGTACTCATCCGCAAGTGTGAGCTCGGAAACGTGCTGGCCTGCGACGCCGGCGCTGCCGAGGACCCATAAGTCATCCGCTATAAGTCCATGGTCGCGCGCCGCCGTGGTGGCCAGCAGCGTGCCGTAACTGTGGGAGACGACGGTCTTCTGTGCGTCCGGGAAGCGCTCCTCAAGCGCCGCCTGAAACATCGCCAGATCATCCGCACCGGCCGAAGCACGCAGGGGAGAGACCGCCCGCGGCACTGAGCGTGGTGGCGCATAGCCCTGCCACACCACCACGGCAGCACCGGTCTGCTGCGCCAACCGTGACGCCTTTGCCAACTCACCCTCCAACTTTGCCGGCGCGCCCGTGGTCGCGCCGGCCACCATGGTGATCACCCGCGCCGGTTCCACAACGTCACCGACGACAACAGTGGTCGAAGCAGGTCCGGCCTCGAGAACGGTCCCGCCCGCAGCCTCCACGGCGGCACGAGTCGCGGTGGGCAAGGTCGGCACATGACGCGCGTGCAGGTCCTGAAACGACTCATCCGGGTGGGCGAACAGCGGGTCGTAGTCCTGCTCGTGCCCGCCAAGGCGCAACAAGGACCGTGCGAGTTCCAGGTCCAGCGCCATCGACATCGCGTTGAGCCACAACACGGTGCGCGAGTGCAGGTAGCGGGTGGCAAACATGGCGGCCTCGTCCAACTGCCGTTGCAGCCCCGCTGCAGCGGCGACCAACGACGCCGCCGTGGTCAAGTCGTCGGCACCGCGCGCAAACACAGACCCGAATGCATCTAACCGCGCGTACGCCGCATCCGCCGCCACACCCCGAAAGCCGGTGGACACCAGCGCCTCGCGTGAGGTTGGCACATGCTCGGCACGCTCCCGGGCGGCATCAGAGGCGAGGCGCAACGCGGCCGCTGCCGCCGAGAGTTCCGCCGCGTCCAGCGCCGGACGGTACGTGGCAACACTCATGGCGCAAGCCTCGCTTCCAGGTCGGCGTCCACGCCCTCCACCGCGCGGGCAAAGCGCGCGATGGAATTGAGGTGGGTGTTGAGGTGGGCGGTGGTGTCGTCGATAAGCATGTGCGTGCTGTTGCGTATCGACGACAACGCTTCCGCCGTCCGCGACACCCCCACCTGCGCAAACGGTAACGGTGTGAACGTTCGGGTGAGGCCGCGGGCGACGGGTGCTGTGCGTGTTGAGATTTCAAGAGTCATGGGCCGAATCCTCTGCGCACCAGCACACAACCACAAGGGGCGAAGAAAAATCTGTGGATAACTGCCCCGAACTCCACCTAAAGTTATCCACATGAAGATCGCGTTGGTGCAAACGGTCACAGGCAGTGACACAATGGACAACTTTGCCCACCTTGCTCCGCTGGTGCGCGACGCCGCCGCCCAAGGCGCGAGCCTGATTGTGCTGCCAGAGGGTGCCAGTCAGGCCTTTGAGCAGGGCCGACTGGATACGCAGGCGGATGACCTCGACGGCGCGTTTGCCACCAACATGCGCGACCTGGCAGGCGAGCTCGGCGTGACCATCGTGGCTGGCATGTTCCGGCCCGCCGATACCGTTCAGCGTGGCGAGAAAACCATCAACCGCGTCTACAACACCGCCCTGATCACGGGAAATAGCCTGCATGAGGGCTACGACAAGATCCACACGTACGACGCGTTTAACTACCGCGAGTCCGACACCGTGCGCCCCGGCGAACGCCTGGTCACCTTCGAGCAGGATGGCGTGACGGTGGGCGTGGCCACCTGCTTCGACATTCGCTTCCCCGAGCAGTTCCAGGCCCTTGCGGACCGCGGCGCCCAAGTCATTGTCGTACCCACAAGCTGGGCCGACGGGCCCGGCAAGGTGGAGCAGTGGCGCATCTTAACCGCCGCGCGCGCCCTCGACGCCGGGGTGTTCATCGCGGCCGCTGGCCAGTCGCGCCCGGATTTTGAAACCAAAGCGGGCGAGCCGTCCGGTCCCACCGGCGCGGGCCACTCAACCGTGGTCGACCCTTCCGGCGTGCGCATCGCCGAAGCCGGCTACGGCCCCGAAACGTTGGTCGTGGACATCGACCCCGAAGAGGCCGCCAAGCAGCGCAAACGCCTTCCGCTCGGCCAGATCCGCGCGGACACTACGATGCGCTAAACCACTCCGGCGTCGCGTCGTGGGCGATGACCTGCACGCCCTCGGCGCCAGCTTCTTCCAACGCGTCGGTGATCGCGGCCGCGCGTGCCTGGTCCGCGCACACGATCACGTCGCGACCCCACCACATTCCCGGGCCCGACACCACCTGCTCCAGCGGCGCACCCAGGCGCGACTCCACCACCCAACTCACGTCCAGCCAGTCCTGCGCGCCAGCCAACGCGTCCAGCGCCGCCCGGTCGTACGTCACATCCGAAACCAGGTGCACATCGGGGTGCTCCTCGCATTCCAACCAGTGAAAAACCAGCGCCTTCGCCGCAGCCAACCCCGTCCCCGCGGCCACCAAGAGCACTTGCTTATCGACGAACCCCTGCAGACCCCCGCGCGCCACACCCAATGTCAACCACGCGCCGGGCGCAACCGCAAGATCGGTGCCCGCGCCGATGTGAAACTCCATTTGTCCGAATGGGTTCGACGGCAGCGCCGGGATCAGCCCGGTCCACACACCGGGGGCTTCCGGCGACATCACGGGCAGCGTTTCACCGGGGGCATAGATGATGCGCGTGCCTGCCTCGAGGCGCACGATCTGCACCCCGTCGCGCTCCTCCACGCTGGTGACCTGCGCCGCTGAGGCCGCCGGCACGCCCGCGTAGTCGGCTTGGGATGCTGCCTTGCGCATCACCTCACCCGCTGCCACGAGCGCCGGAGTGGGGTCCTCGGTGCCACCGCCAGCACCGGTGCCGACCTCGGCGCCGGTTTCTTCGGCGACGGTGCGGATGGCGTCGCCAAGCAACTGCATCGCGTTCGGGTACTCCTCGGCGGGGAAGCCCGTGCGGCGCAGGTCCAGCGCGATCGCGCGCAGACGGTCGGTGGTTTCGGTGGGGGAGTGGCTGAGGAGCCACGTGGTGGCGTCGATAAGCATCTGCGGCATGCGCTCACCAGGAGCAAGCATCATCGACGCATGTGGATACGCCTCCACGAACCTCGCGCGCCACACCTCACTCACGCGCGATCCGTGGGTGCGCAACAACTCAACGGACTCCGGAAAAGTCATGAAAACAGCGTACTGGGTTAGAGTACAGACTGTTTTATATGCGATAAGTGGATAAAGGAAGGTGCTGCGATGGAATTCACCCCATACACGCTGCTTACCGACATCGGATGGATCTCCCTCCTCCTCATCGTCGGCAACGTCCTGCGCAACCGACTGCGCGTACTGCAAGCATTGCTGCTGCCTGCACCGATCACCGCGGGCCTTATCGGGCTCATCCTCGGGCCGGAAGTCCTCGGCCTGATTAACTGGTCCGACCAGGTGGGCACGTACACCACGCTGCTCATCGCGGTGGTGTTCGCGTCGATGGCGTACTCGATGCAATTCGGCGGGTCCGTGGCCACCGGTGCGCGCAACATGTGGGGCTATTCCACCGCAATGTTCATGGGGCAATGGGGCCTATTCATCCTGCTTGGCATCTACCTCTTCGCACCCGTATTCGGCACCGAGCCGTGGTTCGGCATGATGCTGCCCGTCGGCTTCGTCGGCGGCTTCGGCACCGCAGCGGCCGTCGGCTCCGCGCTTGAGGAGATCGGCGTTGAAGGCGCATCCTCTCTCGGCTTCACCTCCGCCACCGTGGGCACCCTCGTGGCGATTGTCGGCGGCGTGATCATGGCCAACTGGGGCATCCGCAAAGGCAAGGCGTCCCAGCTCGCGGGCGATCTTCCCGACGACCTGCGCACCGGCTACATCCGCAACGAGGAAGAACGCCCCTCCATCGGCAAAGCCACCACCAACCCGTCGTCCATCGAACCGCTCGCACTGCACGCCGGCTTCATCGTGTTCACCGTGCTCATCGCGTACCTGCTGAACACGCTGATCAAGGGGCAGTGGCCAAACGTGTCCATCCCGCTGTTCGCCATGTCGTTCGTGGTCGGTCTGGTCGGCCGTCTTGCCTTGCGACTCGCCGGCCGCCCGAACTACCTCGACGGCTCCACCATCAACTCCATCTCCGGCGCTGCCACCGACTACATGATCGCCTTCGGCATCGCGTCTATCGTCCCCGCCGCACTCGCCGGCTACTGGCAGGCACTGGTTGTCATGTTCGTCCTGGGCACCGTGTTCTGCGTGGTCTGGATGCTGTGGGCCGGCCCGACCTTCTTTGGCGAAAACTGGCTCGAGCGTGGCCTGTTCGGCTGGGGCTGGGCCACCGCCGCCGTGGCCACCGGCATCGCGCTGCTCAAGATGGTCGACCCGAAACTCAAGTCCGGCACCCTCAACGAGTACGGCGTGGCCTACGTCGGCTTCGCCCCCTTCGAAATCGGCATGACCATCCTCGCACCGATCGCCGTCATCGCCGGCTTCACCACCGGTTTCGGCTGGGTGTCCTTCGCCATCGCCGTGGGCGTGGTGATCATGGCCTACGCGCTCAAGTGGGTGCCCATGCGTAACGACGACCGCAGCACCTCTCCGGCAAGAGAGTAGCTACACGGGTTTCCTTTTAAGCACTGAATGGATGTATTGCTGCCCCGCTAGCCAGGATGCGGCAGCGGGGTTCATTGAATGCATAAGGCGTGCGGATATTCGATGAACACGGATCAATTGCCCAGGGTCAAGCAGCGGTTCTAGATGGCTTGCACGATTTCGTGCGTGCCGTACTGCATTTGCCCACTGGTAAATGACAGCGGGATTAGCGCTCTGGAATTCGGAAGCGTTCCGAGCAGTAAATGCATGCTTGAGAGTCTCGTCCCAAATCCGCATCCGGGGATTTTGAGGAGAAGAAACCTGGGGTTGAGGCAAGATGAAAAGCCATGAACCGAAAGGCAAAGCCGCGACAAGGTCGTCATGAGAAGGATTCGGCTTTGCACAATTGCCAAGTTCGTCTCGTAGGGCTGGTTCCGCTTTTTGCCAAAGTGGCCTTTTGCGTGGTGGCGAAATAATCTGGCGAAGTCGAGGTGCAGGATCCTTTAGCCAGTCCCTTGTGTACGCACAAGTACGGTTTGGATCATTAACCGGTTGGGATGCATTCCAAGTTTGAAGGCGTGAATTGATGCTGTTTCTGAGTTGTACTTCGACCATACCTGTGGTCGCAGCGACAGCTCCCGCCATCTCGATATTCCAAAGGTAGAGCAGAAGTGCTTGTTTTTCTGAGCCCCCGGCTGCCTGTATGTAAGTTTTGAAGCGAGGGTCAGAAAGAGCACGCGTAATCGAATATGTAGTTTGCTTCTGCACAAAACTATATATACAGTTGGTTCTCACAAGACGGGTTAAAATCCGGTAATTAAGAGAATGTCCGCTAGGTGCAGTCGCGCCCAGCGGCTTTCTTTTTGTCGCTTAACCCGTAACAACCGTGAGGCAAACGCGCCCCTGATCGTCTAGCTGCGTTTTTGTGCAACTAGACGATCTTTCTTTTATCGACCATCGTTTCCATCATCACCTGGGGAAACATTTTCGACGAAAGCTGATCGTCTAGCACGCACTGCCGCGCAACTAGACGACCAGCACTAAGGGCGTCGCGTTGATCGTTAGACTGAGTCGTTATGGAAATGGGGTATGAAGAGATCGTCCAGCGCCTTTTGGAGAAGAGTAAAGAAGCCTTCATTCTTGCGTTGGAGCTTTACAACCGTCCGACTCTGAAATATCACGCTGAGTCCTGCTCGATATTTCTTTGTAATGCTTGGGAGCTCATGCTCAAGGCGTACTTAGTCAAAGAACGAGGAGTCGAGGCTATCTACTACCCCGATGAGCCGGGGAAGACAATCGCGCTTGCGGATTGCCTGAAGAAAATTTTTACGAACGACAAAGATCCATTACGAGTGAACATGGCTGAGATCATCCGTTTCCGTAACATCAATACGCATTTCATTACTGACGAGTACGAGATCTTTATCGGTCCATTCCTGCAGAAGTCAGTGATGAACTATGCAGACAAACTGCTCGAGCTGCATGGCGAGTCTGTAAGTGAATTAATTCCGGAAAATCACCTCACGCTTGCTGTGCGTCGTGGTGCTATTGATCCCGACGTAATCCGGGCAAAATATGAACCACACGTCGCGGAGAAGCTCCTAAAAATGAGACAGTTTGCAGCAGACGCGGCTGGTACAGGTGAAGGGGGAGCCGCTGCTGCGATTTATGAGACGAACCTCCGCATCGTCAAGAAGTCGAAGGATGCTGATCTCAATGTCTACATCGATAGCGATGCTGATGCGGGCATTGCCATTGTCAAGGATGTCCGCGATGCAGCTAGTTACTATCCATACACCAAAAAATTGGCGGTTAACGAGGTGCTCAAGCGCCTCGCAAAGTCGAAGACAACCATCTATCACCGTGGAGAAAAACGCAGATTTAACAAGTATGACTTCGATCTTTTCATCAAAGTTTTTCAACTCCGGGACGACGAACGGTACGCCTACGACCGCAGTACAGCTGGAGAGAATGCGACAATGTGGACATATGCTGAGTGCGCGTAGTTGGTAGGGGTATT
>NZ_KV833279.1:0-6437 GCF_001837615.1 Corynebacterium sp. HMSC070H05
GTCTGGTTGCACAAACACAGAGCTAGACGATCAGCGGAAAACGACTGTCCAGGATTGCGGAAACCCAAAACTACGAGGCATAACAGTGCGACACCAAGGACGGTGAGCCTCGCTGCCTAATATGAATGTATGAATCGGGACGCCGCAGAACCCATTTCGGAGTTGCCTCGTGGCGAGTTCGCCTTTCCAGGCCCGCTCCGTGACGCTCTTGTCAACGCCATCCTGGGCGGCACGAAAACTGCGACAGCATCCTTGCTGGCTGAATACCCCAACGACTATCAGCCGCATGAGGAAGTGGGTGCCCTCGAGGCCGTCCTTGACTCACATGACAACGTGGTGTGCGTCATCCGCACGACTGAGGTTCAGATTTACCGGTTGGCGGACGTGAGCGACGAGCATGCCATTGCCGAGGGAGAGGGCTACACGGATGCCGGCGAATGGCGTGCCGGGCATGAACGTTATTGGCGCTCGCCAGAATTTGTGGAATACATCGGGGAGCTTGATATCGACGACGACACGCAGGTGGTGTGCCAACGCTTTACCGTTGATGAGCGGTACCCGATCAGGCCGATAGAGCCATGGGACTCGTTGGTATGAGCAGTCCGGGATCTGGGATCTTAGGGTTGTGAACCTCTACTGAGTGGCATCTCGTAGAGCAGCTTTTCGGAGTAGGTTCATCCGGATTTCGCGCGCTGTGCTGAAGTGCTGCTTGGCAATATCTCGAGCGGCCGCAGTATTGCGATCGCTAATTGCTTCTATGAGTTTAGCGTGCTCATTCAGGGCCTCGTTTTGTCGATCGTCGACGCTAAGCGTGGATGTAGGAGCGTGAACCAAATGGGTCATGAGGCGCTCTAGTAGATCGATAAGAACAGGATTTTGGGTCGCTTTCCAGACTGCACGGTGAAATTCCAGGTTGGTTTGGATGAGCTCGGCATCCGTCGGATTTTCTAAGCTCCTATCTCTTTCCAGGAGTGCTTCAAGCGTGAGGATATCGTTCAGGTTCCGATTCTGAGCAGCTTGGCCGGACGCTTCGACTTCGAGCAAGATCCGCATGTCGTAGACTTGGATAACTTGTTCTGGATCCAAACCGCGCACTTCGAGACCTCGATTAACGCGTTCTGCCAACCCCAAGTCTTCTAAACGGGAAAGTGCATCTCTGACCGGTGTACGAGAAACGCCAAAGCGGTTAGCCAGCTGGACTTCTTTCAGTTGAGTGCCGGGCAGAAGCGTGCCATTCAATATCTCGTTGCGAAGTTGGGTGAATATGTCATCGCGCATTTTGAGAGCCTCCGTAAAAATTGCCCGGCCGAAGGGCCGGGCTAGTTTGTACACCAGTGTTCCGCTATTTATGCAACACTACCTGCACGGCGACCAAAGACGCATCCCGCTGCAAGTCCAGATCCACCAGGGTAGTTCGTGGAGAACAGTCCGCCGAGAGCTTCGCCGCAAGCAAACAGTCCTGGAATGATCTCGCCAGATTCATTGAGAACTCTCCCGTTGTCGTCGCCCTTCAGACCGCCAAAGGTGAAAGTGATGCCACAAGTAACCGGGTAGGCATAGAACGGTGCCTTATCGATAGGCGTTGCCCAGTTGGATTTCGGCGGAGTTACAGAGGACGCCTTTCCATCTTTGACTGTGGGATCAAACTCTGCATCGTTGACGTTCGCGTTGAAGTCGTTAATCGTCGCAACGAATGTGTCTGGGTCTACACCAATCTGCTTTGCGAGCTCTTCCAGAGAATCTGCCTTCACCTCGGAGATTCCTGGCATGTCGTACTCTTCGGTGCGAAGCGTTGGGCGGAGATCAGCATCAAAGATCTGATAAGCGATTGAGTCGGGCTGCTCAAGGATTACTTTTCCGTACTTTGCGTAGGTGTAGTTTCGGAAATCCGCTCCTTCGTCGAGGAAGCGCTTGCCCTCATTGTTGATGAGCAGGCCCAAGAAGTACGACTGACGGGTCAAGCGGTTGGTGAGTTCGATATTGGATTCGTTGATCTCGGGGTTTGCATCCCATTGAACTGAGTGGCATGTCTCCCAGTCTCCGCCCTTCGCGGCACCGATCTTCAGAGCAGCGCGGAGCATGTCGCCAACGTTGTATAGGGTGCCACGGACCCTAGCGTTCGCCCAGCGCTCACCCAGGTACTCAGCACGCATTTCGGGGGAGGCCTCAAAACCGCCCGAGGCAATCACTGTGGATTCGGCGCGGAGCGTGAACTGCTGACCATCCTTTTCTGCGATGACCCCGCATACCTTTCCGTCTTCAAGGAGAAGGTCTAGCGCGCGCACCCCGTATCGAATATCAACGCCGTTTTCCTGAGCAACGCGTGTGTGGTCAGCGATGAGGCCTACGCCACCGTCTACATTTCCAACATGCAGGCCGCCCCAGAAGAGGTATGAACCATCTGGACGTTTGTACGCCTGACGCTCATACATCAAGCGGTACTTCAATCCCAAGGACTTGAGCCAGCGAAGGGCATCGGCAGATTCATTGACCAGGATCTCTGCCATACGAGCATCTGTCCGACCTTCGGTGACACGCTCCAGGTCGGCACGGTACTCATCTGCCGAATAGGGAGGCACGACGGTATTTTCGTGCCTTTCGTCATACTCGACGAGGTCCTTAAGGTCTTCCAACCCACCGTGAGCGATTCGGGTTGCTCCGGCGGTGAAATAGGAATTTCCGCCTGCTCTGTCACCTTCGCCGCGCTCGAGAAGGATGACTTTGCGTCCGCGTTCTGCAGCAGCATGGGCGGCACTGAACCCGGCGTTTCCGCCTCCGATCACGATGACGTCTGCATCGATGTCCTGGCGTGCAGTTGAAATGTTGTCTGACATACGTGTCCTTTCGGCATTGAAAGTGTCCTGCATCTCAATGTGCTGAGAATAAAACAAACTAAGCACAAATAGAAACAGTAATCAACCCCTTATGTTCGGAATGTTTTTGGTGTAGAAAGTTTAGAAACATGACACGGTTCACATTTATCGGTTGTAAGTGATACGGGACAATGTTATGTCGATGTTTGCAACGAAAGGAGGCGCCATGGTTAAAGCGTTGCAAGTTGTGACCGCAGCCGTTGCTATTGGTTTATCGGGAGCAGCTATCTATCAGTCGGCCAACAGTGCGAGTACGGGGGAGGCTCGTGCGAATCTGACCATCATCGCTCCAGCAGCGGTTGGTGGAGGTTGGGATGGTTTTTCTAGGGAAGCCCAACAGGTTTTACGTGCAGACAGCATTGTTAATAACGCAAAAGTCGTGAACATTCCCGGCGCCGGTGGGACGATCGGGCTTTCGCAATTTGTGCAAATGCAGGGGGAAGAATCAACAATCATGACTACGGGTGGTGTCATGATCGGCGCCATCGAGCTAAAGGGGAGTGGAGCGACGCTTAAGGATGTAGTGCCGCTTGCTCGTCTGTCGGATGACTACTCAGCTTTGGTGGTGCCTGCAGATTCTGAATATGAAACGCTCGATGACGTTGTTACTGCATGGAAGGCCGATCCGAAAGGATTCTCGATATCGGGAGGATCGCTCGGGTCTATTGATCATTTGTTGACCGGGGCCATCGCCGGGGAAATTGGAATCAATCCAAAAGACGCTAACTACATTGCGTATTCAGGGGGTGGGGAGGCGTTGAACTCGCTGTTGAGCCATACGACCGATATCGGCATCTCTGGCTATAACGAAATCGCCGACCAGGTCGAGGCAGGAACCCTGAGGGCGCTTGCAATTTCATCTGGTGAGCGAATCGAGACGGCACCTGATCTGCCCACCTTCAAGGAGCAAGGCATCAACGTAGAGATGTCCAACTGGAGAGGGTTCCTGGCACCTCCCGGCATTCCTGCAGAAGCAGAGGAAGAACTGCGAGAGATCGTTGATGAACTGCATCGAAGTGAAGCATGGCAAGAGGCGGTTCACCGTAACAGTTGGACCGACGCCTACATGACCGGCGAGGAGCTTGATCGTTACATCGATGAAGAGACAGCCCGCACGAAGGTACTTATCGAACAGTTGGGATTGTAGAAATGAAAAGTAGCGAAAAGTCGGTGCTGCGCGGGAGAAGCGAATTTGTCATGGTTGCCATTCTGGCAATCGTGGCTGGGATCCTGATCTGGGGATCCTTGACGATGGAAGTGCTTTCCGAAAGCAAGCCGGGACCTCAATTTACTCCCATGCTGTTGGGAATCTTGACTGCCATATTCGCAGCAGCCTTAGCTTTTGACATCGTTCGACGGCCAGAAGTTGAAAAAGGTGCTGACTCCGTAGATAACTCGGACATCTACGAGATGTCTATCGACATGCTTCACGATCTTGCTGGCATGAAGTACAGCGAAGATTCCATGTTGCACGAGGAACTGTTGAATCGGCGCAGCTGGAAAGAAAAGGCTGACATTCCGGCAGATTCAAAGGCTCGACCGATTGTGAATTCTGACTGGAAGACGCTCGGTGCGGTCCTCGTATCGGTTCTGGCATTCATTATCGCGCTTCCCTATTTGGGTTGGGTGATAGCCGCTGCTGCATTGTTCTGGCTGGTAGCGCATTTCCTGGGGTCAGAGCGACCAGTTTTTGATATTTGGGTTTCGCTCATCGTGGCATCCGTTATTCAACTGATTTTTGGCGCTCTGATGGGGCTGAATCTACCGACCGGATTTTTTGGAGGCATCTGATGGATCAGTTAGGACTTCTGTTTGAGGGCTTCTTGTCCGCTATCACGCCCTACAACCTTCTATTTGTATTTATCGGTGCGGTGCTCGGTACAGCAGTAGGTGTTTTGCCGGGACTCGGCTCCTCTATGGCAGTGGCCTTGCTGTTGCCGATCACCTTTGCCCTCGACCCCACAGCAGCATTCATTATGTTTGCGGGTGTTTATTTCGGCGGGCTGTTCGGTGATTCCACCGCAGGAATTCTTTTGAACACGCCGGGTCAGTCGTCAGCAATTGCATCAACTTTCGAAGGTCACCGAATGGCCAAAAACGGTCAAGCGGCTAAGGCACTTGCGACGGCAGCTATCGGCGCTTTCATCGGTGGTCTGTTTTCGACCATCATCGTTGTATTCATGTCGCCGTACTTGGTGAAGATGGCAACGCAGTTCGGACCGGCGGAGTACTTTGCACTTGCCGTGTTTGCTTTCGTAGCAATCTCTTCCGTGGTGTCAGAGTCTGTGATTAGGGGACTCGGAGCGCTCGCAATCGGTGTCGCGCTGTCACTTGTTGGTATCGATGGGCCGTCCGGGTCGTCCCGGTTTACGTTCGACCAGCCTGGGCTATTCGACGGCATCGATATCGTTGTAATTACGGTCGGTTTGCTGGCGTTAGGAGAGGTTTTCCATATCGCATCCAGGATCCGCAAGGACCCAGAAGCGCACAAGCTCTCAACTGGTGGCATCGCCAAGCTTTCAGGTAAGGACTTTAAGAAGGCCCTGCCGGCTTGGGTCCGCGGCACTCTATTCGGTGCGCCGTTTGGAATGATCCCGGCGGGCGGTGCTGAGGTGCCGACATTCTTGGCTTACGGTACGGAGAAGCGCATAGCGAAGCACACCGGTGATACGGATTTTGGTACCACTGGCTCAATCCGAGGGCTTGCAGCACCAGAGGCCGCAGGTAACGCAACTGCGGGAACCGCAATGGGAACGTTGCTGGCTCTGGGCCTACCTACTTCTGCGACGGCCGCCATCATGCTGGCTGCTTTCCAGCAGTATGGAATGCAGCCAGGGCCTTTGCTCTTTGAGCGGTCCGGTGACCTGGTGTGGACTCTTCTGGCTTCGTTGTTTATCGCCCTCTTTGTGCTCCTTGCGTTGAACCTTTTCTTGGCGCCGATGTGGGCTCGGTTGCTCTACATTCCCAATCACTACCTGTACGCAGGCATTGTTATCGTCGCGATGCTGGGTGTTTATGCGATCTCTTCCTCCACCTTTGACCTTTTCCTTCTCTTCGCTCTTGGTTTCTTGGGGTTCCTCATGCGCCGGTATCAAATGCCCATTGCGCCACTGCTTATCGGCGTCATCCTGGGGCCACTGGCAGAGACCGAGCTCCGTCGTGCACTTGCAGTCTCCGAAGGCGATCCTTCAATTCTGTTCTCGTCACCGATCACGATCGGAATCTACATCGTGCTGGTTGGTGCAATTGCAGTAACTGTTGTCCAGCACCTTCGCCACCTACGAGGGGATAAAAGAGCTGAAAGTGAAGGAAAAAGCTCTCTGAGCACGAGCCAACGCGAAGAGGCATCATCACTCACTGGATAAGGCAATTGCCGGTGTTTACTGGCATTGTTTTGTCGTTCAACGCCCTGCTGACGTCATTTGGACGTGAGCAGGGCTGTTATTTCAGCTAGGAAAGCCGGTACACCTCGTAGTCGCCGGGGACGCCCGCTCCGGGAACATGCGCAAGTCCGAGCCTCACAGCTAGGCCAATCGATGCCTCATTCACAGGGTCGATGATGGC
>NZ_KV833280.1:0-15579 GCF_001837615.1 Corynebacterium sp. HMSC070H05
AAAATGTTCATGGACATAACACGTCTAGTTGTGCCGCGAGGGAGCTAGACGATCAGGGAGCAGGGCGGGCAACAGGGCGGCGCGGCGGAAGGGCGGCTCACCGGCGCCGGCAACAGGGCGGCGTGAAACTAGTCGAAGTCGAAGGTTTCGGGCTCGTACTTCGGCGTCGTGGAAGTAGGCACCAGGGCGGCGAGGGCGGACTCGCGGGACATGCCGCACACCATCAGCAGGTCCACGATCAGGGAGCGGGTCTGCGCGAGGATGGCGTAGGCGGACAGGACGGCATCCTTGGGGACGATATCCATGCCGGCGGCCTGGCCCGCAGCACGCAACTCGTTGACGCACTCCGGGATGACGGTGGCTTGGGCGACGCGGGAGTTCACGTCGTAGACCTCGGAAAGTTCGAGGCAGACGCGGGACAAGGTGTCCAAGAGCTCGATTTGTTGGTCGGTGATGGTGTCGCTGTCCTCGACAAGAACGTGAGCCCGGCGCGCGAGCACACGGGAGGTACGCACCGCGTTATCCACCGGCGGGATCACGCGTGCCAGGGAGTTGATGTAGCGGCGAGTGCCCCACAAAAACGGGGAGACACGGCTGGCTTCTTCGCCGGACTTGATCGCGGCGGCTAAGTCATCGATACCCGTTTGGGTGCCACGGATTTGCTCGAGGGCCTCGTCGATGATGTTGGGGTTGCGTTCGCGGAGGCCGGTGGCCACGTCGTCGAGAACCGAAGAGACGATGCCCATCACTTTGGACACTTCCGCGCGGGCCTCCGACATCGGAGCCTGAGGCACCAGGGCGATGACTGCCATTGCAATCAGGCAGCCGATGATGGCGTCGATAGTGCGGTCCACGCCGGTGAACTCGCTACCAGGCGGCATGATTGTCGCGATCAGGATCGAACCGATCGCGGCCTGGTTATTCACCAGAACTGACTTGCTCAAAAACGACGCGATCAACAACGACCCAGCGACAATCACCGCGATCTGCCAGCCGCCGGCGCCGAGCCGGTAGAAAATCAGGTCGCCCACCAGCACGCCGAGCACGCAGCCCATGGCCATCTCCACCGACTTCGACACACGGTCGCCGCCCGTCATGCCAATGATGATCACCGTGGCAATCGGGGCGAAAAACGGCCGGGCGTGACCCATCACGTCGTGCGCAATGTAGTACGCGAACCCGGCGGCCAAGGCGATCTGCAAAATTGGCAACAACCGCTTCCGCACACGCTTCACCCGCGACTGCAGCGACTTATCAACCAACTGCAGACGCGCGCGCGTGCCCATCCTCTGCTTAGCCATGGTTAAACAGCTTAGGCCCGAAAGGGAAACCCTCCCTGGGCTGTGGGGCCCGGGGAGGTGGTGTCGTCGATAAGCAGTGGCTTACTTAGAAACCGACTTGCCCACCGAGTGGAGGTCCTGGCACGCCTCGATGACGCGCGCAGCCATAGCGTTCTCGGCCTTCTTCAGGTAGGAACGCGGGTCGTACATCTTCTTGTTGCCCACCTCGCCATCAATCTTGAGCACACCGTCGTAGTTCTCAAACATGTGCGACACAACCGGGCGGGTGAACGCGTACTGAGTATCCGTGTCCACGTTCATCTTGATCACGCCGTAACGCAAGGACTCCTCGATCTTCTCCTTCTCGGAGCCGGAGCCGCCGTGGAAGACGAAGTCGAACGGGTTCGTGCCCTCAGCCAGGCCGAGCTTCTTCTCCGCAACCTTCTGGCCCATATCCAGGACCTCGGGGCGCAACTTCACGTTGCCCGGCTTGTACACGCCGTGGACATTGCCGAAGGTCGCCGCCAGCAGGTAGCGGCCATTCTCGCCGGTACCCAGGGCATCAACGGTCTTGGCGAAGTCCTCCTCCGAGGTGTACAGGTTCGCGCCGGCCTTCGCCTCAACGCCGTCCTCTTCACCACCGACAACACCAATCTCCACCTCGAGAATGATGTTCGCAGCGCGAGCCTTAGCCAGGAGTTCCTGGGCGATCTCCAGGTTCTCGTCGATAGGAACCGCGGAACCATCCCACATGTGGGACTGGAACAACGGCAGCTCGCCGGCGTTCACGCGCTCCTGGGAGTAAGCGATGAGCGGACGCACGTAGTCGTCGAGCACTTCCTTCTGGCAGTGGTCGGTGTGCAGTGCAATGTTGACGTCGTAATGCTTCGCCACCTCATGCGCAAACGCAGCCAACGCCTTCGCGCCCGTCACCTTGTTCTTCACAGCCTGACCAGACGCAAACTCCGCACCACCGATGGAGAACTGAATGATGCCGTCCGACTCCGCCTCCGCGAACCCCTTGATGGCCGCGTTGATCGTCTCCGAAGACGTGCAGTTAATCGCCGGAAACGCGTAGCCGCCCTTCTTGGCGGAATCCAGCATCTGGTTATAGACCTCGGGGGTTGCGATAGGCATGAAAATCCTCCTGGGATTGGGACCGTTTACGCACACCAGTATGCCCGTTTTAGGAAACTACCGCTGACGGAAAACCACAATGCCCCCAACAGTGGCCAAGAGGAGCCACGCAGCGAAAGAAAACGGGTGGGTAGCAAACGTGTTTGGGCGGAGTGGAAGCTCGACAAGAAGCTCGGCTAGACCCGCTACACCGAAAACCCACGCTGCGAATTCAATGAGTCTTCGGCCTTTTAGGTTCGAGCGTTCGTCGTAATACGCCATCGTTGCAACAGCAGATTCGAGGTTTGTCTCGGCTCGAGCTATTTCGGCGTCGAGATCACTCGAACGATTGATTTCGTCCAACAAGCTTGAGTGGAGTGCAGGTGAATGAGCCCCTAAGCGTTCACGGTGCCGTGCGACAACCAATACAAAGTCAGACTGGAGGAATCGCATTTTGGAGGATCCCTTCGAATCGAGTCCTGCGAGGTCAACCTGTGCTGCCATCTTCGCGGTCTTGTGTGCAGCGAGCCAGGTCGACTGAACTCTGAATTCACTAAGTGAGACGAGTTCCTCTAATCCTGAACAACTTGCCCCGATAACGCTGGCCGACCAGCTGCTCCAGAAACGGTGCCCTTGACTATCAATGATCGGGCACGGAAGATTTGGGATTGTTCCATTGATTCGGTCTACCAAGTGGTTGGTCGACGGAAGGTTGGCTTGATCCAGTCCTAGGGAACAACCAACATCTCTTGGATGCAGAAGCGCGTGGACCAAGCGATCGTCGACGGGCTCAGATACCGCGTAGACCGAGAATGAATATTCGTGCACCGCGTCGTTTGCAGAACCTCGGAAGAGTTCCCGCCGGTAACGCTCCTGAATCTTCCTAATATACCGAATCAATTCTTCGACTTCACGCACTGTCTTATCTGGTGAATCGCTGAGTGATTGTTGGAACAGAACACGATCCCGAAGCGCGTTTGCCACGGATGCAACTGGCTCTTCCCCGATATCAGCGCGGTAGTCGAATTGGTATCGGGCCACTCCGTACCCGGACTGGGAAAGATAAAGCAAGGTATCGCCCTTTGAGACGATTGCATACGTGCGTGGTAGCAACAATGCGTGATCGCGCGTACCAAACACTTCCGTGCATTGCTCCCACCCGAGAGCTCGGAATTCGCCTTCGATACGAGCTATGACGCGCGCATCTGTGATCGGCCCACCGACATCTGTCGGTGCAAACTCGTATCTTGTAAACCCCCACTGCATTTCGCCCCCCGAAATTGTTCTTACGCTGCGGTGTGTCCGCGCGTGTGTTTATAACCGATTGTCCGCCCCATCAGACGTGCCGCGGCAGCGTCTGCTTCGGGGCCACCGTTTGTGGCGCAACCCGCTAGGTCCACATCAACATTGACGCCATGGTCAAAGAGGTACGCAGCGTTTTGCAAAACGCACACGTCAGTATCAATGCCGACAAGGGTAGCCCCCGAAATCCCGTGAGACTTCAGTGCAGAAAGCAAAGCCTCGCCGCAACCGTAGGTGTCCTTGTCGATGATGATGTCCGCGCGCTCTTCCACGAGCCGATCGAGCTGCACTTCCTCAGGCGAGGACAACCGATCCCAGTTAATGCGGGTACGGAACGCCGACCCATCAGGGTTGAAAAACCTGGTAGCGATAACCAGGTCAAACTCATCAGAAGCGAGGAGCTCGTGCACGCGCGGTAGGCAACGCGACGTGTAGTCGGTCAGGAATCCTGCCTGCACATCAACGACGATCAACGCCCGCTTGTTCTTCTGCATGCGTCCCGAGCACCTCCCTTTGCCACAACGGTGCCCACGATATTACGCCATTGCTGCAGACACCTTCGCCGCTGCTTCAAGCAGCATCCAGCCGGAGAGTTGGACGGAGAGGTCGCGTTCGTCGATACGCACGAGCCCCACGGCCTCGCTAATCGACGCCGGCCCCAACCCATAGTTATGCGGCAGCCGCGCATCCTCGGTCCACTCCGCGGCAAAAACCGGCAGGCCGTCGACCTCCAGGCGGTGCGACCACAGCGACTCGGCGGACTGCATGACCAGGCGCGCCGCGATCTTCTTCGTGGCGATGTTCTCCTTCGAATCCTCCGGCAGACGCGTGGCCACGTCGGCGAGGTAGCGCGCGAGGATGCCCTTGAACAGGCCGCCGTCGCCCTCGCCGGACTCCTCCGGCGGGCTCAGCAGCACGCCGTGCGGGGTGGCCATCTCCAGGGCGATGGCCTGCACGATCGCGCGGATGTGGGTGATGTAGAACATGGAAGCATCGGCGCGCTCCGAGTTTTCGAACGAGTCGATGGGTTCGTCGTGGGCCAGGCCGACATCCTCACGCAGCGCGAGCGCGATCTCCAGGCTCGCGCCGAGCACCGTGCCCTGATTGTAGGTGTAAATCTTATCGACGACCTCAGGCCCCGACATGCGCATCCGAACACCGTCGCTGAGCAGACCGTCCTCGCGCACCAGGTTGTCAAAGATCCAGTCGACGATCTCGCGCGCCTTATCCAACCGGCCGGTGCGCGCGAACACCATCGCGGCGGTCGCGTTCGACGGGATGTTGTAGAACGTCTCCCCCGTACGCCACGGCAGCACGCCCACCACCGGGTCGATGCCCGAGAGCAGGTCAAACTCCAGATCCTCGAGCACCTTCGAGCGTTTCGACGACACCTTGCCGTTATTCTTCGGCAACTGCCCCGCACGCGCCCAGGCAAGCGCGAGCCACGCCTTGTCGTCGTAGTAAATGTTGCGGGTCAAGCGGCCGCGGCTACGCCCCTGGATCGTGCGCATCGTCTGGAGGATCCGGCGCCGACGCGTCTTCGTCGGACGTCGCATCGCCGCATCCACCTGACAATCTAGGTACTGCGCCTGCCACCAGTAGTGCCAGTGCCAAAACAGCTTGTCTTTCAGCCCCGGCGGCCAGGCGACGACGGCCATGTTGGTCTTCGGCAACATCCAGAGCTTCTGGGCGTGACGTTCAGTAATTGCCGATTCCGCCAAATCAGCACGATGCGCCCAGGTTTCAGGCACTGATGTCTCCTCTAAGTAGTGACGTTTCCACGTATGTTGCCAGTTATTTTGCCTGTTATATTGCCAGACCGCGCCGTTTTGCTACCACGCGTGAGACAGGTCTGCATGCTGGCGGATCCAGGCATGCATGGCGATCCCCGCCGCCACGCCCGCGTTAATCGAGCGCGTCGAGCCGAATTGGGCGATTGAGCAGGTCATCACCGCCGCCTCCTGGGCGGCCTCGGTCACGCCGGGGCCTTCCTGCCCGAAGAGGAGCACGCACTCGCGGGGCAGCTCGGCTGTTTCCAGGGGTACGCATCCGGGGGTGTTATCGATGGCCACGACAGCGATGCCCTCGCCGTTCGCCCACTCGATGAGATCCGCGACCGTTTCGTGGTGACGAATATGTTGGTAGCGGTCCGTCACCATCGCGCCGCGCCGGTTCCAACGCTTCCGGCCCACGATGTGGACCTCCTTGGCCAGAAACGCGTTCGCGGTGCGCACGACCGTGCCGATGTTCATGTCGTTTTCAAAGTTCTCAATAGCGACATGGAACGGGTGCCGGCGCGTATCCAGATCCTCCACCACGGCGTCCAGCGACCAGTAGCGGTAGGCGTCGACAACGTTTCGGGTGTCGCCGTGTTCGAGGTACTCCGGGTCGTAGCGCGGATCATCCGGCCACTCGCCCTCCCAGGGGCCCACACCGTGGCGGCCCTCCATCCACTCGGTCGGGCCCTTCCCGTTATCTAACTCAGGCAAGCCCGAGATCCTCCAGGCCCAGCAGGTAGCGGTACTCCAGGCCGGCGTCCGCAATCACCTTGTCCGCACCCGTCGCACGATCCACCACCGTGGCCACCGCAACCACCTCGGCGCCCTCCGCACGGCAGGCCTCCACGGCGGTCAGCGGGGAGTTGCCGGTCGTGGTGGTGTCCTCCACAACCAGCACGCGCTTGCCCTTGATGGACGGGCCCTCGATGCGGCGCTGCATACCGTGCTTCTTCGCTTCCTTGCGCACCACAAACGCGTCGATCGGGCGCCCCTCCGCATGCATCACGGCAGTAGCCACTGGGTCCGCGCCCAGGGTCAGGCCGCCAACAGCGTCGAAGTCCAGATCAGCGGTCAGTTCACGCAGCAGTTTGCCGATCAGCGGGCTGGCCTCGTGGTGCAGCGTCGCGCGACGCAGATCCACGTAGTAATCAGCCTCCTTGCCCGACGACAGCGTTACCTTCCCGTGCACCACGGCAAGCTCTTTGACCAGTTCAGCAAGTTGTTCTTTCATCATTTCTCCTCAGAATCAAAAATCGACGACGGTCCCTGCACACGCTTTACCCGTGTCAGGTCGGTGCCGGTGCGCTCGTCGCCAGCAATCGCGGCAACATCGTCGCCACCAAGATCGCGCTCCTCGACCTCACCGCGCTCCCCACCCGTGACCCGCGTGGGCAGCTCCACCGGATCTTCCGGCCGCTCAGGGCCCGCTTGCTTTTCGACGACCCCCTGCACCTTCTCCTCCCCCACCCACAACGGAGCATCCTCGACCGGCGGGAGTGTGCGCGCAGCATCCGCCAGCAGCGCCACCGCGGCCAACGACGCATCCCAATCCTGCGCCGTTGACCCCGGCGCGAACTGGGCAATCACCCACGCCCCCTCGAACCACACCGCGTTGACTGCGGGCGGGAGGGTGGATAGGGCGGTGCGCACGCGGTCGTCGATAAGCCTGCGCGCAGGGCCAACACTCGTGGCATGGACCGTGAACGCACCCTCGCGGGTGGCCTCCACCAGGTCATCGTCGCGCTGTGTCGGCTCGAACCCGTCGCGGCGCATATCCACCACAACATCCGCCTCGCGGCCGGTGGGTACCGCAAGCACCGTCGTCTCCCCCAAATCCGCCAAATGCAGATCATGGCCGAACGCGGAGCCCGACACGACCTCGCGCGCCGTCGCCCCCGCAGACGCCGCACCACGACGCCACTCCGCCGCCAACAGATCGTCTACCTTGGCAAACGTAAATCCGTGCTGCCGCGCCCACGCACGCCGTGGGCTTCGTTCACGCGCATCAGCGACAAACAGCGCAACACCAGCGGCGAGCGCCACAAACGCGAGAACTAACAGCACAGCAATCATCAGCGACGATGTTACAGCGCCCGCCGACACGACACGCTAAACACGCGTAACCACGCGGTTCTCCTTATTCGCACTCCACTGCGACCAACCGCCCACATAGTGCGTCAACACCGGCAGGCCAGCGTGCTCCATCGCCGCCAACAACTTCGCCGAGTGGTTGCCCGAACCCGAATACGTAATCACGCTCTGCGGGTCCGTGTTCTGGGTGATACCGACCTCCGCCAGGCGGCCGCGGATGGTGTTGGTGTCCTTGATCAGGTGCGTGGTGTCGTCGAAAAGATCTGTCACCGGCAGATTCACCGCACCCGGAATGTGACCCGCGCGCAGGTCCAGGATCTCGCGGCGGCCTGCGAAACGGCGCGCGCTCCTCGCGTCCAGGATCATGCCCTCAAACTCGCGGACATCCTCCATCGACGCCGTCGGCATACTGCCCGGCTCCAGGCGCTCCGGCTCGCGCGGCACCACAATGCCACCCGGACCCGCCACCGTGGGGAGCTTCTCGCGCTTCCACGCTGCAAACCCACCATCCACGATGTGCACATCAGTCACGCCCACCCAACGCAGAATCCACCACGTGCGCGCCGCGAACAGCCCGTTGCCACCGTCGTAGATGTACACCGGGCGATCCTCCTCGATCCCCCAATTCGCAACCGCCTTCTTCACCACACCAAACGCCGGCAACGGGTTACGCCCCGCCTTGCGACCCGGCAGCCCCGCCAACTGCGACGACGGATCACAAAACAACGCCGTCGGCACATGCTCGGACTGAAACTTCGACCACGCCTTACCAGCCTCCGGCTCCCAGAGCGAAGCAATAACGGTCTGCTTCAGGCCAGCCTGAATACGCTCATTGAGATCCGCGGCAGAAACGAAAACGCTCATGCGCGCAAGTGTAACGAGGTTTCGGGGTCGGGGCGCGGTGTAAGGCGGTTGGTGGCGCCGGTCGGTGGTAGCGCGGCTAAGCCATGTAGCCCGGAGCAAGCTGAATCGCACCCTGCTCCGCCAAACCGCCAAGCCACTCCGCGATCCCCTCGCGCGGACAATCCGCACCAATGCTCGCCGCCAACATGCCGCCAGGGCCCAACTCCACGCGACAACCAAACGCCAGCAGCGTCGCCGCAATCTCCTGCGGGCTCTCATCCTCCGGCAACACACGCACCGTCGACGCGCCCCCACGCACCACCACACGATCCACGTGGAACGCGCCCCCGACCAGCACGCACTCCACAATGTCCCCCAATGCGAGCGTCGTATCGACGAACGGCACACTCGCCACCACAAACAAATTCGACCCAATCTGCTGAGCCCGAAGCTGCTCACTCTCCACACCAGGAATGACAACACGGGTGAGAATCGTCGT
This sequence comes from Corynebacterium sp. HMSC070H05, assembly GCF_001837615.1. Classification (NCBI taxonomy): domain Bacteria; kingdom Bacillati; phylum Actinomycetota; class Actinomycetes; order Mycobacteriales; family Corynebacteriaceae; genus Corynebacterium; species Corynebacterium sp. HMSC070H05. Next base: position 8,910 of record NZ_KV833280.1, read on the forward strand.
AGTCGGCTGCATAAGGGGCAGTGTATCTCGGAGTGGCCGGATTGTTGGAAGGGTTGGTGGAAGGGTTGTTGGTTTGTGGGCTTTCGGTGGCTGTGCGCCGTCGCCCCCTTCGACGAAGTCACAGTGCTAAACGAAACGAGGGCCTTGCAAGCAACAAATGCTTCAACAAGACCCTCACCGCCGAAGACAAGGTCTATCAAGACGGTCTGTCGGCTAGTGTACAGAAAAACACTAAATACGGAATCCAAACGGGGGTTGGAATGAAAAGAAAAATCGAATGGGTTTCCCAAAAACGGCTTCAACCGTATCTTGAACAAACCGCTAACAAAGAAGAATCCGCTTGGGCTCTGTACGAGTGGAACGCAGCCGTGTCAGCAGCACTGTCCGAAGTAATTCACCACGTGGAAGTACTCCTAAGGAACTCCATGATGCAAAAGCTGGAGACCATCCACCCTCTTGCTTTCCCATGGAACGTTCACACCGACAACACAGTAGGCAAAGTTGCAGCGCGGTTGACTAACAAAACTCACCAAACCGCACCAGATGAAAACGACATAATCTCGCAGTTAAATCTCGGTTTCTGGGTCCAGCTCATTCATTCAAAAGATTTTCAAGTGGCTGAGCTTTGGAACACTCACCTGAACTCCGTGTTTCCAGGCAAGAGCGATAGGAAAGTAGTTGGGCGTGCACTCGAGGACCTTCGAGAGCTGCGCAATAGAGTCTCCCACCAGGACTCACTGCTCCACGTCGACCCCATCGTTGAACTCCGAAAGATCCTCAGACTCGCAAAATGGATTGATCCAGACGCGGCAACTTGGATCGAATCAATCTCAAAGGTTGATGAGGTCTTGCAAGACCGCCCTGGAAACGTTTACGAACCTGACACCGTTCTCTTCGCTTCTACGAGAAACACCACAGTTCAGCGTAGTGCGAATAAATCATTCCGATACCCACTGTTCGACACTTATCACCATCAATCGGCAATAATTCTTGAGGACTCAGTTCGAGTGAGCCGAGAGGTCAAACACCTAGGTTTCTACCTGCCGAAAGACGATCCTAAGAACAACCCTCAACCATCATCTTTTCTTCCTGATACCCCTGAAGCACACATCGCAAAAGTATTTCCCCTTATTCAAGAACGATTCGTCCCCCAAGACTGGTCTCACAACGAAGTCAAGCGGCTAAAGAATGGGGACCAGCGCGATCAAAGGATTGCAGCAGTCATGGGGTTCGGCCTAAGCAAGGGGTACCGCGCCGACCGGAGCTACATCATCTACCTGTTATCGGGACCTACAGACCCAGATACTGCTAGAACCTCAGCAGTGATCATCCACGATCAATCCGGTAAGGGTTCTGCTTTTGTGAAACTCAACCGGTATCTGAGACTCGACTCCCTCAAAGGAGCGCACCAAACCTCAGATCTCATTTAACTCACACAACGTGGAATCTTCGTTCCTCGCTCACTGCCTAACCGGCCTCCCTCACGTTTCTCCTGCAACGACGGTGAAGCCGAAGAACACCGAGAATAGGAAGCTAATCTTTACTCGACGATGTGTCTAGAACAGAGCGGGCATGTCAAGGTGCGGACCCGAACACGACAAAGCCCGGAGCCAGCCGGAAAAACCGTACTGACTGCGGGCTTTGGGCTGCAGGCTGCAGGCTAAACCACAGACGCCAAACGCCTAGTACTTGATGGACATACGGCCAGCGATCTTGCCGTTGCGCATGTCCTCAAACACCTTGTTCACGTCGTCGAGCTCGCACGCCGTGACATGCGGCTTCACCTCGCCGCGGGCGTAGAAGTCGAGCGCCTCCGCCATGTCCTGACGGGTGCCGACCAGCGAGCCGCGGATGGTGATGCCGCGCAGCACGATGTCGAAGATCGGTGCCGGGAACTCCCCCGGAGGCAGGCCGTTGAAGACGATCGTGCCGTTGGAGCGGCACATCGCGATGGCCTGGCCGAATGCAGCCGGGTGCACCGCCGTGACCAGCACGCCGTGCGCGCCGCCGTCGGTGAACTCCTGCACGGCCTCACCCGGGTCGGTGTTAGCAGCGTTAACGGTGAACTCGGCGCCGAGTTCCTTGGCGAGTTCGAGCTTGTCGTCGGCAATGTCCACCGCAATCACGCGCATGCCCATAGCCACGCCGTACTGCACCGCGAGGTGGCCGAGGCCACCGATGCCGGAGATGACCATGAACTGGCCCGGCTTGGTCTGTGCTTCCTTCAGGCCCTTGTACACGGTGACGCCAGCGCAGAGGATCGGTGCGACCTCGACCGGGTCGGCGCCTTCCGGGATGCGCGGGGCGTAGCGCGTATCCACGAGCATGTACTCGCCGAAGGAACCATTCACCGTGTAGCCGCCGTATTCTGCCTGCTTGCAGTACGTCTCACGGCCGGTGCGGCAGAACTCGCACTCACCACATGCGGACCAGAGCCAAGCGTTGCCGACCATGTCGCCAACCTTGACCGAATGCTCACCCGGACCCAACTCGATGACCTCACCGACGCCCTCGTGACCAGGCACGAACGGCGGAGCCGGCTTCACCGGCCAGTCACCTTCCACTGCGTGGAGGTCGGTGTGGCAGATGCCGCTGGCGGAGAGCTTCACCAGTGCCTGGAACGGGCCCGGCTTGGGAAGGTCGATTTCCTTGACCTTGACGGTTGGACCGAATTGTTCGGCAACTGCTGCGCGCATAGAAGTTGGGGTGGACATGTGGTGCTCCTTTCCTAAAGGGGACGGTCGCCATGAATGATACGGATCACACCGGAGTACGTCGAGTGAAGTGAAACATGTTTTCATTAAGCGACAAATGTCCAGAAAAAGGAGCGTGCAGAAGAAAAGGCCGGGCGGATTTTCTCCACCCGACCTGGGCTTACAGCGACAGCGCCGAACTAGGCGGCGGTGGCGCCAGCGGTGACGTCGAGGAACTCGCCGCCGTCGGCGACATCGACGTGGACGGTGTCGCCGTCACGGATCTCACCGGCCAGCAGCTTCTTCGCCAGACGGTCACCGATCGCCTGCTGGATCAGGCGACGCAGCGGACGAGCGCCGTAGGCCGGGTCGTAGCCGCGATCTGCGAGCCAGGACTTCGCCGAATCCGACACCTCCAGCACCAGGCGACGGGCGGCGAGACGCTCGGCCAGGCCCTCCAGCTGAATGTCGACGATGCCGACCAACTGGTCCTTGCTCAGCGGATCGAACACCACAACATCGTCGAGACGGTTGATGAACTCCGGCTTGAAGTGGCGCTTCACAGCCTCCATGATCTGGTCGCGGTCACCACCAGCGCCCAGGTTGGAGGTCAGGATCACCACCGTGTTGCGGAAGTCGACGGTGCGACCCTGACCGTCGGTGAGGCGCCCCTCATCCAGCACTTGGAGAAGCACGTCGAAGACGTCGGGATGGGCCTTCTCTACCTCGTCGAAAAGCACGAGCGAGTACGGGCGACGACGAACAGCCTCAGTGAGCTGGCCGCCAGCGTCGTAGCCGACGTATCCCGGAGGGGCACCGACCAGACGCGCAACCGAGTGCTTCTCGCCATATTCGGACATGTCGATGCGGATCATTGCGGTCTCGTCGTCGAAAAGGAACTCCGAAAGCGACTTGGCCAACTCCGTCTTACCCACACCCGTCGGGCCGAGGAAGAGGAACGAGCCGATCGGACGGTTCGGATCCGCCACGCCCGCACGGGAGCGACGCACCGCGTCCGACACCGCGACGACGGCTTCCTTCTGGCCGACGACACGCTCACCCAGCACAGATTCCATGTTGAGCAGCTTCTCGGTCTCGCCCTGCATCATCTTGCCGGCCGGAATGCCCGTCCAGGAAGAGACGACATCGGCGATGATGTCCGGCGTGACTTCCTCCTCCAGCATCGTCTTGTTACTGGCCTCAGACTCCGCCTTGGCTACCTCCGCCTCCAGTTCGGGGATGCGGCCGTAGCGCAGCTCGGAGACCTTGGCATAGTCGCCGTCACGCTCCGCGATCTCGGACTCGTTGCGCAGGCGCTCGAGCTCCTCCTTCGCGGACTGGACCTTGTTCACCTCAGCCTTCTCGTTTTCCCAACGCGCCTTCATCTCACCGAGGCGTTCGCGCTGATCAGCAAGTTCCTCGCGCAGGTGCTCGAGGCGCTGCTTCGACGCCGCGTCAGACTCCTTCTGCAGCGCGATCTCCTCGATTTCTAGACGACGAACAATACGCTCCAGCTCATCAATCTCCTGCGGGGAAGAATCGATTTGCATGCGCAAGCGGGAGCCGGCTTCGTCGACAAGATCGATTGCCTTATCCGGCAGGAACCGGTTCGTGATGTAGCGGTTGGAAAGCTCCGCCGCCGACACCAGCGCCGAGTCCTGGATGCGCACGCCGTGGTGCACCTCGTAGCGCTCCTTCAGGCCACGAAGGATGCCGATGGTGTCCTCGACCGTCGGCTCCCCAACGTAAACCTGCTGGAAGCGACGCTCCAGGGCAGCATCCTTCTCGATGTACTGACGGTACTCGTCGAGCGTCGTCGCACCGACCAGACGCAGCTCACCGCGAGCCAGCAACGGCTTAATCATGTTGCCGGCATCCATCGCGGAATCACCGGTGGCACCGGCGCCGACGATGGTGTGCAGCTCGTCGATAAACGTAATGATCTGGCCGTTCGACTCCTTAATCTCATCGAGCACAGCCTTCAGACGCTCCTCGAACTCACCGCGGTACTTCGCACCCGCAACCATCGAGCCAAGATCCAACGAAATCAGGGTCTTGCCCTTCAGGCTCTCCGGGACGTCGCCCGCCACAATGCGGCGCGCAAGCCCCTCAACGATCGCAGTCTTACCGACGCCCGGCTCACCGATCAGCACCGGATTATTCTTCGTACGACGGGAAAGCACCTGAACCACACGGCGGATCTCCGAATCGCGGCCGATCACCGGGTCAATCTTGCCCTCACGCGCACGAGCAGTCAGGTCCGTCGAGTACTTCTGCAGCGCCTGGAACTGATCCTCCGGATTCTCCGAGGTGACCTTCTTGCCACCACGAACCGACGGGAACGCCTCCTTGAGCGCCTCAAACGTTGCGCCACGCTTCTGCAGCAACTCAGCCGCATCGTCCTTACCCTTCGCAACCGCGGCGAGGAGAACATCGGCGGAAACGTACTCGTCGCCAAGTTCACCTGCAAGATCCTGCGCAACACTCAGCGCCGTCTGCAGATCCCTATTAATCCCCGGGTTGGCCATGCCCTGGCCCTCCGCGCTCGGGTAACCACTAATCAGCTCGCCAGCCTCGCGCGCCACCGTCTCCGGATCCACACCCGTGGCCTTGAGCACCGGGGCAGCAATGCCGCCGTCCTGCTTCAGCAACGCCTCAAGCACATGAGCCGGGCGCATATCCGGGTTCCCCGCAGCCGACGCACGCATCTGCGCCTGCTGCAAAGCCTCCTGCGTTTTCTGTGTGTACTTCGATGCCATATCGCATCATCCTTTCGTGCCTAAATTTTGTTTCGCACTATGTGTAACGCACGAGAAGTTGAGTCTGTTCCTGTCAACACGAAAAAAGTTGCGCGGGGATAGCTCAAGGTGGGGTTGGTGGGGTGTTTGACGGGGTGTTCCCGGGGTGCTTCCGGGGTGTTTTTGCTGGTCGTCTAGTTGCGCGGCAGTGCGAGCTAGACGATCAGCTTTCGGCAGGGAGGCCAGCTCCCCTGAAAGGCCGAAGTACACAGTTTCCCGACCGGCAAATAAATACTGTGCAAGCCAACATGCACAAGTAGCATTACGGCCATTACGCCACCCTGAGACCGGCAACGAGATCCGAATCATTGTCAACAAGTCGAACGGAAACGTGATTACTGTTACGAAAGTCAAGAAATGAATTTTGATTATGACCCAGAAGCTGACGCAGCCTATCTAGCCATAGCAAGGTCAGACATCCTTCCGGAAAAACAGATATCAGCAATAACTACAGAAGGAATGGAAGGGGAGATAGAGATAGACATTGACAAAAATGGCAAAGTTATTGGTATCGAGTTTGTCAATGCTTCCTCGATCCTCCCCCTAGATTTCCTTAAAAATCAAACTGGATCTAATAGCCCGAACTAAAGGGGCGTGTCACGGGTGAACTAGCCCCCGAAAGTTGGACTGGTTTAATTCTCGGTGGTTAGGGCTTCAAGGGTCTGATTCCGACACTGCATTGGGGTTAGTCCCTTGAGTCGTTGTTGGATGCGTTCGGTGTTGTACCACCCGATGCACTCATCGATCGCCTGGTTGAACTCAGCGCCGTCTGCAGATCCCTGTTAATGCCCGGGTTCGCTATGCCCTAGACGATCAGAGGCAGGGAGGCCAGCTCCCCTGAAAGGCTGAAGGGCTTTGGAGAAACGTTTTTCAACGTTTTTACCTCATGGTTTTTGCCCAACCCTGCTCCCCGATAGGCAAATAGGTGTTGTGCAAGACAACATGTGCAATTAGCATTATGACTACAGCGCCAACCCGAGAAGGATAAAGCTGGGTTCCCGAATGGGAGTAGGGCTTCGGCCTGAGAATTCCTTTGCTCCGAGGGTTGGCGTTTTTATTTTCCTGCTTTTCTCTTAAGTGCGTCGAGGCACCCTTCTGGGTCCTTCTGCAGATAACCAACTATAAACTCGACGGCCTGCTGGGAATATGTTGCCGTTTCCGTGTAGTTGGTAGGGGCAA